>CAZNBI010000107.1:0-4066 GCA_964571065.1 uncultured Rhodobacterales bacterium | reverse complement strand
GTTTCTGATCTAGCATTAATCACCAATTTACTTAGTTTGGGTACTTTAAAACCCCATTGTATTTGGTTAAGATAAAGATTATTTTTTTTTAATGATATTACTACAGAATTCTGTCCTGGCGATATATTGTACTTTGCAGGAAAATTTCCAGATATTTCATTTGAAAACTCATTTTTTAATTCTTCAAGGTTTGATGAAAGTGAAAATCTTCCACACATATAAATTCCTTAAAATTTAATTTTGAACTATTATTTATATAAATTAATTTTATATATAGCTTTTTAAATGACAACTAACATTAAAAAATATAGTGGTAAAGTAATTCAGCAAGCATATGAAATACTGTCAAACGGAGAACTTTTAGCTATTCCATCTGAAACTGTATATGGTTTAGGAGCAGATGCAACTTCTGATAGTGCCATTTCTAGAATATATAAAATAAAAAAGAGACCCCATATAAATCCCTTAATTTTGCATGTGTCAAACATCAACATGGTGGAACAATTTGCAGAAACAAATACATTATTTTATTCATTATCTAAATATTTTTGGCCTGGTCCTCTAACAGTAATACTTAATCAAAAAAAAAATAATGAAATTTCTAAACTTGCAACATCTAATTTATCAAGTGTAGCTGTTAGACTTCCAGATAATAAAATCTTTCAAAACATTATCGAAAAATTCAATAATCCAATTGCAGCTCCAAGTGCTAATATTTCAGGAAATATTAGCCCAACCAACCCTTATCATGTTTATGAAGATTTTGGGGAGGAAATAAAATTAATTGTCGATGGAGGCCAATCAGAAAAAGGTGTTGAATCAACCGTTGTAGACGTCAGAAGTAACGATATAATAATTCTTCGAGATGGTCCGATTACTCAAAAAATGTTAGAGAATAAAGTAGATTGCAAAATAAAGAAAAAGGGTAGTAATAAAAATATTTTAAGCCCTGGACAAATGTTTAAACATTACTCACCTTCAAAAAAATTAATAATAAATTCAATTAAACCTACAAAAAATTGTTCATTTTTGGGCTTTAATAATATTATGCCTGATGAAAAATTTGATGGAATTGCACTTAACTTAAGTATTGGTGGTGACTTAAATGAAGCAGCATCAAATCTCTTTAAAATGTTAAGATTTCTTGATAAAACTGACACTCAGGAAATAGTTGTAGCTCCCATACCAAATAAAGATGTGGGATTGGCAATTAACGATAAACTTAAAAGGGCTTCATCGTAACTATGGATGATAACAATAATCTATTTAAAGAATTTCAATCCGTTCTTAAAAACCCAATTATGATTGAAGGCATTGACCAGTATTTAATTGATTGGAGAGGAGTATTTAAAGGAAAAGTTAAGTTTGTAGTATTCCCATCGACAACTGAAGAAGTTAGCAAAATATTAAAACTTGCTAATAAAAATAATATACCAATAGTCCCACAAGGTGGTAATACAGGGCTTTGTGGTGGTGCCACACCAGACAATTCTGGAAATTCTATTCTCATTAATTTTACGAAGTTAAATAATATAAGAAATATAGATTTGCTTGGAAATACAGTAACTGTAGAGGCTGGATGCATTTTAGAAAATGTTCTTAATATTGTTCAAGAAAAAGATAGAATTTTTCCAATAAATCTAGCAGCTAAGGGCAGTTGCACCATTGGTGGGAATTTAGCTACAAATGCAGGTGGTATAAATGTTTTGAAATATGGTTCAACAAGAGATTTGGTGTTAGGTATTGAAGCTGTACTGCCTAATGGTGAAGTAATAAATAATCTAAATTCTTTACATAAAGATAATACTGGCTACGCTTTGCATAAACTATTAGTTGGTTCTGAAGGGACATTAGCGCTTATAACAGCTGCAACTATCAAAATATTTAAAAAACCCAAGGCAAGTATTTCTTGTTTTATTAAAGTAAAGGATATTGATAAATCTATTGAAACTCTTCATATGTTACAATCTTTGGTTGGAAACAATATTGAAGCTTTCGAAATAATGTCAAAACCAATTTTAGAAATTGTTCATAAACAATTTCCTAAAATAAGTAAGCCCTTCCCAGCAATACCAGAACTTTCATTACTTGTAGAATTTACAACTACTTCAGAGTTAGATTTAAATATTGATGACACAGGAGAGACTATTTTCCAAAAAAAAATTATAAATGTAATGTCTCATTTAATTGAAAATCATTTAATAGAAGATGCTGTTATTTCTCAGTCAGATCATCAAAATAAAGAATTATGGGAAATAAGAGAGAATGCAAATATTGCTCAGATGCAGGAAGGATTTCAACTTAAATTAGATTTGTCCATACCTATTGAAAATATGTCTAAATTTTGGATAGAAACTTCAGAAGAGTTAAAAAAGAAGCATACAGAAGTAAAAATTTGCTCTTTTGGACATCTAGGGGATGGTAATTTACATTACAATTTAATGGATGAGGACAAAACTAAAGAATATGTTTACAAAAATCAGACTTCCTTAAAAGAATTAGTTTATAAAAAAATAAAAAAATTCAACGGTTCTTTCAGTGCTGAACATGGTGTTGGCCAATTAAAAATTGAAGAATTGGAAAAATACAAAGATCAAAATTTATTAAATTTAATGCGAACAATCAAAAATTCTGTAGATCCTAAGAATATTTTAAATCCAGGAAAATTATTTACCTAATTTAGCAATTTTTTAGTTTCTTTTCAAAACAAGCAAGAGACAACTCTTGACCTCTTTCAACATCCTTAATTGATAAAATTTTTAGTAATTCATCTCGTTTTTTAATAGATTTTTCATGATTTCTTGAAGCTGCAATATTTGCCCACATAAAAGCTTTAATTTTATCTGTATCAGTACCCCAACCATTCAGAAACATCAATGAAAGTTTATATTGAGACATTTCAAAACCATTTTCAGCAGACAATAAAAAATTTGAAAATGCTTTACTAAAGTTTTGTACAACACCCAATCCATCAAAGTAAATGCTGCCTAAATTATACTGTGCTTCAGGCACACCTTGCTCTGCAGATTTAGTGAACCATTTTATAGCTGTATAATAATTATCATTTAATGATTTATTTTTTAAAAAAATTGATCCTAAATTAAATTGGGCTTGTTTATGATTTTGTTCAGCAGCTAATTTATACCATTTAATTGCTTCATCTTGATTTTTTGAAACGCCAATACCATTTTCATAAATCCAACCTAATCCATTTTGACAATCAGAGATATTTTTCTTAGCACCGATTAAAAAGTATTTGTATGCTTCACTATAACTTTGAGGTACTCCAAGTCCTTCCAAGTAAATATATCCTAAGTTGCAATTAGCTAGATCAATGCCATTTTCAGAGGCTAATCGAAAAAAACTTTCAGCTTTTAAATAGTCTATTTCAACACCCCTAGACTCACTATACATAACTCCTAAATAGTAATAAGATTCAACGATTTTATCTTTTGCTATATTAAAATTAATAAAAGCCTTATTATAGTTTTTTTCAGTGCCTAGACCGTTATAATAAAGCAACCCAAGATTATAATATCCTTCAATTAAACCCTTACCAGATACAATTTCAAAAAACTCAAATGCTTTTGTATAATCTTGATTAATGCCAAGGCCATTTTTGTATAATAATGCTAAATAAAATTGAGATAATGTATCATTTTGATTAGCCCCTTCTTGCCAATGCTCAAAGGCCAATTGATAATTTTTCTTTTCATACTCTTTATATCCATCCAAATAGTTTGCATAGAGATTGTTAGAGAATAAAAAAATCTTTAAGAGAAAGAATAAATGTACAATAACAAGCTTCATTATTAGAAATTTAAATTTAATATTTTTAGAAATTATTATAATATAGTTAAGATAAATTATTATATAATTAGTTAAAATAAAAGCCATTGAAGTTTATAACTATAATATTTTTCTGTCTTCTTTTGTCATCAACGGCATATGGCGAAACAATAAATAATCAATCTCAAATTAATAAAAATTTGTTTGAAGATGAAGGTATATTATCATTTATAAAAAGTTTTGATAATAGTAATTCAGCCATAATAGATTTAGTAAT
>CAZNBI010000106.1:0-4209 GCA_964571065.1 uncultured Rhodobacterales bacterium | reverse complement strand
GAAGAAGATCTGCTTAAAGCGTTGGAAAATAAAATTATAAAAGAAGCTACATTAGATGTATTTCATATTGAACCACTTCCAATAAAACATCCTTTCTGGAAAAATTCAAAAATATTCATAACACCTCATATAGCAAGTCTCCTCGATCCAGAAGCTGGAGGAAAGGAGATAGCAAAAAACGTTAATGATTTTCTTAATGGCAAACAAGTTGAAAACCTTATTCCTCCAGGAAAAGGATATTAATTAGGCTCGTACTTTGTTATCTATTTTTTTTGAAAATTTGATTTTGAAGTCTTTTTGTGATTTGCCAGCAGCTACAGGTGAAGACTTGTCACCTATTGCATAATTTACTCCATTAGCATCTCTTAATACGCCACTTGGGCATGAATAAAGTTTTGGAAAAACTAAATTTTGAGATTTAATAAGCTTAAAATGTTTTTCTAATTCTTTTATAATTTGACTATCAATTGAAGCATCTACATTAATGACATCATTTTCATTAACATCTATTCTTGGTAGGTTAAAAGCATTTTCAATTGATAAATTATAATCAAGTAAAAAGCCTGCTATTTGCATAGTACAAGGTACAATATGATTTGCGCCAGAAGCGCCAATTGCAAAGTAAGCCCTGTCTCCTTCTATACAAATTGTAGGACACATATTTGATGAATTGATTCTTTTTTTACCTTTCAAAGATGTAGGGTATCCTGGTCTTGGGTCAAAATATGATACTGAATTATTCATAAGAATTCCAGTTCTTGGCAAGACAACTTTTGAGCCAAATCTATTCAGAAGTGTATAAGTTAAAGCAACCATATTGCCATCACTATCTACAGCACTCAAATGAGATGTGCAGCCATGGTTAACAATTTTTTTAAGTTTCTTCCTATGAGTTTTAAAGGCAGAATTTAAAGCCTTAGCATAAGCTATATACGTATCAGCACCAATTTCTTTTGAACTTTTAAAGTGTTTTTGAAGGTAATCAAATGTATCTTTTAACCGCATTCCACCACTATTTTCACCCGCTGTATATATTTTTTTTCCTTTATAATCAAAAGAAAGAGGCTCAATAAATTTTGGTTTATATGAGGCAAGATCATTTTGTGATATTTTGCTGCCTCCTTTATTTAAATCAAAACAAATATCATCAGCAATTTTACCTTTATAAAAATCATCTGGCCCATTTTCAGAAATTCTTTTTAAAGTTTTTAATAAATTCCCTAACGGAATATATTGCTCAGGATTAGGTGGAAAATTACCAGGCAAATAAATTTTTGAGCTTTCTTTAAACTTACTTAAATCTTTACTTTCTAGTGCTATTTGTAAAGTTGTATACCAGTCAACTGGTAGGCCTCTATCAGCAAGTTCAATTGTTTTACTAAGAATTGTATCTATACCTAACCTTCCAAATTTTTGAAGTGCCAAAGAGAGACCGGCAACTGCCCCAGGTATAGTTATTGATTTATAGCCAAGAACATTTTGTTCATCCTTAACACCTGGAAAACCCATAATTGTCTCTGGAACATTTTCATCAAGAGGGTAATCATCAAATGAAATTTTTTCTGGTAGAACACCTTGAAAATCAATCACTTTAATTTGCTTTTTTTCCGCTAGCCAAATAAGAATATAGCCACTGCCACCTAAACCACACATCCAAGGCTCGACAACGTTTAATGCATGAGCGCAAGCAATAGCAGCATCAATTGCGTTTCCTCCTTTGCTTAATGCATCAGCGCCTACAGAAGAAGCTATCCAGTGCTGAGATGCAACAACGCCTTTTTTTGATGATACAGCATTTTTTGAGATATTCCATTGTTCTACATTTTCATTCATATTATTATGAGACTAAGAATTGTTTTTTTCTATATCAAGAAATAAAAATTATTAATTTTAGAAAGGGTGTAAAAAGTGTCATATACTGTTAATAAAATGCCAGATCAAATAGACGAAAGTTTATTAAAGAAATGTCTTAAAGCAGAAACCGCTACTATTGGTCATAAAAGACATTTGGGTTTTGTTAATAGACAGGTTCAAAACATATTAAATGAAAAAAAGACGATTGCAGGCACAGCAATTACTCTAGCTATACCAGGCCAAGACTCAACATTATTGCACCATATAATTCAGTTTTTAAGACCTGGGGATATTCTTTGCATCGATAGACTAGGAGACGATAAGCATGCTTGCTTAGGGGGTGGGGTTGCAGCAGCAATTGTAGCAAGTGGTTGTTCAGGAGTTATTCTTGATGGACCTTGTACAGATGTACCTGAGTTAAAAGAATACGG
Source organism: uncultured Rhodobacterales bacterium (assembly GCA_964571065.1). Classification (GTDB taxonomy): domain Bacteria; phylum Pseudomonadota; class Alphaproteobacteria; order Puniceispirillales. The sequence continues at coordinate 1,924 of CAZNBI010000106.1, read as the reverse complement.
GCTTCAAGTATGGTGTAAGGGCAATTCACCTATAACTACTAGAATTTATAATATTGGAGGTAGTTTTAATGTTCCTGTCTCAATTGGAGGCGTTGCAACTAATCCTGGAGACGTTGTAATAGCAGACTTCTCAGGTGTATTGATTATGCCTAAAAATGAAGCAGAGACTTATGTTGACTGGGCTTTAGAAAAGCAAAAAGCTGAACCAGCTACACATAAAAAATTATTTAATGGAAGTTTTATAGGCGATCTATCTGGAGCTTCAAACTTCGTTAAACAAAAAGAAAATTAATTAATAGGAGTATCGGGGCCAAGAATATAATTTGGCAACCACAGAGTTAGTTCTGGAATATAAGTTAGAAGGATCAATACTAACATCAATGGAATCATAAAAGGCAAAACAGCTAACGATACTCTTTCAAATGGAACTTTTCCTACTTCTACCATTATGTATAAACCAATGCCCATTGGTGGGGTAGCTATTCCTATTAATAAACCAAGTTGAATAATTATTCCAAAGTGAACTCTATCAATGCCAAAACTATCAATAACTGGTAACAGCATCGGTACAAGAAGTAACTTTGCTGGCACACCTTCAACTACACAACCAACTAAAATAATAAAAACTAATAGAAGCGCTAAAAAAACATTTTTTGATTCAGTAAGAGCAAATATTGAGTAACCAATCATTTGAGGAACTTGCTCTATTGCAAGAAGCCAACCCATAGCAATTGAAAATCCAATAATTATCATAATTACTGACGTCATTAACATGGTGTCAGTAAGTGCTTTCCAAAAATTTGAAAAAGTCATAGTTCTGTATATGAAACCCAGCATTATGGAATAAACACAAGCCAAAACACCTGCCTCAGTTGCAGTTACGAAACCACCTAAAATTGAGCCTAAAATGATACCTGGAGCGACCAATGCCAATATTCCGTCTCTTGCAGAAGTTATGACTTCTTTTGGGGACGCTTTTGGTTGTGTTGGGAAATTATTTTTTATAGCTAAAATTCTATTAAAGAACATTAATGATAATCCAATAATTATCCCTGGTATCATTCCTGCTAAAAACATTCTTTCAACAGACTGCTGTGCCAAGAAAGCAAAAATCACAAGTCCAATTGAAGGTGGAATAATTGGGCCTACTACAGCAGAGCAAACTGTAACAGCAGCTGCAAATTCTGCTTTATATCCTCTCTCTTTCATTGCCTTAATTTCAATAGCTCCCAATCCTGCACAATCGGCAACAGCTGCTCCAGAAACTCCAGCAAAAATCATTGAAGAAAGAACATTTACTTGTGCTAAGCCAGCCTTAAAGTGACCAACTAAAGAATTAGCAAAATTAAAAATTCTATCCGTCATGCCAACAACATTCATAAGATTACCTGCCATTATAAAAAATGGTACAGCGGCTAATGAAGGCTTGTTAACCCCCTCTAATATTTGTTGTGGAATTATATACAAAGCATCTGAAAAATCACTTGTTAGGAAAGTCATTAATACAGCAGCACCAATTGCAATTGACACCGGCACTCTAATCAAAATTAATAAAATAAAACCTGCAAAAAGCAAAATAAACATACTAATTATTATCCTGACTGTGAGATGAAAGTTCTTCAGGATAACCAAGATATGTTTTCATAAGCTCCACAAGTGAATTAAAAAAAATGAGCAAACACGAAATACCTAAAGGTATTGAAAGGGTGTACCTCTCAAGTTCTCCTCCCCAAGGAGTAATTACACCATCTATTACACCAACCTGACTAGAAATTATCACAGGCATTTCTTTTAAAATAAACCCCATAATAATCATAATTAATAATGGGACCATGTATCTAGTAGCAAGAACAGCTTTAGGTCCAAGGTTTACAACCAAAAAATCAACCACAATATCTTTTTTTTGTCTGTAAACAACATAAAA
>CAZNBI010000105.1:0-4259 GCA_964571065.1 uncultured Rhodobacterales bacterium | reverse complement strand
GATTTTATTCAAAGTGAAACTGATATAAAGAATTTAAATGTAGTTCTTACTGATTTAAATGGTATTTTTAGGGGTAAGAAAATACCTATTTCTCAAATAAATAAAATTCAGAATGGTCATTTTCGAATGCCAATTTCTGTATTGAACTTAGACATTTGGGGCAATGATATAGAAAATAGTAAATGGGTTTTCGAAACTGGTGACGCAGATGGCAGAGGATTTTGGACACATAAAAAACCATTACTTATAAAATCAGTAAGCCCCAGCAACGCCATAATTCCAGTATCAATGCATAACGAGGATAAAACACCTTTCTTGGGTGATCCAATTCATTTACTAGCAGATTTGGATAAAAAACTTTCTAACAAAAAATTAAAACCTATTATAGGAATAGAGTTAGAGTTTTATCTTTTAAGGAAAAATTTCTCCAATAGTATCTCAGAAAGCAATATGTATTCAATTGCTGAGATTGATAGTAATTATGAATTATTTGAAGAAATTTTTAAATCATGTGAAGAAAATAATATTAAGATTGAAAGTACAGTATCAGAGGCTGGAGCAGGTCAATATGAAATAGTGTTGACGCATAATGACAATTTGATTGAAGTAGCAACGAATGTTGTGTTTTTAAAACATATTATAAGAAGTATTGCACCAAAGTTTGGTTACACAGCATGCTTTATGTCTAAACCTTTTGGTGATTTGCCAGGTAGTGGAATACATGTTCACTATTCTATAGTTAACGAAAAAAATGAGAATATTTTTGATAATGGAACTCCTGAAGGGAGCAACAATTTAAGGTATGCAATTGGCGGTCTTATAGAGACAATGCCTGAAGTTACACTTATTATGGCACCACATTTAAATTCTTATCGTCGTCTTGTGTCAGAAACTCATGCTCCTAATATAATTTCTTGGGGTTATGAAAATAGAACAGTGGCTTTGAGGGTTCCTGGTGGAGACAATAAATCAAAACGAATTGAGCATAGAGTTGCAGGTTCAGACGTAAATCCTTATATGCTAATATCCTCAATTATTTTAGGAGCAAATGAAGGTATTGAGAAACAGATTGAGCCACCTAATCCAGAAGTAGGTAACGCATACAAATCTAATAATGATGGCTTGCCTGCAAGTTGGCAAGCATCAATAAGTGAATTTCAAAATGGGCAATTCATACATAATAGATTTCCAAAAGAATTAGTCGATATGTTTTTAAATTGTAAAAAACAGGAGTGTCAAAAACTTACTTCAAAAGTAACTGATGATGAGATGAACTCATATTTAAATACTGTTTGAAAAGAATTATATTTGAAGCCAGTCTTTAAATTTGTACCATGACATACCTAAAGCTAAAACTGGAGTTCTAAAGATACCACCCGGAAATGTCATGTGTTTAATTGAACTAAAAACTTTAAATCTATTTGTTGTTTTTAAAATGTCTTCTGCAATCATTTTTCCTGCTAGGGCTGTTAAGGCAACCCCATGGCCAGAATATCCTTGTGCAAAATAAATATTGGAGTCCAGTTTCCCAAAATGAGGTATTCTACTTAGAGTTATGCCTATCTTTCCTGACCAAGACATCTCAACACCAATATTTTTAAGTGAAGGAAAAAGGTAAGTCATTTTTCTTAATAGCATGGGTGTAGCATCTTTGGGTGTTATATTTGAATATATAGAGGCACCTCCAAAGATGAGTCTGTTTTTATAGTCAAGTCGATAATAATTAAGCGCGGTATTGCAATCGGCAACAGCACAATCTTTAAGGACTATATCAACGTTATTTATAGGCTCTGTAGCCATAACAGATGAAACGGCTGGCGCTAATTTATCTTTCATTGGCTTAAATACTAATCCTTCAAGATAGGCATTTCCACAAAGTATAACTTTTGTTGATTTTATTTTTATATTTTTATCGGTTAATAAAACCGGTAATTTATCATCATCTTTTTTAATGACTTTTGTGTTTTCAAAGATTTTAACCCCAAGACCTTTAGCTGCTTCTGCAAGACCATGAAGATACTTCATTGGATGCAAGTGACCACTGCCCTTATCAAAAATACCACCTACATAACGGTCAGTTTTAACATAATCATTTATTGAAGCAGTATCTTCTAAAAATTTTAGACCTTTGTAACCATTATTAGACCATTCGTCTTTCATTTCATAAAGTTCTGAAAGATGTCTCTTATGCAGAGCTGCATATATGTACCCCATTTTTAGGTCACAGTTTATCTTATATTTTTTTATTCTGGCTTTAACTATATCAACAGCTTCAATTCCTGCATCCCAAGCCATTTTATGAAATTTTTCATCTATGTTTTTCTTTATTTTTGAAAAGTCAGTTGACCAACCCTGTGAAATGTGGCCTCCATTTCTTCCTGAAGCCCCAAAACCAATATATTCTTTTTCAAAAACGCAGACACTTAATCCAGCTTCAGCTAGTTCAATTGCAGAGGATAAACCTGTAAATCCACCTCCTATAATAGCTATTTCACACTCAATATCTTGATCAAGTGATTTGAATTTCTCAGGTTTTTTTAGATCATGCTTATAAATCGAATTATATAAAATATTCATAAATATTTACTGATTTTGGTGACTAATTCGAAGTTATTTGGCATATTGTCGTTAATTAATCAATGATCATTAAAAACTATGTGAAAGTTAGCAGAGAAAAATATGGATAATTTAATAGATTATGAAAGTACACTTTTGGATCATCATCTTCCACCATTCACAGATTACAAAGGTTTAGCTAAAGATGGAATAAGAATAATTTCCAATGCATCAGGTAATTATATTTTTGATAATGAAGGTAATAAAATTTTAGATGCAATGGCTGGTCTTTGGTGTGTAAATATTGGATATGGCAGAGATGAATTAGCAGAGGTTGCCAAAGAACAGATTTTAAGACTTCCATATTATAATAGTTTTTTTAAAACAAATAATATTCCTGCAGCAAAGTTATCAAAAAAATTATCTGAGATCACTCCTCAAGGATTGAATCATACTTTTTTTGCGAATTCTGGTTCAGAGGCAAATGATACAATAATTCGAATGGTAAGGCATTACTGGGCCCTAAAGGGAGAGCCTCAAAAAAGAATAATTATTGGTAGAGAGTATGGTTACCATGGTTCAACAATTATGTCTGCCAGTATGGGTGGTATGGTGGACATGCATAACCAAGCTGCAAAAGAAAATGACTTCCATCATATTCCTGCTCCTTACTCTTTTAAGTATAAAGGGAATCAATCAGAAGATTTGTTTGCTGAAACATCCTCTAACTGGCTTGAAGAGAAAATTTTAGAACTTGGAAAAGATAAAATAGCAGCTTTTGTAGCTGAGCCAATTCAAGGTGCTGGCGGAGTAATAATACCTCCAAATGGCTACTTTGAACATACTCAAGAAATTTGCAAAAAATATAACATATTATTTATTGCTGACGAAGTTATCACAGGTTTTGGAAGAACAGGTGAGTGGTTTGCATCACAAAAGATGAACCTTTCTCCAGATATGATGACCTTAGCAAAGGGATTAACTTCAGGTTATATTCCAATGTCAGCTGTAATGGTGGGTGAAAAAGTAGCTAGTACGTTTATTGAAGAGGGCGGAGAATTTTACCATGGATTTACTTATTCTGGTCACCCGGTGGCAGCAGCTGTGGCACTTGAAAATTTAAATATTATCGAGAGAGAAAATTTAATAACAAAAGTTTCAAGTGATACCATCCCATATTTTTCTTCAAAAATAAAAGCTTTAAATGATCATCCTCTTGTTGGTGAGGCTAGAAGCTTTGGTTTGTTAGCATGTGTTGAATTAGTTAAAGATAAATCAGGTCCTGAACTATTTAGTAACGTAGGTGAAACTGGAATGATTTGCAGAGATTTTTGTATTCAAAATGGTCTTATGATGCGTGCAGTCAGAGATGGGATGATTATGTCACCTGCTTTAACAATAACAAAAAATGAGATTGATGAGATTATAAATAAATTTGAGATTGCGTTAGAACAGACAATGAAAAAAATAATTTAAAGGAAATTTATGAATTTAAATAAATGGCTTTCAGATAATAAAATAACTGAAGTTGAGTGTTTAGTAAGTGATATTGCTGGCATTCCAAGAGGTAAGATTGTCCCTGTAGAAAAATATATTAAAACAAGTTCTTCAGAAGGCTTGAGATTGCCAGAATATGTGTTTGGTCAAAATGTAACAGGTGACTACGGCGACTCAAATGTATTGGGTGAAACAGTAGGTGACGT
>CAZNBI010000104.1:0-4368 GCA_964571065.1 uncultured Rhodobacterales bacterium | reverse complement strand
AAAGTATTAAGGGAAGAGTTTTTTTAGTAGTTATCGATGCATCTCAAGAACAACATCAAGCGATAAGATATGCTTGTAAAAGAGCTGCTTCAACTGGTGGAAGAGTTGCATTATTTAAATGTTTAAGCCCTGCTGAATTTCAGCACTTTGCGGGTGTTGCAGAAATAATGCGAACTGAAGCCAGAGAAAATGCTGAAAAATTACTTCGTGAGATTGGAGAAACAGTTATTGAAATATCAGGGCAAATGCCAGTCCTTTATGTAAGAGAGGGAGACGCAAAAGAAGAACTTTTAAATCTTATTAATGAGGAAGAAATAATTTCAATATTAGTTTTAGGAGTATCAACACAAAGCTCTGGCCCTGGACCACTTGTCTCCCATATTACTTCCAGAGGAGCTTCAACATGCCGTGTTCCAGTAACACTAGTTCCTGATGTAATGACAGATGAAGCAATCGATGCTCTTACATAGATTTATCCCGATATTGAAGCATTAATTATTTTATCAGGGCTAGAAGGCGGCTCGCCTTCATTAATATTTTCTACGACGTCCATGCCTGTTTCTACTTGACCCCAAACTGTATATTGACCTGTTAAGCTACCGCATCCATTAAAGCAAATGAAAAACTGGCTGTCACCACTGTTTGGATCCATTGCTCTAGCCATTCCAACAGTGCCATAAGTATACTGATAATCTGAGAATTCAGCTTTTAATTTCTGCCCACTTCCTCCAGTTCCATTGCCTTTAGGGTCACCTGTCTGAGCCATAAAACCCGGAATAACTCGATGAAATATAATTCCATCATAAAAACCAGTTTTTACTAATTCAATAATTCGGGCAACATGAACTGGAGCTATATCTGGTAGAAATTTTATTACGATTTCACCTTTCGAAGTGTTAAGTATTAACTTTGAATCATTTGTTTCACTGGCTGATGCTACCTGTTCAACAATAAAAAAAGATGTAATTAAGGCTATGAATTTTTTAAACACTGTGTTCTCCTACAAACTTTTATAAATGTAATATTTTATTTAATTAGCTTTTACAATTTAAATTTCAATGTGATTTAATTATGATGTCAAAAATTTGCGGCCATAGAGGAGCAGCACATCATAAACCTGAAAATACTATTTCTGGCTTTGAATGGTGTGTAGAAAATAAAATTGACTGGGCTGAATGTGACGTTCAACTTACAAACGAAAATACTCTTTTAATAATTCATGACGAGACCCTTGACAGAACATCTGATGAAAAAGGCTCTATTAAAAAAGTTTCGGAAAGTGATTTAAATAGAATTAATGTTGGAAAATTATCTGGAAAAGAGTTTTACTTTCAGAAAATTCCTACATTAACTGAACTTTTAAAATTTTGTAAAAAAACAAAATTAAATTTAAATATAGAGATGAAATTTTATGAACCAATTGAAACTAGTTATACAAATCGTTTGATCAAGGAATTACTAAAAACTATAGAGTTAACAGATACTCAAAATCAAATCCTTATAACTTCTTTTAATATTGATGCTCTTAAAATACTTAGAAAAGAGTCAGAAAGCATTCCAATTGGTATTTTGTATGAGAAATTACCTAAAAACTGGAAAAAAGATAAAATTAATTTAAATGCTGTATCTGTTCATTTGGATCACAGATTTATAACTGTAAAACAACTTAAAGAGATTAATCTTTTAAGTACAAAAGTCTTTGTATACACATGTAATAATCCAGATGAAATAGCTCTATTATGGGATGCTGGTTTGTCAGGAGTAATAACTGATGATCCTCTAAAATTTATTTAAATTTTTATTTTGATTTATTTTTATTATTAGTATGTTTTAGTAAACCTTAACTAAATCGAGAAAATAATGGACACATATATTTCTATAGATCAGGGAACAACTAGTAGTAGAGCTATATTGTTTGGAGAAGATGGTTCAATTTTGAAAACCTGTCAGATGGAATTTGAACAAATATATCCAAAACCAGGTTGGGTTGAACATAATCCAGAAGAGATTTGGGAAACAACAAAGTCTGTTTTAAAAGATTTATATCATTCAGATATTACAAAAAAACATAAAATTAGAGGCATTGGAATAACTAATCAGAGAGAGACAACAATCCTGTGGGATAAAAAATCTGGAAAGCCACTTTACAATGCAATTGTTTGGCAAGATAGAAGAACTTCAGATTTTTGTAAGTCTCTAGTAAAACAGGGATTAGAAGAAACTGTAATGAACAAGTCGGGCTTAGTAATTGACCCCTACTTTAGTGCAACAAAAATAAAATGGATTTTAGATAATGTCCCTGGAGCAAGATCAAAAGCCGAAAATGATGAAATCTGTTTTGGTACTGTGGATAGTTTTTTATTATGGAAGTTAACTGGTGGAAAGGTTCATGCTACTGATGCTACTAATGCATCACGAACAAGTCTTTATAATATAGAAAGTCTTGAATGGGATAATGAATTACTCAAGATTTTTGATGTACCTAAATCCTTGATGCCAGTTGTTATGGACTCAAATAGCCATTTTGGAGATATTTCAAAAGATATAATAAATGTTAAACTTCCAATTTTATCTATATTAGGAGATCAGCAAGCAGCGGCTGTAGGCCAAGCTTGCTTCAAGCCTGGAAGCATTAAATCAACCTATGGAACAGGCTGTTTTGTTATCATCAACTCAGGAAAAAAAATTATCAAATCTAATTCTAGATTACTTGGCACAATTTGCTACAAGATTAATGGAGAAGTCACGTACGCCCTAGAAGGATCAATTTTTATTGCAGGAGCAGTAGTCCAATGGTTACGAGACAGTCTAAAGATCATTGAAACTGCAAGTCAGACTGAAGACATAATTGAAAAAATGCAAAGTAATTCTGGTGTTTATTTAGTTCCTGCATTTACAGGGCTAGGATGTCCATATTGGGATCCAGATGCGAGAGGTGCTATTTATGGAATAACTAGGGATACTGGCAAGAATGAAATAACAAGAGCTGCCATAGAATCTGTTGCTTATCAAACAAGAGATTTATTCAAGGCTATGTCTGAAGATGGAATTTCTCCTAAAATGCTTAGAGTTGATGGGGGCATGACAGATAATGGTTGGCTTATGCAGTTTTTATCAAATATTTTAGATATAAGTGTTGAAGTACCTAAAATAACTGAAACAACTGCTTTAGGAGTTGCCATGATGGCTGCGTTAACAGATGGCAAGTATTCAACTTTAGAAGAACTTTCAAATTTATGGAGTTCAAATAAATCTTACATTCCCAAAATAGATAAAAGTGAAAGAGACGATTTACTTAAAAACTGGGATTACTATGTCAATAAAACACTAACATAATATTTAGGATCCTTCAGCTAAGAGTCTTGGACCTGAAACACCTGTTGTCATCCAATTATTCTTAAGTGGTCCATCATCTTGAATTTTCTCTAAAGACCACATGTAAGTATAAGCTTTATTATCTTGAGCTTCTATTCTAACAGCTATTCCAGCGTTAGTTCCATCATTAAAAATTTCTTTTGTTTCAAATTTCAGATTATTGAGAAGTATTGAATATGCAGGAGTTTTAATCATGTTTGTAAATCTAGGCAAAGGTCCAGTTGCCATTTTATTTCTTGGGTGAGCAAATTCCCATGTTTGTTTTATTCCAAAATCATTCTCATCATTAGACTGAAGAGCAAATAGTTGAATTTCAACTACATCAATGGGGTCAATTTCGGGGCTTGGTTGAACTAAATTATCAGCAAAAGTAATTTTAGTAAAAATTATACAAGTTAAAATTATAAAAATTAACCTCATTTAAAACTCCAAAATAATTAACATGATAGATAGTAAATTTTAAAAATATATTTTATCTTCCAATTACCTAATATAGTAAGTTAATTTTCAAATTCCAATGGCAAATAATGTTCTGTAAAACAATAGAAAGAGATAAAGGAAGAAAACTATATTTATATAGCTCTCAAAAAAGAGAATATAATGAAGTTGAAGGTCTTCCGTCTATTAATCAGAACAACCAACATTTAAGATGGAATAGTTTAAGAAATGAATGGGTGTTTTATTCTCCTGTCAGACAAAAAAGAACATTCCTTCCGAATGTATCAAATTGTCCTCTTTGTCCAAGTCAAAAAGATGGCATGATAACAGATATTCCAATTTCTGATTACGAAATAGCTGTTTTTGATAATAGATTTTCTGCGCTTAGTTTTAATCCACCAAATATAAAAATTGAGAAAAATATAGATTTTAGTTCCGCATATGGTTCATGTGAAGTTATATCTTATTCTCAAGATCATAATACTACATTTCACTCACTTACTATTGAACACGTTTCCCTTTTGATTAAAGTTTGGAGTGACCGTTTTACTAAAT
>CAZNBI010000103.1:0-4459 GCA_964571065.1 uncultured Rhodobacterales bacterium | reverse complement strand
GGAGCTACTGGATAATAGGCTTCATCTTTGCCATGGCGTTCTAAAATGGTTTTATTAGTTGTAAATCTTTTACCAAACTTTTGTTTTAATTTTACTTTAACTTTTTCTAAATTATTGTTTTTCAATTTTAGAATCTATTCTTTTATAAGTATTATAATTTGATTACTTTATATAAAGTATATTATTTATAATAATATGTTTTAGTTTTTTTTCAAAAAAATAGTTAAATTTAAAATGAATATTTGGGGCAAACTAATTGGTGGTGCAACTGGTTTTGCAATTGGAGGTCCAATTGGAGGTCTCTTGGGCACAATAGCAGGTCACGCAATCGATTCAAAAATAATTCCAAAATATATCAATGTTAAAAATAATTATGAAAGCATTGTTTTTACTGCAGGTGTAATTGCGCTTTCAGCTAAGATGGCAAAGGCCGATGGACAAGTTACAAAAGAAGAAATACTTACATTTAGAAAGTTTGTCCAAATTCCAAAGGAAAATATTGATGAAGTTAGTAAGTTATGGGAATTGGCCAAAGAAACAACAGATGGCTATGAACTTTATGCAAGACAAATTTATAATTCTTTTAAAAGCGAAAGTGAAATATTAGTTAAAATCTTAGACTTATTATTTGAAATTGCAAAGTCAGATGGAATCATTAAATCAGAAGAATTAAATTACCTTCAGGTGGTATCAAAGACATTTAATTTAGATGAAAGGACTTTTAGGCAACTTTTCGCTCAACATAAATCAGAAGGAAACCCATATGACATACTTGGGGTCAAATCAACAGACGATTTTGAAGAAATTCAAAGAGTATGGAAGCAAATGGTCAAAAATAATCATCCTGACAAATTAATTGGTAAAGGCATGCCAATTGAGTTTATTAATACAGCAAATCACAGATTGGCTGCTATTAATTCTGCATTTGAAGAAATTAAAAATTTAAATAAACTTTAAATTAATAATTTTAGAGTAAGATTTACCAAAATTGACAATTCAATTAAAATATTGTCATGTATAAGAGGCAGATTATCGGATAGTCGCTGTAACTACAGAGGAAAGTCCGGGCTCCACAAGACAATGATGCCGGGTAATTCCCGGCTAGGATAAAATCCTAAGGGAAAGTGCAACAGAAAATATACCGCCATAATTGGTAAGGTTGAAAAGGTGAGGTAAGAGCTCACCGCAAATATGGCAACATATTTGGCAGTGTAAACCCCATCAGGAGCAAGACCATATAGAGGTGAATGTAATTAATTACAAAATAGTCTTGGTTTATCACCTGGGTAGGTCGCATGAGATCATTAGCAATAATGATTCTAGATGAATGGCTATCATTAATAATTATTATTAATACAGAACCCGGCTTATAGATAATCTGCTTCAAAATCAATCAATAAAGAACAAAAATGGAACATATATATATTTATTTGTTTTCTATCAATATTTAGTTGACTTACCATGAAATCCCATGTTAACCCATATTATCCCATTTATTTTTTAAGGAGGGTAAAGTGGACCTATTTTTGTCCACATTTGAAAGTAAAATCGACAAGAAAGGAAGGGCATCTATTCCTGCAAGATACCGTTCATTATTAGAAAGAAATAATGAAGAGTTGATTTTATTTACGACCCCTGAAACACAATACATACAAGGTTGTGGAAATAATTATATTAACAGATTGTGGCAGACCAATCTTGAACTCGACCAAGTTTCAGATGAAGCTTTGTATATACAAGACATTTTATCAGATTCAACACATGTAAAAATTGATGCTGAAGGTAGGGTTTTGCTATCCGAAAATTTTATTAATGTCGCAGACCTTGAACAAACTATTTTATTTGCTGGAAGAGGTGAAACTTTTCAAATTTGGAATCCCGATAAATATATCTCAGAAAAGGAAGAACGTTCAAAGCGTTTTAAATTGGCTGGACCACAAACGTTGATGCTAAAAAAAAACAATGAATTATTAAATGAAAAAAATAAATAAACATATTCCCGTTTTACTAAATGAAACTATAAAAAACTTAAATCTTAAAGATGACGGAGTATATGTTGATGCCACTCTTGGTATGGGTGGGTATACAAGAAAAATTTTAGATAATTCTAATTGCACATTAATTGGAATTGACAGGGACCCATTTGCAATTAAAGAAGCATTGCCACTTATAAAAAAATATGGCGTTCGTTTAAAACTTATCAATGGGTTATTTTCAAATATTGAGCAAATACTAAAAGAATTAAAAATCCAAAGGATTAATGGAATTACATTTGATTTTGGAGTTTCATCGCCACAACTTGAAGACCATAAAAGAGGGTTTAGCTTTAAGCTTGATGGACCTTTAGATATGAGAATGGGTCAAAATAATTTCTCAGCTTCAGATTTTATTAATAAAAATGACCAAATGACTATAGAAAATATTCTAAGAGTTTACGGTGAAGAAAAAAAAGCAAGACAATTATCAAAAGCAATTATTTCAGCAAGACCAATCAAAACTACAAAACAATTAGCAGAAATTATTTATACAATTTTAGGAACTCCTAAAAAAAATAAAATTAACCCTGCAACTAAAACCTTTCAAGCTATTCGAATTGCAGTAAATAATGAACTAGAAGAAATTAAAACTGCCCTTAATGCATCCCTTAAATTATTAGCCCCAAAAGGAAGAATTTTAGCTGTTTCATTTCATTCACTCGAGGATAGGATAGTAAAAAAGTTTTTTCATGAAAATAGTAATTTAAAAGAGAATTCAAATAGGCACCTACCACCATCATTTAATAGTTCTCCTAAACTTAAAATAATATCTAAGAAACCAATATTGCCAAATGAAACAGAATTAAATCATAATATTAGATCAAGATCGGCAAAGTTAAGAATAGCAGAAAAACTTCCCCAAAAAGATAGAAATATAAGTGAGGCAGCTTAATGTGGAAATTTTCAATTATTTGCAGTTTCATGGCAATTTTTACAGGAATTGCACTTAATTTAATATCAAATTCAATTCATGACAAAAGGAAGCAGCTATCAGAATTAGAAAAGATAATTGAACAGAAAATTGAAAAATTAAAAATATTAGAAACCGAATGGGAATTTCACATTCAACCAGACAAACTTATGCAAATTGCTGAGGATAAGTTAGGCATGTCCACTAAAGAAGTTGAGCAATTTGCCAAAATAGAAATTGTAAAATTACGGAGCTCAGCTTGGAAACTTGATTTAGGTGTTACTAAAGAAAACTTATTGAAAGATATTGATTATAAAAAAGTGAGAAACTAAAGTATGTGGTCAAATGATAAATTTATTCTTGCTTCTAAAGAAATAAAAAAAGCTCGAAGGAGGCTATTGGTATCATTTGTTTTTGTTTTTTCAGTATTTATAGGAATATTTTCACAAATACTATCCTTTCCATTCCAAGAAAAAAGCAAACATTTATTAGCAAATCAATTAGCAAATAGTGATTACAGAGCCAAAATAATTGATAGAAATAATAATATTCTAGCAATTAGCGTTCCAGCTTGGACAATGTATGCTGATCCAATTGAGGTTTTAGAACCAACTAAAACAGCAGCTTTTCTTCATAATTTGATGCCTGAGAAAGATCTTAATTTTTTAAATAAAAAATTAAACCTAAAAAAAAGATTTGTTGAAATTGATAGAGTTACAAGTCCAAAAAGATACCAAACAATTTTTAATTCTGGAATAACAGGTATTCATTTTTTAAAAATCCAAGCAAGAATTTATCCAAAAGGTGATTTGGCATCTCATATATTAGGAAATGTAAGTAAAGATGGTGAGGGTTTAGCAGGAATTGAAAGACAATTTGATACTGCGCTTAAGTCTTCTGAAAATCCTGTAAAACTTACAATTGATAGTAATATACAATATATTTTGCAATCTGAAATAAAAAAACAAATAGATTTTTTTGATGCAGACGCTGGAGCTGGTGTTGTTTTAAGCATTCAAAATGGGGAGGTTTTGGGTTTAAGTTCATTTCCATCATTTGATGTTAACTATTTTGGAGAGGCCTCAAAAGATGAGATTTTTAATAGGGCAACATTTGCCAGTTACGATATGGGTTCTACATTTAAATTAATTAATACAGCAATTGCTTTAGACAGTGGAAAAGTAAACTTAAAAGATAAATTTGACACAACAAAGCCTCTTTATATTGGTAGACATAGAGTAGATGATTTCAGATATTTGAAAAGACCAGCCAATGTTGCTGAAATACTTATTAATTCATCAAATATTGGTTCAGCGTTAATTGCTGAAAAAGTTGGTCCAAAAATTCAAAAAAATTATTTTGACTTGTTAGAATTAACAAAAAAAGCTGATTTGCCTTTAATGGAAGTCTCTAAACCTATTTTCAATGAAAAATGGACAAAATCGAATTCTATGACTGCTTCATATGGTTACGGCCTGGCAGTCTCCCCTATTCAATTGGCAAGTGCAGTAGC
>CAZNBI010000102.1:0-4502 GCA_964571065.1 uncultured Rhodobacterales bacterium | reverse complement strand
GATAAAATAATTCTTGAAGAAGGTTATGGCTGTGAAATTGAACTTGTAACAGGCGCAACTACTACTACTTTCGCTTCAATGAATGAAAAAAGCCAACCAGATGTAGCTCCTGAGTTATGGATTAATGCAGTAAGAGAACCTCTTTTTGCAGCAATGGACGAAGGAAGGCTTCACTCAGCTAAAGATATGCCAATTGGCGGTCTTGGTGAAGGCTGGTGGATACCTAAATATACAATTGAGAAAAACCCAGAACTTAAAACTGTTTTAGACATTTTAGAAAGACCAGATTTATTTCCATCAAAAGAAGATCCCTCAAAAGGTGAATTTGTCGGTTGCCCTGCAGGATGGGGATGCCAGTTATCAAATATAAATCTTTTTAGAGCTTTTGAAATGGAAAAAAAGGGTTGGATTTTGGTTGACCCTGGCTCTCAGGCTGGCTTAGATGCTTCCATGGAGAAAGCTGTTAGTAGAGGTGAAAACTGGTTTGGCTACTATTGGTCACCTACAATACCTGTTGCAAGACTTGGAATGGAGATGATGGACTTTGGAGTGCCGTTTGCAGGAAAAGAAAACTGGGATGGTTGTATTGCTAAAGCTGAACAAGACTGCGCTGATCCTAAACCATCAGCTTGGACACAATCTGAAGTTCACACAATAGTTACAACCAACTTCAAAGATAAGGCCGGACCAGCAATGGATTATTTTTCCAAGCGTGTTTATCCTGGCGATGTGATGGGTTCTATGCTTGTTTATATGGACAGTAATCAAGCTCAAGGTATTGATGCAGCTTACGAATTTTTAGAAAAACATGAAGATGTTTGGACTTCTTGGGTAACACCTGAAGTGGCAGCTAAAATAAAATCATCATTATAAAACACTTTTGCTTTTGTGGCTTAATTTTTAAGCCACAAAAGCACTTTAATTGAGTTATATATGGATTTTTGGACTGAAATACCCAGTTTAGGCAAAAGGGATTTACGCGACTTAAAAAAGTCAATTGATGGTTCTTTTAAAAGTTTTTCAAGAAAATATGGTGCTGAAATTGAGGCTTTTTTTGACCCTCTTTATTTCTTTTTAGTGTGGCTAGAAAAACTGCTAATTGCAGCCCCTTGGCCAATCATTTTAATACTTGTAGCTGGTCTGGCTTATTTAGGCTCTAGAAGTTGGAAGCTTGCTCTAGGATCGGTTTTATCTTTCGTCATAATTGGATACTTTGGAATGTGGAAGGATATGATGGCTACAATTTCCCTTATTTCGGTAGCAACAATTATTTGTATTGCAATAGGAATACCTATTGGAATTTTGATGTCTCGTTATAATAAAGTTCAAGCTGCTATTACTCCTGTTCTTGATCTTATGCAGACAATACCTATTTTCGTATATTTACTACCAGTAGTAATGTTGCTTGGAATTGGCAGAGTTCCAGGATTAATTGCAGTTATAGTTTACGCACTACCTCCAATTATTAGGCTTACAAACCTAGGTATAAGGCTAGTTGATAAAGATGTATTAGAGGCAGCTGATGCTTTTGGTTCTAGTTATTGGCAAAAATTGTTTTCAGTTCAAATACCATTAGCGCTGCCAAATATTTTTGCAGGAGTAAATCAAACGATTATGATGGCATTAGCCATGGTTGTGATTGCTTCCATGATAGGCGTTAAAGGTCTGGGCATGCCAGTTCTTCAATCCATTCAAAATCAATACCTGACATTAGGTTTAATGAATGGTCTGGCCATTGTAGCACTTGCAATTATTTTTGATCGTGTTTCTCAAAGATATGGGAAACGCCTTCAAGCACATCGTTATGGAAAAGATCATGAGTAAAACAAAGATTGAAATACGGGGTTTGTATAAAATCTTTGGTCCGAAAGACACATCATTTGTAAATGATGTTAAAAACGGTATTTCTAAGCAAGACCTTTTAGACAAACATAATCATGTCCTTGGATTAAATAATATAAATTTATCAATTCCAGAAAAAAAAGTTCAGGTAATTATGGGGCTTTCAGGTTCTGGAAAGTCAACTTTAATTCGTCACGTAAATAGACTTATCGAACCAACTGCAGGAGAACTTATTGTAGATGGTGAAAATGTATTAAAAATGTCAACTGAGCAGCTTATGGAATTTAGGAGAAAGTCAACATCCATGGTTTTTCAAAAATTTGCTCTTCTACCTCATAAAACTGTATCCCAAAATGTTGCCTATGGTCTGACCATTCAGGGATATAAAGAGACTTTAGCAAAAGAGAAAAGCCATAGATGGATTGACCGAGTTGGTTTGTCTGGCTTTGAGGAAAGATACCCCGCTCAACTATCTGGCGGGATGCAACAAAGAGTTGGATTGGCTCGTGCCTTAGCCACAGATGCTCCAATTTTACTAATGGATGAGGCCTTTTCTGCACTTGACCCTCTAATAAGAACAGACATGCAAAATATTTTATTAGAACTTCAGCATGAATTAAATAAAACAATATTATTTATCACTCATGATCTAGATGAAGCTCTCAGAATTGGAGATAACATTGCTATACTTCGTGATGGTAAAGTAATTCAGAAAGGTGACCCTCAAGAAATTATTATTAACCCCGCCGATGCTTACATTAGAGACTTTATTAAAGATATAAATAGAAGCAAAGTAATTGAACTCCGATCAATAATGAATAAAAAAGTAAAGGGCTCTGGAAAAGGTCTTAAATCAGACATGACAATTGATGAAGCACTTCCAACGTTAAATTCGTCAAAAACAAAGTCTTTTTCAGTAATTGATAATAAAAATAAAGTTTTAGGAAGTGTTAATCTTGATGCTGCAATTGAAGCTTTAGCTAAAGATGAAAATAGTAAAGTAAGTGAAAGATATAAATAAATTTCTATAAAATACAGTTTAGTTTTATTGATTTTCCTATTTCAAAACCACTTATAAATGCAGATTCTACATTTGATCCAAGACACCAGTCCCCTCCAGCATATAAAGAATTATTCTCATTTTTTATAAATGGTTTACCTAATGGGTCAGTTGTTTGTGCGTAAAGCCATCTATGAGCTTTGATATATTCTATATTAAGATCTTGTCCAAAATCTTTAGTTAAAATATTTATAAGCATTTCTTCAATTTTATTTTGATCATATGAAATATGTCTCTCAGACCAATTTGGATTGCTATGGATAATATATGAATTGAATTTTTTATTTCTTTGGGGCTTTGACGTATCAAATGTAATTGAAGAAATTTTTTCATTATCTAATTTTTCATAATCACTAAAAGAAAGTTTATTTTTTGTTAATAATATTAATGTCCAACAAGGTGACATTTTAACTTTTGATATTTTTTTTACTGTGGACCAAACATCATCAATAATTTCTGAAATCTGATGAAATGGAATAGCGAATACAACTATGTCAAATTCTTTTTGATATTCAATTCCTTCAATTACTAGTTTCCATTTATTAAAATTACTTAATATTTTGTTTATTTTCGATGAAAAATTAATTTCTAAATCATTAGAAGAATTTTTTAAAATGCTATTCATTCTTGGTTTGCCTACAAATATCTTCTTTTCTTGGATATAATTTTTTTCCATTCCTAAAGGAGACCATGATGAAGCAAAACCTGCTCGAACAGTTTCTTCTAAAAAATGTAAAAAATTCTTACTGTAAGGTTTAATATACTGAGCACCGTGATCAACAGAGACTTGTTCATTTATTCTGCGTGATGCCATCCTGCCGCCAATACCACGACTTTTCTCAAAAACAGTAACTCCAAAACCATTTTTCTGTAAATAGCTGGCGCAAGTAATTCCACACATACCTGCGCCTATTACTGCAACTTCGGTCATAAAAAATTTTTCAAATTCATAATCTTTGATTTAAGGTTCAATTTCACTTCCATCCCAAGCATAAATTTTTCCTGTATTCTCTAATTTGAGATTGAATAAAACTTTTAATAGGTGGTCTACTGAAGTTTCTGGTGAAAATAATTTTTCTGCTGGGACATTATTTTGAAAAGGTTTAGATAAATTGCTATCGACGGTACCAGGGTGAAGACCTACTAAAATCGCTTTTTTGTTCCTTCTGCCTACTTCAATAGAAAGATTTTTAATCATCATATTTAAAGCAGCTTTTGAAGATCTGTAAGCATACCAACCACCTAACTTATTGTCAGATATGCTTCCAACTCTAGCTGACATAAAACCCATGATAGCTGTTTCTTTGGAAAGGCAAGGTATAAAATGTTTTGCTATCAAAGATGGAAGGATAGTATTTACATAAAAAATTTCTTGAAATTTTTGAATTGATATCTCCTCTAATTTTTTTTCAGGGTAGACAACATCATTATGCAAAATACCATTTGCTACTAAAACCAAGTTAATTTTAGCTTTTAGAGATGATAATTTTGCGGCATCTGCTATTTCATTTTCATTTTCATAATTGATTACTTGAGAGGTAACTTTTAATGAAGAATATGATTGTTTAGTTCTTGAAAAGGCATAAATTTTTTTTACTTC
>CAZNBI010000101.1:2074-4507 GCA_964571065.1 uncultured Rhodobacterales bacterium | reverse complement strand
TTTTTAATTTTAAAACTACTTTTTTTAACAGCATTTACAACTTGACTATTGAATTCAAAAGTTAAGTTTAGATTGTTTACCTCAAGTAAAGATTTCATTTAAATTACCTTCCTAGGGTCAAAAGCATCTCTAACAGCTTCCCCAATAAAAACTAGTAAACTTAATTGAAGTGACAGAGTTATAAATGCAGAAAGACCAAGCCATGGAGCTTGCAAGTTAGCTTTTCCTTGAGAAACCATTTCTCCCAATGATGGTGATCCAGGTGGCAAACCAAAACCCAAGAAATCTAGCGAGGTTAGTGTGGCAATAGAACCTGAAAGAATAAAGGGCATCAAAGTTAGCGTTGCAACCATTGCATTTGGAAGAACATGTTTAAACATAAGCTTCATATTTTTTACGCCCAGTGCTTTTGCTGCTTTGACGTACTCAAAGTTTCTTGCTCTTAAAAATTCTGCTCTAACAACTCCTTCAAGTGACATCCAACTAAACAAAAGCATAATAAATAATAGAATCCAGAAACTAGGCTCAATAAAACTAGAAATTATTATGAGCAAATATAAAACTGGTAATCCAGACCAAATCTCGATAAATCTCTGTCCAAATAAATCAATTCTTCCACCATAAAAACCCTGTACCCCGCCAGCGAGTATTCCAATTAAGCTTGACAGGATAGTAAGTGTCAAACCAAAGAAAACGGAAATTCTAAAACCATAAATGAGTCTTGCTAAAACGTCTCTTCCCTGATCATCAGTTCCCAGTAAATTTTCTAAGGTGGGTGGAGAGGGTGACGGAACCCTCAAATCATAGTTGATTGTATCGTATGAGTATTCAATGGGAGGCATAATGAAAAATCCTTTTTTATTTATTAAATCTCTTACATATGGATCTTTATAATCAGCCTCTGTTTCAAATTCACCTCCATAAAAGGTTTCAGAAATTTTTTCAAAAACTGGAAAATGAATTTTCTGTTCAAAAAAAACGAAGATGGGTTTATCATTTGCAATAAATTCAGCAAAAATAGAGATAAAAAATAATACGCAAAAAATTAAAGTTGAATAATAACCTCTTTTATTACTTCTAAAGTTTTTGAGTCTTCTAATTGTTAAAGGTGAAAAGGTCATTACTCACTTCTCCTTTCGAAGTCAATTCTTGGGTCAATGAGAACATATGTTAAATCGCTAATCAGTCTTAGAAGTAAACCAATTAAAGTAAAAATATATAAGCTTCCAAATACAACAGGATAATCTCGACCCAATGCAGCTTCAAAACCTAAAAGACCCAGTCCATCCAAGGAAAAAATTACTTCGATCAATAAAGACGATGTGAATAAAATATTTATAAAAGCAGCAGGAAACCCAGAAATGACAATTAGCATTGCATTTCTAAAAATATGTCCATATAGAACTTTCTTTTCACCAACACCTTTTGCTCTAGCTGTCAGAACGTACTGCTTGTTGATTTCATCCAAAAAAGAGTTCTTTGTTAACATTGTAAGACTTGCAAACCCTCCTATTACCATTGCTAATACAGGAAGTGTAAGGTGCCAAAAATAGTCAACAATTTTTTCAATAACTGAAAGTTCTTCCCAATTATCTGAGACCAATCCTCTTAATGGAAAAATATCTAAATAACTTCCACCAGCGAAGATAACAATTAGGAAAATGGCAAATAAAAAGCCAGGAATCGCATAACCAATTATAATTAAAGAGGAAGAATAAACATCAAATTTTGAGCCGTCTTTTACAGCTTTCTTAATTCCAAGCGGTATAGAAATCAAATATACAAATAAAGTGGTCCACAAGCCTAATGAAATTGAGACTGGCAACTTCTCTAAAATCAACGATATAACAGATTTATCTTTATAAAAACTTTCTCCGAAATCAAAAACCAAATAATTTTTAAGCATTTCAAAAAACCTTTGAAGAGGTGGCTTGTCAAAGCCGTATTGTTTTTCAAGTTCTTTAATTAAGTCAGGATCAATTCCTTGTGAACCTCTATATTTATTCTCAGTAGAACTAAAATTGTTTCTTGTTTGACTGCTTGATAATTGTTCACCGCCAGATGAGGTAAATCTCTCTGTAACTGAAACCTCGGTACCTTTAATTTGGGCAATAGCTTTCTCTACTGGACCACCTGGAGCAGCTTGAATGATAATAAAATTAACTGCTAATATCCCAAGTAATGTTGGAATAATCAGAAAAAGTCTTTTAATAATATAATTTAACATCAGCTAGCTCTTCTTCTGATTCTCCATAAGATGAATAATAAAAAAATAAAAAGAAAAATATAGACTGAATTATTAGTGCCTTTATTCTCTTTGTTTCTTGAGAGATTTTTGTTAGGCAAATTTTGAGCTTTTTTAGGATCAAACCACCAGAAATCAAAACCTAAGTCATATTTTGGAGAAATAGATGGTCTGGATATTTTATTCCA
>CAZNBI010000101.1:0-1974 GCA_964571065.1 uncultured Rhodobacterales bacterium | reverse complement strand
TTTTAATAATCTTCGTGCCATCCTTAAATTGTTTCTTAACCCATTTTCTTCGTCGGTACTGGGTGGCGAAAATACAGTAGTAAAAATTTCATCAGGAATCTTTCCTCTGTAATTTTCTAGAATAACTAATTCTTCTTTACTCGGTAAACTCTGTGAAGAGAGATCAGAGTTATCAAAGAAACTTTTGGTTCGAGTATAAGCATTATAAAATAAGTTTCTATTGGACCACTCGAAGTCAAATGCATAACCAAGA
Source organism: uncultured Rhodobacterales bacterium (assembly GCA_964571065.1). Taxonomy (GTDB): domain Bacteria; phylum Pseudomonadota; class Alphaproteobacteria; order Puniceispirillales. The sequence goes on along the minus strand of CAZNBI010000101.1, from coordinate 1,721 downwards.
GCTTTTCTAACATTCCTATTTTGGAATATTGATTTTCTCATGTTGAATGCAAAACCCTGCATTCCACTAGGTCTAAAATATTTTATTTCTTCAACTTTGACCCTTCCTTCCTTTACTGCGTCAAATTTGTAGGCTGTTGCCCAATTTTTTGAAGAATTCTCTTGTTTAAAATCATATGCTCCAGATTTGAATGCTTCTAAAGCTACGGTTTCGTCTCTATAAAAGTCAGTATGAATCGTATCGAAATTGAATCGTCCTACGTTAACATTAATATTTTTTCCCCAGTAATTTGGATTCTTTTGCAACGTTAAACTTCTCCCAGGCTTTAGATCTGAGACTAAATATGGGCCACTACCGAGGGGTGGGTTAAGAGTAGTTTTATCAAAATCTTTTCCCTCCCAGTATTTTTTAGAGAAAATTGGAAGTTGATAACCAATAATTAAAGGTAACTCTGGGTTAGGATCGCCTTTAAAGGAAAATTTTACTTCGTCTTCAGAAATTTTTTCAACCTTATCTACTTGACCATAATAAGTCTTATAAATTGGATGACCTTTGGAAATTAGTGTGTTAAATGAAAATATTACATCTTCAGGTTTAATTTTTTCATCATTTGAAAATCTAGCTATTTTTCTTATTTTAAAAATGATCCAGGATCTGTTATCTGGGATTTTTACACTTTCAGCTATTAGACCGTACTGGCTGAAAGGCTCATCAAATGAAGACTTCATTAGTGTTTCAAATAGATACGTTGTTTGCCAAGCTGCAACACCTTTTAATATATAAGGGTTCAGGTTGTCAAATGTACCTATAGAGGCAAGTTTTATCGTACCACCTTGAAAGGCATTGTCGCTTGCATAATCAAATTTTTTAAAATCTTTGGGATATTTTAGATCTCCATGCATGGCTATCCCATGTTTATATTCTAAACTAAAAGAATGGTTAAAACAAAATGCTAAAATAATAAATAAAAACTTACTAACTTTTCTCAAGGTTTGCCTTTTTATTGGTTAAGATATTTCAAAGTTCTTTTATGGTGATTCTTTTCAATTGATGCAATAACTTTTCCATCTGATTCATGATTTAATTCGTCGCCATTCCAGTCGGTAATTATTCCACCATGTTCATTGATAAGTGCTACCTGTGCTAAAAAATCCCATGGTTTCATTTGAGCTTCGATTACCTGATCAATTTTACCAGATAATAAAAGTCCGTATGAATAGCAATCGCTCCCGAAAACAGGAAATCCAATTTTACCATAAATATTTTTGATTCTTGTCTGTTGCTTATCATTAAACATTAAAAGTGAGGTTGATGATACAATAAGATCTTCATATTTTTTCTTTTTGCAAAAAGGTTCACATTTTTTGTTATTTAGTTTTACACCAATTTTTTTTCCTCCACTCCATCTTTGATCTAAAATAGGAATATCTATTATTCCTAAAATCGGAACATTTTTTTTTAAACATGAAATCAAGGTGCCAAATAACGGTTTGCCAGCAATAAAATTGTGAGTGCCGTCTAATGGATCAATCACCCAAGTAAAGTCACCTTTTTTGTCATCAAATCCAAATTCTTCTCCTAAAACATTATGTGTAGAGTAAGCTTTATTTAATTTTTCTCTAAAAACTAATTCAATTTCTTTATCAATATTAGTTACAAAAGATCCGTCCTTTTTTTTTTCAATATCATGCTTCATTAAAAATTTTTTTTTTAAAATTTTA
>CAZNBI010000100.1:0-4550 GCA_964571065.1 uncultured Rhodobacterales bacterium | reverse complement strand
TAAAAATGAAAAATGTAGGCATTTTTAAAGAGAATTTTGATCTTGCACATAAATTATCTAAATTGCTCAGTATAAAGGAGCTAAATGTTGTTGAACTTCCTTTATATAATTCAGTACAAATTAATAGTTTAGTGCTAAGTGCTGCCAAAGAGTCCCAGATGGGTGGGCAACAGGCAGTTATTGAGTTTTCAAGAAATACAAAGGCCGATCAAATAATGATAATTGAAGAAAAAGCCAAGGAATACAAAACTGAAACACATTTTGGCGGAAAACTTATTAAAATTAGCATTCCTGAAAAAGAAGGATACCATGACTGGGTATTAGAAGTTGCATCTCAGATGTTAGCACCTAAAGAAGCTGTGATGGCGAATGATGTCAGAAGTCGAGAGCTTTTAGCTTTAGCTAAAAAAGTTGCATTAACAAATGTTACAGTATTTATAAACGGCCCAACTGGAACTGGTAAAGAAGTTGTTTCAAATTATATTCATAATAACAGCTTAAGATCAGAATTTCCATTTGTTGCAGTTAATTGCGCTGCAATCCCAGAAAACATGCTTGAAGCAATATTATTTGGTCATGAAAAAGGATCTTTTACAGGAGCATCACAAGCAAATAAAGGAATTTTTAGAGCAGCAGATGGCGGTACATTGTTGTTAGATGAAATTTCCGAAATGCCATTATCTCTTCAGTCAAAGCTCTTAAGAGTTCTTCAAGAAAGAAAAGTTACACCTATTGGTGGATCAAAAGATTTAGAAGTTGATGTAAGAGTAATAGCTACAACAAACAGAGATATGGTATCTGAAATAAAAAAAGGTTCTTTTAGAGAAGATTTATACTACAGATTAAATGTTTTTCCACTTAGAACGCTAGCTTTAAAGGATAGACCTGACGACGTCTTGCCAATTAGTAGCGCATTAATTCAAAAACATATTAGTAAGGATCAGTCACTTCCACTATTAACTTCAAAGGCGATTGACACTCTAAAGAGTCATACATGGCCAGGTAATGTTCGTGAGCTGGAAAATGTCCTTCAGAGAGCGATGGTTATTTGCAATAAAAATACGATAACAGAAAATGACATAATGATTGATAATTCTCTTAATAGTACTGAAAAGAATTTAGCTGAAAGAATTCAATCAGGTAATTTGGTTGCAACTGCATAAGGAAGTAAAATGACAAACATAGGAATAAAATCTACTCAATTATCAAATATAAGAGCTGCATTATTGGAAAATGCTCAGAATAGTAAACTTGAGCAAAAACAGACTGAAAATTTTAGCAACCAAATTAAGGATGCACTTGATAACGTTGCAAATGCTCAAAATACATCTAAAACACTTGCTCAAAATTATGAATTGGGAAAAGAACATGACTTAACTAAAGTTATGGTTAGCCAAAATATTTCGTCATTAGCTTTTCAAATGACGTTAAACGTAAGAAACAAAATGTTAAATGCATATAAAGATATTATGAATATGCCTGTGTAAAACTGATTAATATTTCAAGGAAAAAAAAGAAATGGCTGAAACTACCGCAAATGAAATTCAAAATGAAATAACAACTACTACTAGTACTGGTGTCATGGCTAGAACAGGTAGCGCTATATCTGAGTTAAGAAGAATGGCGAGCCAACCAGCCGTTCAGAGAGCTTTACCAGCTACTGCAGCAATTTTAGTAGCTTTTGTAGGGTTGATTGCATATTTAATTTTACAACAGCCAAGTAGAACTACATTATATGCATCACTTCCAGAATCTGAAAAATCAAAAATTTTAGATGCATTAGCAAATTCAGGTATTGATGCAACTATTGATCCAACTACTGGAGATGTAATGGTGCCAGTTTCTGATTACCATGATTCAAAAATGAAGCTAGCTGCTCAGGGCCTACCAACAACTGTGCCCGGGGGCTATGATACTTTAGGTGAAATTCAAATGGGGACAAGTAGATCAGTCGAAAGTATGAAACTTAAGCAAAGTCAAGAAATTGAATTAGCAAGATCTATTTCAGAGATAGGCTACGTCAGCGCTGCACGAGTTCATTTAGCAATACCAGAAAAATCAGTTTTTGTTCGTGATACAGCTCCAGTTACAGCATCAGTTTTTGTTCAACTTCTGGAAGGAAGAGCTTTAGATAAATCTCAGGTTGACGCAATAACTCATTTGGTTTCATCATCTGTTCCTGGACTTAATGAAGCTAATGTAACTATAGTTGACCAATTCGGAAAACTTCTCTCAAATCCAATTGATGATCCTGATTCAATTCTATCTAATTCACAATTACAACATCGAGTTAGATTAGAAAATATTTACAGAACCAGAGTAATATCAATCATTACACCTATTGTTGGCGCAGGCAATGTATCAGCTCAAATAAATCTTGATTTAGATTTTACATTATCTGAGGAAACTGAAGAAATTGTTGATCCAGACCAAAGTGCTTTGAGAAGTGAGCAAAACACATTGGATACAACAACAGATGGAAAAGCTAAGGGCATTCCAGGTGCTCTTTCAAATACTCCACCCATGGCTGCTGAGCTAAAAGCATCACCGGAAGCTGCAGCAGCTGGTGATAATGTTTTAAGCTCGTCATCAAGTAATGTTAGAAATTACGAAGTGAGCAAAAAAGTTCTTACTAAGAAAAACCCATCTGGGATTATATCAAAAATACAAGCTGCTGTTCTTGTAAGAGAAACGTTTTCAGTTAATGAAGATGGGATTGAAGTATCTTCAGTATCCGACGAAACTAAAGAGCGAATTAGTTCTCTTGTAAAAGATGTAATTGGTTTCAATGAAGATAGGGGTGATAGCTTAACAGTATCAAGTAGTCCTTTTGTGTCAACATTGGAGGGTGTAAATATACCTTGGTATGAAATGGATTGGGTTCAAAAGGGTATTACTCAAGGAATAATGGTTATTTTATTAGGTATTGTAACGTTTGGTGTTTTAAGACCTCTTGTGAATAGAATAATTGTTCCAATTGACGCCGGTAGACCAGGTGAGCCAATGAGTGGAACTGATGATGATGAGGTAGATTTAGACAAAGTTACCGTGCAAGAAGGTGAAACTTTAGAAGATATAAAAGCTAAACTTAAGCCTAAAAAACAGACTATATCTGCTGAAATGCTTGATACTGCTAACACTTATGATGATAAGGTTGCAGTTATCAGAATGATAGTTAGTGATGAAGCGGGTCGTGTTTCAAATGTATTCAAAACTATGATGAAAAAAGACCTTGAGGTTTAAAATTAAAACATATTGAATTGAGATTATTTATTATTGGAGACAAAGATGGCTGAAGCAGCTGAGAATAATGAAGAACAACAAGACGAATACTCAAGATTAACTGGTACACAAAAGTGTGCAATTTTAATGATGTTACTTGGAGAAGAAGAAGCATCAGAGATTCTTAGAAATTTAGGACCCAAAGAAGTTCAGCATTTAGGTTCTGCCATGTACTCTGTACAAGGACTAGATCAAGTTACAGTTAATAGGGTTTTAGATGAGTTTTTAGCAATCATAAAGGCTCAAACAAGTCTTGGCCTTGGAGCTGGAAACTATATTAAAAATGTTCTTACTAAAGCCCTAGGTGATGATAAAGCACAATCTGTCTTAAGCCGAATTACACCTGTAAGCAGTGACAGACCCATAGAAATACTTGATTGGATGGATGCAAGATCTATTGCAGAGCTGATATCGGATGAACACCCACAGATAATTTCTTTAGTTATTTCTTATTTAGAGTTTGGCCTTGCTGCTGATGTTTTAGGACTTCTACCACATCATTTACAACCAGATATTATTAAAAGAATTGCAACTCTACAGACAGTTCAACCTGATGCATTAGCTGAATTAGAGAGAGTAATGCAAAAGAAATTCAAAGACAACACATCTTTAAGAGCATCACAAGTTGGAGGTGTTGGTGCTGCTGCAAAAATAATGAACTTCACAAAACAACAGATGGAGTCAAGGATTATGAAGTCTCTTGGTAGAGACGATAAGCAGCTAATGCAATTAATCCAAGAAAATATGTTTGTTTTTGACAACTTAATCATGGCTGATGATAAATCACTACAAACACTGCTTAGAAGTGTTGAAACAGAATTATTAGTTCTTGCATTGAAAGGTGCTGATGAACCATTAAGAGAAAAAATATTCTCCTGTATGTCAACAAGAGCAGCCGCTAATATTCAAGATGAAATGGGTGCAATGGGACCTGTTAGATTAACAGAGGTACAAGAGGCGCAAAAGCAAATTATCAACGTAGCAAGACGCCTTTCAGATGAAGGTACAATTGTATTAGCAGGTAGAGGTGGAGATGATTTTGTATAAGAGAATTTATATTAAATCATTATAAACTATATGGAAAATTCCAAAAAAATGAATGATTTTAGTACAGGTGAGCCTCAGGTTTTAAGAAAGGCAGAAATTGCAAGAATTTTAAATACTGTTAAGCAAGCACCCTTTAATGCTGATAATTCAAAAAATTCAGAAAATAAATCTTTTAAAAAAAGATCTCTGCTAGATATAGCTTTAAATTCTGCAAAAGATGA
>CAZNBI010000099.1:2237-4550 GCA_964571065.1 uncultured Rhodobacterales bacterium | reverse complement strand
TATCTGAAACAAGCAAGTCATAAGAACTTTTATTAATAAGGGATTTATTATCTGTTACGTGAAAAATTTTTTGATCTTTTTTTGACTTTACTAATCTTGAAAATTTATTTGTTTCTATTTCACCTAATCCCCCACCTATTAATAAAATATGATCTGACTTATTTATGAATGAAACTAAATTTGTATCTGGACCTACCCCAAGTGAGCCTACAAATTTCTTATTTTGATTATCAAAAAGATTATTTTTTCTGAATGTTACAGCAAACGGAATATCATTATTTTTAGCAAAAGTTTCTAATTTCTTTTTAGTTTCTTTTTTCCATTTGCTTCCACTCAAAACAATTATTGGCCTTTTTGAATGATTTAATTCTTTAATATACGCACGGAATGTTTTTGATTTTATCTTGTGAGTTTTGTTTTCTAACACTTCACTTATTTTATCACTCACCATTGCAAATTGTATATCCTCTGGAATTCCTAAAACGACTGGTCCGGGCTTTCCTTCAGTGCTGATATAAATTGCTTTTTCTAAAATTTTTCGAATGTTTTTAGGATCTTTTATAGTTTCAGTATACTTTGCCATTGAATTGAAAAACTTATCTGTATCTATGGATTGAAAAGCATTTTTCTTAAGAGACTTCACTGGAACTTGACCAACAAATAATATTAGAGGAGTTCCTTCTTGGTGAGCAGTATGAACTCCTATACTAGCGTTACATGCTCCAGGCCCTCTTGTTACAAAACAAATGCCAGGCTTTTGAGTAAGTCTACCATATGCTTCAGCCATGTAAGCAGCACCACCCTCATGACGACAAACAACTAAATCAAATTTGTTTTTGCTTTCTCTGATAGCCTCTAAAACACCAAGGTAGCTTTCGCCAGGAACACAAAAGGCTTTATTTATTCCATTTTGGATTAATATTTTTGTAATTAAAGCTCCGCCAGATATTTCTTTCAATTAAGTCACTCTAAATTTTGGTTTCGTTATATTTGATATATACCATATTAGAATTCATAAAAATATATTACTTAAGTCCTTGACGCGATGAAAAGATTAATTCAGGATTTTTGAAACAAAGAAGGAGGAAAGTTTATGAAATTAATTAAAATATTGTTAACTTTGATTTTGATAACTGGACTAAATTTTAGTGCATCTGGTCAGAGCTACAAAGGAGAAACAGCTGTAGCAGGTGGGCCTCCAGGAACAATTTTTATTGCATTTGCTGCACAAGCCTCAAAAGCTGGTGTTGATATCGAAGTAAACGCAGGGAAGACATTAACAAAATCAATGTTATCTGCTGGTAAAGGGGATATCTCTTTCTATTCTGGTGTTCCAAACCTTTATGTTTTGATGAAAAACAAAAAAGCTATGTATTCAAAGATTGAGGAGGCACCAAATTATGCTGAAAACTTAAGATCTATTTTAGGATTTAAAGCAGGTGTCTTTCATGTATTGACAAAAGAAAACTCAGGCATTGTTGATTGGAAAGACATTAAAGGAAAGAAAGTTTTTCTTGGACCTCCTTCAGGTGCTGCAAGTGTTGGTTCAAAAGGTATCATGAAAGGTGTAACAGGATTTGATCACGATAAAGATTACGAGGGTGTGATACTTCCTTGGGGTGAAGGTCTAAATGCTTTTAGAGATAATAAAGTTGATGTAATGGTAAGACCATGTGATGTTGGATGTGCTTTAGTTCAACAATTTGGTCTAAATTCAAATTTTAGACTTTTATCAATTCCTGAAAGTGCTTTAGATGCACCTGCACTAAAAAAGCAAAGCTCATCTCCTGGTAGAGGAATTACCACTTTTGATGGCAGCGTTTATAAAGGACAATTGACAAAAGGAACTATAAGGGCCCTTGGCTTTAACCAGTTTATAGGCACTACAAGCATGGTAGATGAAGACGTTGTTTATAATGTGACAAAAGCTTTTTGGGAAAACCTAGATGATATCCATAAGACTGCTGTTTTTCTTAAAGAGGTTACTAAAGAAACTGCCTTCACATCAGTAAACCTACCTTTACACAAAGGTGCTTATCGATATTACAAAGAACAAGGATTTAATGTTCCACAGAATATTATTCCAACAGATTAAAAAAATAATGATTTCCTCAGGCCTAGAGTCTGAGGAAATATTTTTATGAAAAAATTAATAATACAATCTTTTTCTTATATAAGTATTTTAGCTGCTTTAGCCTTATCAATTATTGCAATTTATGCATCTGGTTTTGCTTTAATTGATCCAAAATTTCACAGAGCTTTTTGTTGTGCTTTAGCTCTTATTACAATTGTTTTGTTACCTTATAGAAAAAT
>CAZNBI010000099.1:0-2137 GCA_964571065.1 uncultured Rhodobacterales bacterium | reverse complement strand
GTAATTTTTTCTCTTTTATTTGGTTCTTCTACATCAAGAGCAGGATTTTATGCTGTAATTTCAATACTTGTTTTGAGTTTTATAAATCCTGAAATTAGAAAAAACCCTGTCAAATTATTAAACTCTGTTATTAAAGGGGGTACGCAAGGTGCAAAACTGTTAATAGCTATAGTTGTAATTTCAATGTTAGTTGGAGCTATAGACTCAACAGGAATAGGAATAAAATTAGCATCTTTTATGAATGAATTAAGAGGAGACAGTTTATTTCTTTCTCTTACCTTGGCAATGATTGGAGCGCTTGTTTTAGGCATGGGAATGCCTACTCTGCCAGCTTATCTAATAATAATTGTTGTTATGGGACCAGCACTTCAAAATCTAGGTGTTTCAGTTCTAATTGCACATCTATTTGTTTTTTACTATGGTGTTGCATCTAGTTTGACACCCCCTGTTGCACTTGCCGCTTATGCTGCTGCACCAATTGCTGGATCCAATCCTATAATTACTTCTTTGATGGCATTTAGACTTGGAATTGCAAAATTTATAATTCCATTTGCTTTTGCATATTACCCATGCCTTCTCATTATTGAAGATTTTTCTTGGTTGGAATTTATTTCAATTGTTCCACGTCTATTAATTTCAATCTGGTTTATAAATAGTGCACTTGCCAAATTTGATTTCACAAAACTGTCTTGGATTGAAGTAATTCTTCGTTTGTCTGTTGGATTTGGAATTTTATTTATGGATGTTAGAATCCAGATTATTTGTATAATCTTGGGTTCAGTTTTATTAGTTTGGGATTTTCTTAGACATAAAAGAAGTATCTAGTGGAGAAGAAATGGAACTGATTCTTGAAAAATTGATACCAATAGTTGGATCAAAAGGATGGAAAACTCCAAACATTGAAAATGCTAAATATGTCCATGATATTACTAATTTCAAAAATGGGAAACCATCAATCATACTTCTCCCCAAATCAACTCAGGAAGTTATAAAAATTATGCAAATATGTAATGACTTCTGTTGGCCAGTCTCGGTACAAGGAGGAATGACAGGGTTAGTTCAAGGGGCTGTTCCTTTTGACAGTGAAGTCATTTTATCTCTGGAGAGAATGAACTCAATTTTAAATTTGGATAGAGTATCACAAAGTGCAACTGTAGAAACTGGGATAACTCTTGAAAAGTTTCAAAAGTTTCTTGAAGAGGAAGGCTTTTTCTTTCCTCTTGATTTAGGTTCTAAAGGTAGTTGTTTTTTAGGTGGCAATTTAGCAACGAATGCAGGAGGAACGAGGGTAATTAAATATGGCATGATGAGAGATCTCACTTTAGGGATTGAAGTTGTGTTGGCAGATGGAACTTTGATTAGCAATTTACATAATTTAATTAAAGATAATTCAGGTTATGATCTCAAACAAATTTTTATTGGCTCAGAGGGAACTCTTGGAGTAATTACAAAAGCAACTCTGAAATTCTATCATGAACCAAAGACCCAAAATGTTGCTTTTTGTGGTGTAGATAGTTTAGATGAACTTCTCAATTTACTAATTAGTTGCAAAAAAGAGTTAGGTAGTGACTTATCAGCTTTTGAAGTTTTATGGAAATCAACGTACGAATTTATAATAAGTTCAACTAGTATCAAGGCCCCACTTCCAACAAAATACAATTACTATGTTCTTATTGAAACTTTAGGAAATAAGCCTGCAATTGATGATAAATGGTTTTCTGAAACGTTAAGTAAATTTCTTTCTAAAAAAATTATTAAGGATGCCATTATCTCTTCATCACAAAAAGATATAAAAAATTTATGGAATGTAAGAAATAATACATCAACGGCATTTAAAACAATACCGCTACGGATGAACTTTGACATATCTGTTAATTTAAATTTGATTCAAAAATTTGTTGCTCAATTAGAAAAAGAGATACTTGCATTTAAAGAAGTAAAAGATATTTTATTTTTTGGGCATCTAGGTGATAATAATTTACACGCCGTTGTAATTTGTCATGAACTAAAAGAAAAAATCAAAAAAATCTTCTATAAAATTGTAGGTGAGTATAATGGGTCAATTTCTGCGGAACATGGAATAGGTTTAGAAAAAAAAGCTTATTTACATTTAAGTCGATCAAAACAAGAAATTAAG
>CAZNBI010000098.1:0-4650 GCA_964571065.1 uncultured Rhodobacterales bacterium | reverse complement strand
CAGCATTATTTATTAAAAAAACTTTTTTATTTTCAAATTTTCTTTTTTGATTCATTTTTTACAAATCAATAAATAATTTTCTATTATGCTCCAATTAAAACATTTTTTAATGTTTTCATCTCATCCAAACATCTTCCGGTGCCTCTAACAACACATGTTAAAGGATCTTCGGGAACTGCAACTGGTAATCCTGTTGCCTGTTGTAGAATAAAGTCCATTTTACTCAATAATGCACCACCACCAGTTAAAACAATACCTTTGTCAACAATATCAGCAGCTAATTCAGGAGGGGTCTTTTCTAAAGCTACTTTTACAGCTTCAACAATTTGGGATACAGGTTCAGTTAAAGCTTCTGAAATTTGCGCTTGATTAAGTGTAAGTTCTTTTGGCACACCGTTAACTAGATCTCGCCCTCTAACTTCCATTGTCTCACCCATACCATCTTCGGGCGGAAAGGCTATTCCAATATGTTTTTTTATTCTTTCAGCACTAGTTTCACCAATTAATAAATTATTTGCTCTTCTTACATAACTTATAATAGCTTCATCTAGTTTATCTCCACCAACTCTAACTGACCTTGCATAAACAATACTTCCCAGAGAAAGAACTGCAACCTCTGTAGTTCCACCTCCAATATCTACAACCATGCTGCCCGTTGGTTCAGTTACTGGTAAATCAGCTCCTATTGCAGCAGCCATTGGTTCTTCAATAAGAAAAACCCTTCTAGCACCGGCTGCCTCAGCACTTTCTTGAATAGCACGCCTTTCTACTGCAGTTGCACCTGAAGGAACACAAATTACCACTTGTGGGCTTGCAAGACCTGATCCTGAATTAACTTTTTTAATGAAGTGTTTTATCATTTCCTCAGCAACCTCAAAATCAGCTATAACCCCATCTGACATTGGTCTAATTGCTTTTATATTGCCGGGTGTTTTTCCTAACATTTGTTTAGCATCATCACCAACAGCTAACACCTGCATTTTACCCCTCACTGTAGTCATAGCAACTACAGATGGCTCATTAACTACAATACCTTTTCCTCTAACATATACAAGTGTGTTGGCTGTTCCAAGATCGATCGCTAGATCTGATGAAAACATGCCGTATAACTTAGATAACATTAACAATACTCCTAATTCAAAATTTAATAATTAATAAATTTTATGTTTTTAAATTTTAATTTTTTCCCTTATCAACTAATTTATTTGACCCAATCCATGGCATCATAGATCTTAGCTTTTCACCAACTTCCTCTATTGGATGATTTGCATTTTTATTTCTTATTGCTTTGAAACTAGTTTGGTTAACCTTGTTTTCCAACATCCATTCTCTTGTAAATTTACCAGTTTGAATATCATTGAGGATTTCTCTCATTGTTTCTTTAGTTTCATTTGTAATTAATCTTGGTCCTGAAACATATTCTCCATACTCAGCAGTATTGGAAATAGAATAATTCATATTTGATATTCCACCCTCATAAATAAGGTCAACAATTAACTTTACCTCATGCAAGCACTCAAAATATGCCATTTCTGGTGCATAACCTGCTTCCACTAAAGTCTCATATCCAGCCTTAATTAACTCAACTAATCCTCCACATAATACGACCTGTTCACCAAACAGATCTGTTTCACATTCCTCTTTAAATGTAGTTTGAATTATCCCAGATCTACCTCCACCTACTGCACAAGCATATGAAAGGCCTATTTCATGTGTATTTCCTGAACTATCCAAATGAACTGCTAATAAACATGGAACTCCACCACCCTTTTGATATTCAGCCCTTACAGTATGTCCAGGACCTTTTGGGGCTACCATAAAAACATCAATATCATTTCTTGGCTCAATTAAGTTAAAGTGAATATTTAAGCCGTGAGCAAAGGCAATTGCTGAACCAGATCTTATATTATTTTTAATTTCATTAGTATAAATTTCACCTTGCAATTCATCAGGTGTTAATATCATCACTACGTCAGCCCATTTTGAACCCTCTGAAACAGTTTTTACTTCAAAACCGGCTTTTTTTGCTTTAGGCACTGAATTGGAGTCTTCACGAAGAGCAATACAAACATTTTTAACACCACTATCTCTTAAATTTGCAGCATGAGCATGACCTTGACTACCATAACCAACAATCAAAACATTTTTACTTTTTATTAAATTTAAATCAGCATCTTGGTCATAATAAACTTTCATAAATGTTTCCTTCTAAAATAATATTAAATCAAAAATCAGTGCAAACTTCTGATGAGACCATTTATATATTCAGGCTCAACCTACGTAAAGATAAAATTTAAAGCATATCATCACGTTGCTTTAAATTAGAAATTTTTCCTCTTGACATTGCGCAAACACCAGATCTAGCAATCTCTACGTCACCTATTGCCTTCATCAAATTTATAAAGGCTGCTAATTTTGAAGAAGTGCCAGTAATTTCAAAGACAAATGAATCAAGTGTGCTATCGACTGTGTGAGCTCTAAATGATTGAGCTATTCTAAGAGCCTCAATTCTATTTGAACCTGTATTAACTATCTTTACTAAAGCTAATTCACGTTCTACATGTATTGAATTGTCTGAGAGATCATCTACATCATGAACAGGGACTAATCTCCTTAATTGAGCTTTAATTTGCTCAATTACCATTGGAGTTCCACACGTAACTATTGAAATCCTAGAAATAGAAACTTTTGTATCTATTTCAGCTACAGTTAAACTTTCAATATTATAACCACGCCCTGAAAAAAGGCCTATTACTCTTGCCAAAACTCCTGGTTCATTATCAACCAATACAGAAAGTGTACATCTAATTTCTTGATTTTGAGACATAAATGTCACCTATTAAACCAATGCCAAGCCATCTTTTGAAACTTTTTTGTTTTGTTTATCTTCTGGGCCTAAAAGCATATCATAATGGGCAGCACCTGAGGGTATCATAGGAAAGCAATTTTCTTCTTTGGCAACTTGTATGTCACACAAAACTGCAGATTTAGATGCCATCATTTGATCTATAACATCATCTAGTTGATCAACATTTTCTGCTCTCAACCCTTCGAGCCCAAAAGACTCTGCAAGAGACTTAAAGTCAGGCAAAGAATCTGTATAACTTTCTGAATACCTTCCTCCATGAATTAGTTGTTGCCATTGCCTTACCATACCCATCCATTGGTTATTTATAATAAAAACTTTAACAGGTAATTTATATTGCTTAAGCGTTGATAATTCTTGCATATTCATCAGAAAAGAAGCCTCACCTGAAATATCAATGACAAGTTTTTCTGGGTGTGCAATTTGAACACCCATAGCCGAAGGTAATCCATAACCCATAGTCCCTAATCCACCAGAAGTCATCCATCTGTTAGGCTTTGAAAAACCATAATATTGGGCAGCCCACATCTGATGCTGACCAACTTCAGTTGTTATATATGTTTCAATGTTTTTGGTTTTTTCAAAAAGTCTTTTAATTGCGTATTGTGGTTTTATAATCTTTCCTGTTTGATTGAAATCTAAACATTTCCTAGATCTCCATTCATTTATTTGCCTTAGCCAAACTCCTATTCTATTTTCAGAGCTTTTAAATTTTAATTTTTTTAATTCATATATTAACTCTTTTAATGCACTACCAGCATCTGAAATTATAGGGATATCAACAGGAACTGACTTATTAATAGAAGATGGGTCTATATCAATATGAATTTTTTTTGAGTTAGGTGAAAACTCTTTAAGATTTCCTGTAATCCTGTCATCAAACCTTGCTCCAATGTTGAGCATAACATCACAATTATACATAGAAAGATTTGCTTCATAAGTGCCATGCATTCCAAGCATTCCTAGAAAAAACTTGTTATCATGTGGTAAAGCACCAAGACCCATTAATGTAAGAGTGGTAGGAATTTCAACCAAATCAACTAATTCTCTTAGTAAATTCGAGGCTTCTGGTCCTGAATTAATAATTCCACCACCCCCATAAATTATAGGTTTCTTAGCATTTACAAGAAGTTTAGCTACCTCAATAATCTTATTTTTCTCAGGGTTTATAATTGGCTTATACCTTCTTCCGTGTCTGTCCTGTCTATTAATATATTCGCACTCTGATAATTGAATATCTTTAGGCAAATCAACTACTACAGGTCCAGGCCTTCCAGAGCGTGCCACATGGAAGGCTTCATGTAGTGTTGAGCATAATTTTTCACTTTCCTTAACCAGATAGTTATGCTTAGTGCAAGGTCTAGTTATTCCAGTTGTATCAGCTTCTTGGAAGGCATCATTTCCTATTAAATGAGTTGGGACTTGACCTGACAAACAAACTATTGGAACAGAGTCCATTAAAGCGTCAGTCAATCCTGTAACAGCATTGGTGGCACCTGGACCAGAAGTAACTAATACAACTCCAACTTTTCCAGTTGATCTTGCATAACCTTCAGCTGCATGCACAGCAGCTTGTTCATGTCTAACAAGTATGTGCTTTATACTGTTTGATTTAAACAATGAATCATAAATTGGCAAAATGGCTCCACCTGGATAACCAAAAATGACTTCAACACCTTGTTCTTCTAAAACCCTAAGTATTGCGTCCGCCCCACTCATGGTTAGGTTAGTTTCTGTATTACCTTCCATATCTTACTCTTTTTGTTGATATTTTATATATTTTT
>CAZNBI010000097.1:0-4651 GCA_964571065.1 uncultured Rhodobacterales bacterium | reverse complement strand
AAAATTTAAACGATATAATGTTGCTTTTTTAAGGACATTATTAAGTTCTTGCTAAATATAGGAGAATATTATGACTTTTTTAACAACACCACTAATGCGTTCTTTCGTAGGATTTGACAGTTTATTTGACGAATTCGAAAGGATGTCTGAATATACTGATAATAAATATCCAGCTTACAATATATTAAAATCAGGCGACGAAGAGTATAAAATTGAAATTGCTGTAGCTGGATTTAATGAAAATGATATCTCTATTGAAGTAAAAAAAGGATTAATGACAATAGAAGCGTCAAAATCCAAACATTCTAGTGAGTATCTCCATAGAGGAATAGCGGAAAGATCTTTTACAAAACAATTCAGATTATCTGATGATATCAAAGTTACAGAAGCCGATCTTAAGGACGGTTTACTTACGATTAACCTATTTAGAGAAATTCCAGAGGCTGATAAACCTAAACAGATTAAAATCAATACACCAGGATTGATCAAAAAAGCTGCTTCTGCTCTAAGCTCTAAAAAAGTAGCATAAACAATTATATATCACTGGTGGTTTTGCTACCAGTGATATTCTTAATTTAAATCAAACTTGGCAACCATGTTGACAGTATTGGAAATAGTATCATCAAAACACCATAGATAATTCCAACAACTGTAAACAGAGGAACCTCTTTGAAAGCATTACCTGGATTTTCTTTTATTACACTCGCAGATGTATATATACCAACACATACTGGTGGAGTTATCATTCCAATACCTGCAAATGCAACAAACACAACATATAAATGAATTAAACTTTGATTGAAAGAGAGTATTATAGCCGAAAAAATTGGAATAGTAAGATAAAAAACAGGCACGATTTCAATAAATGTACCTAAGATCAAACAAATTAAAGCCATTGCAAACCAAAAGAAATTTAAACCAACTCCCATTTCTGTTATCGAGGATATTATAAATTGTGGAAATTGAGTATAAGTGAAAACCTTGCTCAGAAAAGTCGCCATTGCTATTATTGAAAATATAACTGCAGTAGTAACTGCAGTTTCTTTAATGCTTAATAATAAAGAGCTAAATGTTAGCTCTCTGTAGATCAAAAACCCCATAAATATTGCCCATATTCCTGATACAGCCGCTGATTCAGATGGCGTTAGAAAACCACCGTAAATACCGCCCAAAATAATCAAAGGGGTGAGCAAAGCTGGAAATGCCTTAAAACCTAGAACAAGCTTTTCATAATTAGAAGCTGGTTTATACCTCCCAATATGACGACACTTAAATAAAACAAGTGCTATCATAAATAATAAAAGTATTAACCCAGGTATTACTCCTGCTGCAAACGTCTTAGAAACTGGAACATACGTAAGTGCACTATATAAAATTGCTGCGTTTGAAGGAGGTATTAAAGCCTCTAGTAATGCAGCAGATGCAGCAAGTACAATGACAAAAGGCTTTGGATAACCCTCTTCTATCATTTTTGGCATCATTATTGTTCCTACCGCTGTGATAGCAGCTAGGATAGATCCACAAAATGCTGCAAAAAATCCCATTGCAATAACCATTGCTATCCCAAGACCACCAGGCCAATGCCCCACAAGAGAAGTTGCAAAATTAACTAATCTATTTGCAGCTCCACCTCTAAGCATAACCATTCCAGAAAACACAAATAAAGGAACCGCTATCAAAACATGCTTATTCATTGACTCAAATGCCATTTGGATTAGTGTTGACCAAGGTAAATTTAGCCCCCAAATCGCTGCTACTGAACTGCCAAGACCAAAAACCAAGAATATTGGCACAGATGCAAACAGTAAAACAAAGGAGAGGATTACGGCAAATAAAAACATTAGTTTATTGAACTCTTATTGATTTCTTGAATAGTTGTTAATAAAAGCTCCAAAGAGAAAAGTCCCATTATAACAAAGCCTACTGGAAAAGATAAAAACATAATCCAAATTGGAACATCAATTTCTAATTCCATCATTTGTCCTAAATTATAAAAAAGCATGGTAGCATCTAAACCAGCTTTAAAAAAAATAAATGATGAAAGCAAACTTATAAAATAAACAAATAATTTAACAAATCTGAGCGTTCTTTGTGTCATTACAGTACTTACAAAATCTACTTCAATATGACTTCCTGTTTTCAGTAAAGGTCCTAATAAAGGAAATACAAGCCAACTAACCAAGGCTGGTGGAAGCTCAATAAACCAATCAAATCCATGACCAGATATATATCTTGTTAACGCACTTGCAGAGAGTGCAAGCACCATTATAGACACTATAACCATTGCAATAAAAAATGTAATTTTTGTCAAAATCCCATTTAAATATTGCAATGGCCAAATTATACTACTCATTATTAATTAAGACTTAATAATTAGTTTTGAGGTAAATTTTAATTAGCAACAAATGCCTCAGCAGCTTTTAAAGCATCCTCATCAAATTTATCCATCATAGCTGGAAGAACTTTTTCTGACATTAATTTATCAAATTTATCTTTTTCAGCTCCAGCTAATATAGTCATCTTACCGCCTCTAGCCTCAAATTCAGAAATGACTTCCTCACCAACACCTATAATTTTACTTGTAGAAACATCACCAAATTTCTTACCGGCATCTAAAACTACTTGTTGTAAATCACTTGGAAGTTTACCAAACCAGTCACTATTAGCCATAATATATGCGTCAGCAAAGTATTGATATGGTCTTTGGCCAAACTTCAAAAACTCCCACCAGCTATAAGCTCTTATACTTTGAGGAGGAGTGTTGATTGTATCAATCATGCCTGTTTGAAGTGCAGTATAAACTTCACTAGTTTTCAAACCAACAATTTTTGCACCATAAGCTTTCCACATTGGCTCTTCAGCTCCAATTAGCCTTCTAGCTTTTAAATCTTTCATAGCATCAACCCCGGTTAATTCCCTTGCACCACTAAATGTCATAACTGGGCCAACTGGATTATACATAACTAGTGTAGAGTTTGTTTTATTTAAAAGATCTCCCCAAATTTCTTGTCCTTTATCTGATTTTTGAAAAAATTCTCTTTGTTGTTCAAATGAATCAAATAACCCAGGGATAGTAGCAACGTTAAAATTTTTATTAATTTTTGGAAATCCTACAACTCCTACTACTCCACCTAAATCAACAGCTCCAGAAGTAATACCCCCCATTATCTCACGAATACCAAATAGTTGACCTGAATGGAAAACTTCAATTTTTAGCCTTCCATTTGATTTTTCAAAAACTTCATCAACAAACATTTGAGCGTGCTTAGTACAATGATGCTTATCATTCCAATGCATTGACAGCCTGCCAGTGAATTCTGCCGCTAGAGAAGATAAAGAAAAACAGAAAGATAGCAAAACTAAGAAACTTAATTTTGAATAGCGTATAAAATTATTTAAAAGGCTCATATTTTTTTCTCCCATTATTTTTACTAATAGACTCTTACAAAAATAAACAGATTAGTAAATGTATATTGATAAATTAATTAAATTAAAATTATAATTTTTGTTTTATTGATTAATTAACTGAATAAACTAATCTGCCTTTCCAAATAGTTTGATGCACTTTCATATTAGCAATTTCTTGAATGCTGTAATTTTGGATTGGTTTTTCTAAAACAATAAAATCAGCCCATTTACCAATTGAAATAGTTCCTGTTTCTTTTTCCATTCCAAGAGACTTGGCTCCATTTAAAGTAAATATTGGCAATGCTTGCTGTAATGAAATTACTTCATTTTTCCCTATATATCCATCATAATTATTATTAGGATCTTTCCTTGATATCATTCCGGCCAAGCCTATCCATGGATTTGGATCTGGGGTTCCAGCTGGCCAATCAGATGCATAAGTTACACTTGCTCCAGAATTTAATAAACTCTTTATTGGATGGCATTTTTGAACTCTCTCATGACCTAAGACATGTATTTGAGCTTTTGTCATCGGATTTGGAAACCATAGCTTTGGCGATACTTCAGCAACAATGTCTAATTTTTTGAACCTATTTAAGTCATCTTCAATTACAAAAGGGCAATGCGCAATTTCATGTCTTAACCCACTAAACCCATTTTTCTTTCTGGTATTTTCAATTGCATTTAATGCTGTATGAATTGCATAGTCACCAACAGCATGAATTTTTGTTGTAAAACCTCTATTATCCAACTCACCTAACATATTAGATAGGTTATCAATATCCATCAAAAGGGTTTTTTCTGGATCATGATTATTGTTGTCATAACCACTTTTAATTGTATATGGATCGAAAAAAGAAGCTGTAAAAGTTGGAGCTACTCCATCAAGAAACAGCTTCGCGAAATCAGTCCTGATATTTTCAGATTTATAATCTCTTCTTAATTTTTCTAACTTTTCAAAAGAAATTTCACCAGATGTCAAAGGGGAAAATTTTGATATATGTGCTGCCATATGGAGAGTGAGTTGTCCTGTTTCATCAAACTTCTTATAAGCTGATAAATTATCCTCGTCTGCCATTGGCTCTTTAAAAGATGTAATGCCATATTGATTAAACAATTCTACAAAATGAGAAGATGCTTCCTTTAACTGACTCTCAGTTCTTTTCAATTTTGACCTTATTGGCCGGCAAGCACCTTCAGAAAATATTCCGTTTAAATTTCCATAATTATCCTTTTGAGCAAT
>CAZNBI010000096.1:0-4688 GCA_964571065.1 uncultured Rhodobacterales bacterium | reverse complement strand
TTTTATTTTAAGGACTTAGCGATATCTTTTGCAAAGTAAGTTAAGATACTTGATGCACCAGCTCTTTTAATACTTAATAAAGTTTCAAAAATTATATCTTGTTCATTTATCCAGCCCTTTTCAGAAGCAGCTTTAATCATAGAATATTCTCCTGAAACTTGATAAGCAAAAATTGGTATTTCAAAATTTTGTTTTGCTAAACTTATAATATCTAAATAGCTTAAAGCTGGCTTTATCATTATTATATCAGCACCTTCATTTATATCTAATTCAATTTCTCTTAATGCTTCTCTAGAATTAGCAGGATCCATTTGATAAGATTTCTTGTCAAATACACGGTCAGTGATAATTTTAGTGCCTAATGCATCCCTAAACGGTCCATAAAAAGAAGAAGCGTATTTTGCAGAGTAAGACAATATAGAGGTATTAATTAGATTTTTTTTATCTAAAGCAGACCTGATTGATTTGACTCTTCCATCCATCATATCACTCGGAGCTATGATATCACATCCTGCCTCTGCTTGAATCACAGCTTGTTTACATAAAATTTCAATTGTTTTATCATTATTTATTTCGCTATTAATAATAATACCGTCGTGCCCATGGTTTGTGTATGGATCAAGTGCAACATCACAAATTATCCCTATTTCTGGGCATGAATTTTTAATTTCTTTAATAGCTTTGCAAATAACATTATTTTTATTTAAGCTTTCAGTACCATTTTCATCTTTCAAATCATTTGGTATATAAGGAAATATTGCAATCGCTGCTATTCCTAATTTGTAAATTTCCATAGCTTCTTTTGCAACTGATTTAATTGAATGTCTTTTAATTCCAGGCATTGATTCTATATAAGTATTTTCATACTTTCCTTGAGTGACAAATAATGGCTGTATAAGATTATTTGCATTTAGATGGGTTTCAGATATCATTCTTCTGGAAAAAGCTTTCATTCTATTTCTGCGCATTCTTATTGCAGGGTAACCATTAATTTGTTTGTAAAATTTTGTCATTTTAAATAAATTAAATTTTTGTCTTAGAATTTCAATTTTATAATTTTATATTAGCAAAAACATATTAAATTAATATAATCTGGATTTATACAGATCAGAATTTAATAATCAATTACAATAAAATTATTTAGGACAATTTCAATGTTTCTTTCAAAATACTTTTTACCTATTGTGAAGGACACACCAAAAGATGCTCAAATTATTTCACATAGGCTAATGTTACGCTCAGGAATGATTAAGCAAGACTCAGCAGGTATTTATTCTTGGTTACCACTTGGCCAGAGAGTTTTAAAGAAAATTTCTTCAATTATAGTAAATGAACAAAATAATGCGGGTGCACATGAAATCTTAATGCCTACAATACAATCGGCTGAACTTTGGAGAGAATCAGGCCGATATGATGACTACGGATTGGAAATGCTTAGAATAAAAGATCGTCACGATAGAGATGTTTTGTATGGCCCCACAAATGAGGAAATGATAACAGACATATTTAGATCTCATATAAAATCTTATAGGGGTTTGCCATTAAATTTATATCATATTCAATGGAAATTCAGAGATGAAATAAGGCCCAGATTTGGTGTCATGAGAGGAAGAGAATTTTTGATGAAAGATGCCTATTCTTTTGATTTAGATCAAAAAAACTCCTTTATATCATATAATAAAATGTTCATTTCTTACTTGAAAATTTTTAAAAAATTGGGTTTGACTGCAATACCAATGGAAGCAGATACTGGTCCTATTGGTGGTGACAAAAGTCATGAATTTATCATTTTAGCCGATACTGGTGAATCAAAGGTTTATTGTGATAAAAAATGGCTAAATCTTACTGTTGATATTGATAGTATAGATTACGAAAAAGACCTAGAAAGTAATGTGAATCTATTCACATCCCTTTATGCCGCTACGGATGAAAAACATGATCCCACTAAAATTGATGCATTAAATTTGATGGAAACAAGAGGTATTGAAGTTGGTCATATTTTTCATTTTGGAACTAAATATTCTGAGAGTATGGGAGCAAAAATAACTCTCCCAGATGGAAGCTTATCTCCTGTTTTTATGGGTTCATATGGTATAGGTGTAAGTAGATTAGTTGGAGCAATTATAGAATCTAGTCATGATGAGGCAGGAATAATATGGCCAAAGTCTGTTGCTCCATTTGATTTATGTGTAGTTAATCTTGCAGTTGGAAATGAACTGTGTGATGAAATGTCACTTGGTGTTTATAATTTCTTTAAAAGCCAAAATAAAGAAATATTATATGATGATACTAAAGAAAGTGTTGGTAGTAAATTAGCTAAAATGGATCTTATCGGAATACCTTTTCAAGTTATCATTGGCCCAAGATTAGCCAAAGACAACAAATATGAATTTAAAAATAGATCAAATGGTGAAAAACATATTGTTGATTTTGATAATTTAATAAATTTGGTCAATTCATAATGTTCTCTCAATTAGAATTTTTAATTGCTTTTAGATATTTAAGGTCAAAAAGATCTGAAGGATTTATATCAATTATAGCTGGATTTTCTTTGGTTGGAATAATTTTAGGTGTTGCAACTCTTATAATTGTAATGTCAGTTATGAATGGTTTCCGAGCAGAATTAATAGGAAGAATATTAGGGTTAAATGGTCATATTGGTATATATGAAAACCAGAATAATTTTCTAAATTATGATGAATTTTCTGTTGGTGTTGCTGAAATTCCTGGGGTTAAGGCTGTAACACCACAGATAGAGGGTCAGGGCTTAATTGTTTATAACAATAATTCATCAGGAATTGTTGTTAGGGGAGTCAGATGGTCTGATCTTTCAGCTAGAAAACAACTTTGGAATTCAATAGGCAATAAAGAAATTGAATCTTTTAATAACAATGGGATAATAATTGGCCATAGATTAGCAAAAAAGCTAAATATTCAAAATAATGATGATGTTTTTATTTTGACTCCGCAATTAAGAGTTACTGCTTTTGGTTCAGTCCCAAAGCAAAAAAAATTCAAAGTTATTCAAACTTTTGATGTTGGAATGTTTGAATATGATAGCAGTTTTGTTTTTATGTCATTAGCTGATGCACAATCACTATACGGCTATGATAAAAATAATACTATTAGTAATTTAGAGGTATATCTTAACTCAACAGATGATATTGCGTTAATAAAAAATAAATTATTAGAAATATCAGATAAAAATTTAATTATCACCGATTGGATTGAAAGAAATTACTCTTTTATAAATGCCTTAAAAGTTGAAAGAAATGTAATGTTTATAATTTTAACTCTTATCATTACAGTTGCAGCGTTCAATATTATTTCTTCAATGATTATGTTTGTAAATAGTAAGTCAATCGATATTGCTGTTTTAAGAGCAATGGGTGCATCAAAAAACTGTATAATGAAAATATTTTTTCTAACTGGAATATCGATTGGTGGGGTAGGTACTTTTCTTGGAACAATTTTAGGTGTTTTATTTTGTTACAATATAGAATCTATAAGACAATTTTTAGAAAAATTAACTAACTATGAATTATTTTCGGCTGAAATTTACTTCCTTACAAAAATGCCTGCATTAATTGATCCAATTGAAGTTATTCAAATTATTGCCTTGGCTTTATTTCTTTCTTTTCTGGCTTCTCTTTATCCAGCATGGAGGGCAACAAGAATACTACCCGCAGAAGTTTTAAGATATGAGTGAAAACAATAATAATGAAATTTTGAATGTCGATAACATTTCTTTTTCATATTTTAAGGGTGTAAACGAATTAAAAGTTCTAAAAAATGTATCCTTTAATTTGAAAAAAGGAGAAATGGTTGCCTTGGTTGGTCCAAGTGGATCTGGAAAATCTACATTGTTAAATTTAATAGGTTTATTGGAAGAATTAAAAAAAGGCAAAATATTTTTGAATCAAAAATTAATTAATCCAACATCTGTAAAAGACAGAAATAACATTAGATTAAATGAAATTGGCTTTGTTTTTCAATTTCACAGATTGTTACATGAATTTACAGCAATTGAAAATGTAGCTATTCCACAAATGTTAACTGGATTGAATAAAGAGCTTTCAATTAAGAGGGCTGATGAATTACTAAATATGATGAATTTAAATGATAGAATGCATAACAAACCAGGTCAACTTTCTGGTGGTGAGCAACAAAGGGTAGCAATAGCTAGAAGTCTCTCAAACGCTCCTAGACTTTTGCTTGCAGATGAACCAACTGGTAATCTTGATCCAAAAACTGCTATAGAAGTTATTAATCACTTGCGTTTAATAGTAAATGAAACAAATTTGACCTGTTTAATTGTCACCCATAATATTGAAATTGCTTCTTTGATGGACAAAGTTTTGAAATTACAATTTGGAACTATAGTTGAGTAATTTTTCAAATAATCTATTTATTCATTTAAGGGTTCATTCTGCGTATTCACTTTCATTTGGTGCGCTCCAGATAGACAAGATAATTGATTTAGCAAAAAATGATAATCAACCAGCTATTTGTATAACTGATAATAATAACATGTTTGGTGCTTTAGAATTTTCTGAAAAAGCATCATCAAATGGTATACAACCTATAATAGGATGCCAACTTGATATAATTGATGAATACAGTTCTGGCGAGGTTGTATTAATAGCTAAAGATGAAAAAGGCTATTTAAATTTAATTAATTTAGTAAG
>CAZNBI010000095.1:0-4698 GCA_964571065.1 uncultured Rhodobacterales bacterium | reverse complement strand
ATTCATCTCGCATGTGATTTAATTTCTGAAATTAGAGATCTTCAAAATGAAATATCACAAAATGGGGTAAAAGATTTTGATTATGACATCCCTTATACAACATTACATGTCGGGAAGATTTCAGGTGGTGTTGTTCTAAACATAGTCCCTAACTATGCAGCTGTAGACTTTGAAATAAGAAATCTGGCAGAAGATAAACCTTCTATAATTCTAGAAGAGCTTAAAACTAAAATTTCAATGCTTTTAGAGAAAGTAAGAAATAAAGCTCCTAATGCAAATATAAAAATAAATATTACTAATCAATACCCTGGTTTAAATACAAATATTAATTCAGAAATTGTATCATTTGTTTCTTCTTTAACTGGAAAAAATAAAACTATCAAAGTCGCTTTCGGTACAGAGGGTGGCCTTTTTGATGAGAAACTTGCAATTCCTACAGTTGTTTGCGGACCAGGTTCAATGGATCAAGGGCATAAGCCTGATGAGTTTGTGAGTGAAGAACAATTAATATTATGTGACCAAATGCTTGAAACTCTTTTACACAAATTATCATGAGAACTAAATATCACCAGGCACGCCGTAACTAGGTGCCTTAGAAGGGTCTACTGCTCTTAAAATATAGTCATTCATTTGTGGTTTGTATGAGTGCCATAGTTCGACAAGCTTTTCTACAGGACAATTCTCACTCCAATCGACCCTCAAATCAACCAAAGGCCACTGGTACTCGTCTGCAACTAAAATTGCTGAAGAATGTGTAGGACCTTCTTCCCCACCGTAGTCGACCCCAGCCTTCAATGCTAAAATTAATCTTTCAGCTAAATGATTAGACTTATCATTTTCAAAGTTACTTATCATCTCTTGAGTAAGGCTTTCTTTTAATAGAAGGTTCCCAGCTGCAATACAGTGTTTCCCAGTTGACACTGAATTTTTACCTAAAATATTCTTACCCGTAAAACTTGCAGTTTTACCATTAGAGTCTACCGCAGCAACCTGACGATACTCAATATTATCTCGAATTTCCAAAACTTTATCTATAGCTTCAGAAGAAGATATCCCTTTTTCCATTTCATCTAAAACCTCATTTCCTATACTTGGGTCAGTAACATTTTGTGTGGTCACAGCTCCAACTTTTGCTCTAACCCAAGGACATCTACTACCCACAGCAATACTTGATGTTGTTATCGCAACACCAGACATCTGAGTTTTTTCACAAAAACCTACAATAGAGAAAGTCATATTTTAATACCATTTAATTATTTAATTTTCTTGAAATATACTGAGTAAACTCATGGTTTTCTCTTTCCAACCAACTTAAAGGACCTGGATTACTTAGTGGTGAACAGACACCTTTATATATGCCTTCAACAACAAATCTATCTTCTTGTTGAACATGATGTAAAAATTTTCTTGTTTCATCAAGAAAGCTCTCTGGATCATCCTTGTCTTCCAAAACTTCAGGGGCAATTGCTGCTCCAAATTTAATATTAACCTTATTCGTACCATTTGGCTGCAAAGACAAGTACCATAAATGGTCAGGGGCAAGAGAATACATATGACTTGGAAAAATAGTTGGAAGAACAGAAGTGTGCCTCCACTTTCCAGTCAAAGAATTATTTTTGTGGTGAGCTGTACCTACTAATGCGTCTTCATTTTTAGTAAAGGTTTGATAAGTAAAAGAATCAAAAGCACCACGCTCGTCAAATTCAGTATCCATTACATTGAAGTGTGGCCCAACAGTCCCTTGATGAGCAACAGGCAAATGATAACCTTCCATAAAATTTTCTGTAAGAATTTTCCAATTTGTATTCCAAACATGCTCTTCAGAAATAATATCGATATAATTTTCCATTCTATATCGTGAAACAACTTCATAAAGGTTGCCCAAACTTTCTGAAACACTATGAATATTTTGGCTTAAAGTCACATAAATCCAACCTAGAAATATTTCACATCTAATTTGAGGTAACTTTAAAGACTTCTTGTCAAAACATTCAGTTCTATCCATAAATTTAGCCATTACTAAGTCACCATCCAAATTATAGGTCCAAGCATGATATGGACATGTAAATGCCTTTTTGTTACCTTTTCCCTCAACAATTGGCATCATTCTATGCAAACAAACATTAGAAATAGCTTTTACTTTTTTTAATCTGTCCCGAAGTACAATAATTGGCTGATCTCCTAAATCAAATGTAAAAAAATCGCCGGCATTAGGTATTTCAGTCTCTCTTCCAACACAAATCCATTCCTTTGAAAATATTTGTTCATGCTCTAAATCTAATATTTCTTTTGATGTGTATATTTCTTTAGGCATAGCAGTAGCATTACTCAGAGGCTTTGCAGCGAGACTTTTTAAATTATTTAAAAGTGTTTTTGACATCTTATACTCTTAAGCTTTCTAAATTATATTTAATCAGGAATGACAGCTGTAACTTCTATTTCAACTACCCATTCTGGTCTTGCTAATGCTGGAACGACAAGACCAGTTGAACATGGAAATACACCTTTAAGCCAAACACCCATTTCTTTGTAAACTTCTTCACGATATCTTATATCAGTAAGATATACAACAATTCTACATACATGATCCATACAACTACCCGCCTCTTTGAGGAGCATATCAATATTTTCCATAGTTTTCCTTGTTTGAAGTTTTGGACTACCTAAATTAAGATTTTCTCTTGTTTCTAAATCTTGTGAAACTTGTCCTCTCAAAAATACTGTAGTACCCTTAGCTACTACAGCTTGTGATAAATCGTTATCTAAATTTTGCTCAGGATATGTTTCTTTAGTGTTGAATTTTCTAATTCTTAAATGTGCCATTTACTACCACCTAATTTATATTTACAAAAAGATACTTTTCATTAATCATTATTTTAAAAGCTCTAAATTTACAACGAGTAAATGGAATAAATCTATGTCAAAAAATGGGATAAATTTTGAAAATTATTGGAAAGACGGTTACATCTTCCCAATTGAGATCTTCTCAAAAAAAGAGGCTTTATTTTATAGAAATAAATTAGAAAAATTAGAGAGAGAGTTTAAATTTGAGGGTAGCCTTCCACTCTCATTAAATACGTATAAAAGAATAAATTCGCAATGCGTCATCCCAATGGCATGTGAAATAGCTCTTAACAAGAAAATATTAGATGCTGTTGAAAATGTTATCGGCAAGAATATTCTGATATGGTCAGTTGAGTTCTTTATTAAGGAGCCAAAAAGCAAGTCTATAGTCTCAATGCATCAGGACTTAACTTATTGGGGATTAAATAACAATGAATACCAGGTTACAGCTTGGTTAGCATTATCTATCTCGAACAAAAAATCTGGTTGCATGGATTTTGTGAAAGAAAGCTTTAGAAATCCTATTCTTCCTCACAATGATACATTTAGTAAAGATAACCTTCTATCAAGAGGTCAAGAAATCAAAGTTAACATTTTGGAAAAAGACAAGGTAAATATAACTCTTAAACCTGGAGAAATGTCTTTACATCACGGTTTAACTATTCATGGATCAGGACAAAATATTTCAAATGACAGAAGAATTGGACTAGCCATTAGGTATTTAAATCCAAAAATAAAACAAATACATGCAGATAAAGATTATGCCATTTTAGCAAGAGGTGAGGACAAATATAATAACTTTATAAAATATGAGCCACCTACTTCATTATTTTCAAAAAAAGATCTAGACTTTCATTTATATTTGAGAAAAGTTCAATCTAAAGCTCTTACAAAAGGATCTATAAAAGGTGTCAATCTTTACCAGGGTAATAGAGAAATTGCTTAACTACTTGATTTATCTATTAATGATAACTTGCTCAATATGAAAAAAATTTCAGAAGTTAGAAAATTATGGAATTATAGCCCAGAGGAACCAATCAGTTACAATCCTCTGTTTGATTGGCCGATTAAGCCAATCAAGATTTTCAACTGGATGGTGAGACGTTGGATAAGTATCTCACGTTTCCTCATGTTTATCTTACTGGGTTTTGCGATCTACCATTATCTGACGCCAAGCCTTCAAACAATGGAGAACTTTACTTTAGACTGGGTACTTCTAATATTCCTGCGAAATACGGCACTTTTGCTCTTAATAGCAGGGTCTCTGCACCTTTACTTACACGTCTATAAAATTCAAGGTGACAGGTTTAAGTTTCTTAAACGAGAAATGTCAACAAACAACAAAATTTTTAAATTTAATAATCAGGTCTATGATAACATGTTCTGGAGCATTGCAAGTGGAGTGACAGTTTGGACCGCTTATGAGGTTTTGTATCTAACTTGCATTGCAAATGGGTGGGTTGATATTGTATCATTTAATAACAGTCCTATCCAATTTTTTGCCTGGATTTTGTGCTTTCCATTAATTCGAGGAACTCATTTTTATTTTATTCACCGCCTATTGCATCACCCCTTCCTATTTAAACATGTCCATATTACACATCATAGAAATGTTAATACTGGTCCTTGGTCAGGAATTTCAATGCATCCCATCGAAAACATTATCTACCAATCCTCTCCTCTCATACATTTTATAATACCATCTGATCCAGTTATCGTTATTATTCATTTGATTTTGGTAACTTTGAACCCTGCATTCACTCATTCAGGATTTGAAAAAGTTATGAATAAAGAGACCAAAATTTTGGATTCTGCTGACTTTCACCACCAGTTGCACCATAGATACTATGACTG
>CAZNBI010000094.1:0-4767 GCA_964571065.1 uncultured Rhodobacterales bacterium | reverse complement strand
TGACGGTGGTCCTGACGGTGGTGATGTTCCTCCACCAGATGATACAGGTGATGAAATAGTATAAATATTAATAAAAATATTTATTTCTTCAAATTATACCCTCCATATTATATATATTATATGGGGGGTTTCTTTTATGTTATCAGGCGCTCGAGGTTTTCAAATTCTTGCTAGACGTCTAGGAGTTGAATTAAGTCAAGCTCAATTCAATGATATTAAAGATATAGATACAAAAGAAATTGACTTTAGGTCATTAAAAAACTTATCCAAAACTCATAATTTAGTTTGCAGATATTTAAATACTAATGTTGCAAGTTTAAGTGAAGCAGCAAAAAAACAACCTCCCTTGTGCCTATTAAACTCTGGTAGGTATGTAATCGTTTTAAATTTTGTTGATACAGATGGCAGTGGTGGAGTAGTCTCGCTTTTAGATCCTAGCGAACAACAACCAAGACCTAAAAAAATTGATGTTAAAGAATTTACTCGATCGTGGAGTGGCAAAGCTCTAATCTTCCAAAAATCTAGAAAATTAGAACAAGAAAGTGGTGAGTTAAATTTAGCATCAATTCTTAGAGATCTATCTGAAAACAGATTTGTATTAATTCAACTAATTATCATAGCAGTTTTTATTAATATTTTTGCTTTATCACCTATTATATTCTTAATAATTGTCCTTGATAAAGTTGTTAATTACGAAGCTTATTCTACATTATACGTTGTCGCTTCAGGTGTTATTTTAGCTCATATTTTTAATTTAGTTTTATCATTTTTAAAATCTAATATCATAAGTTTGTCTGCAGCAAAAGTAGAGGCTAAATATGGTGTAGAAATTTTCAGTAAAATTATAGATCTACCCCTATCAACTTTGCAAAAACAATCTGACCAGATTAGGAAACTGACACAAAACTTAGGTCAAGTGAGATCAACAATTATTTCAAAGATACTCGGAAGTATCAGTGATATAGTTTCTGTAATCTTTTTTGTACCAATCTTATTTTTCTACAGTCCTTTGCTAGGAGTAGTAGTTTTAGCATTTTGCGTAATAGGATCATCTATTACCATTTTTCATTCTAAAGGTCACAAAGTTCTCGCGGGGGCAACTTCAACTGCAGATTTAAAACGTCAAAACCTTTTAAAAACTACACTTGATGGTTTTGAAGATATAAAGAAACTTGGGCTTGAAAGTGAGTTATATAAAGAATGGAAAGAACTTGAAGGAAGTTATCTAAGATTTAATGAAAAATCATCTGCAAGTAATGCCTTTATAAATGAGTTTGGATCTTTATTAAATAATCTGCTAACTGTTGTAGTTTTATTTATTGGCGTACATCTCGTTTTTTCAGGCTCTCTTTCAGCTGGAGTTCTAATTGGTGTTAATATGCTTATTGGAAAAATTTATCGTCCAGCTTTAAATCTTGTCAAAATACCATCAGACCTGAAGCAATTTGCAAATTTACTATCGATTTTAAATAGATCATCATCTATGTCAAAGGAGAATAAAGGTCGCGGTCAATTTCATTCAATTGAAGGTGGAATAACATTTCAAAATGTTAATTTCCATTTTGATCCTGAAAAATCTATTATCAAGGACCTGTCGATAAATATTGGCTCTGGAGAAGTTGTTGGTATTTGTGGCCCTAGTGGAGCAGGAAAAACTGTTCTAACACAATTAATGCAAGGTTTATATAATCCAGTCAGTGGAAAGGTTTTTATTGATGGCAATGACCTTAGAACAATAAATTTACAACATTTGCGCTCTCAAGTTGCACTTGTAAGTGGAAACCAATATTTTTTCGAGGGAAGTATAAGGGAAAATATGCAACGTGTATTTCCAAATGCAACAAACGACAGAATAATTTGGGCCTGTAATTTAGCTTGCGTAGATGAAGATATTCAAATTCTTTCAGAAGGTTACGATAGCCAACTAACAGATGATGCATCTAGTTTATCTCCTGCTGTAAAACAAAAATTAGCTATTGCACGTGCATTAATAAGAAATCCTAAGGTTTTAGTTTTAGATGATATTTTTGCGAATCTTGATATTCAAAACGAATTACAAATTTTAGATAATATTTCTGAACTCGCTAGAGGCAGAACCTTAATAATTATTTCTCAACAAATCTGGTACTTAAAACATTGTAGGAAGATTGTATATATGGAGAACGGCGAGATAAAACAAATAGGGTCTACAAAAGAAGTAATGTCTCAAGAGGGACCTATTAAAGAATTTTCTAATCAACAACTGAAAGTAGTTAGTAATAGGTTACAAGGTCAACACAATCTAATTTTCGATGAAATGAAATAAATTATGGCTGTAAAAGGTTCAAAAACATATTTAGTTGGCGACTTTATTTTCCGTGAAGGAGAGCAAGGAAATATTGCATATGTTGTAGAGAGTGGTGTTGTTGAATTAGTTAAATTTACTGGAGAAGATTATGTAACTTTAAGTGAGATAACTGCTGGAACCTTATTTGGAGAAATGGCAATTATTGATGGAAGTCCTAGAAGCGCGTCTGCAAGAGCAAAAGAAGAGTGCACTCTTAAAGAAATAACTGAAGAACAGTTAAAAGCTTATATGAGCAGATCCCCAGATACATCAATTGATATGATGAGAAGATTGGCAAGTTACGCAAGATCAGCTAATGAGAAATTAAACAAGGATGCTTTTGAAGCTGCTAATGAAGATACTGAATATTCTCCAAATGATAGTGATAAAAGCAATATAAGAGAAAAGGTTGATAAAAATACCTCTAAAATTTTAAAAGAGTTTAATGAGGATATAGATCAATTTACCGATATTTCTCCAGATAGAACCGTATTTATTACAGGAACAGCTATTTTGTTTTTAGCCATATTATTTATTGTTTGGGCAAGTATTGCAAAAATTGATATTACACTTTCGACACAAGGGAAGCTATCTACAGAAGTTCCAAATGTTTCTGTTCAAGCAAATTATAATTCAGTTATTAGAGAAATATTCCAGAGTGATGGAGATCGTGTTCAAATAGGTGAACCATTAATTGCTTTTGATGAGACATTACTTGCATCAGATATTAGAGATGCAAAAATTTCACTCTCATCAGCAAACAATACCTTATCTAGATTAAATTCAGAAATTAAAGTTATTCAAAATAAAGAAACTGGCCCTCCTTCTGATCCTCTACAATTAGCAATATATAATAGCCTTGTGAAAGAAATTAAAAATCATAAGTCCCTTAATTCGAGCACCATAGACAGACTGAAAAATGATATAGACGTTCTAACAAATGAAATTAAAGAAATAGAAGGAAAATTAAACTATAGCAATGGCCAAAAAATAGAAACACTTCAACAGAAAATTTTTACCATAGAACAAGCTATTAAAATTATCAAAAACGAAAGTTATACATCACCAGATAGTGAACCCTCATCAACTATCTTTAAGGCTTTAGAAAACAAATATAAGTCAAAAATTTCTTCTTTGAATCAAGAGATAGAAATATTAAACACTAAATATGAACGGGCTAAAAATCTCTTTAAATCTAAGATAATTTCAGATAAAGATCTTGAAGATGCAAAACAATTATTTGTTGGGAAAAAAGCTGAAAAATCAATATATATTAATTCTGAACTTCAAAAACTTATTGAACAGAAAATTAAACTTAATGAAGAATTAATTCAGGCAAACTTTAGTTACAAAAATAAAACTTTATCTCTAAAAAAACTTAATGCTCAAGTGTTAGAAACAAAAATTAATTCCGAAGTATTTTTAAATAATTTGCTTAAAAATAAAAATTCTGAATTGCAAGCATTATCAAATCAAAAATTAGCTTTAGAAGAAAAGCTTATCAAATTAGAAAGACAACAGTCTGATAGAATCCTTAAATCACCAATTTCTGGTACTATTCTAAAAATTGAAGATCTGTATGCTGGATCTGTTATTTCTCCCGGAAAGACAATATTAACAATAGTTCCTGAAAATGTAGAGTTATTTGTTTCTGTTGATATAAAACCATCAGATATTACAAATGTTTTTGAAGGAGCAAAAGTAAAAATTTTATTAAATGCTTTACCATCACAAAAACACGGTGAGTTAATAGGTGAATTAATTAGTATTTCTAAGGATACTGTAGATGAAAATCTGGCAGGTGATAAATCAAGTGTTTACAGAGGGAAGATTAAAATTACTGAGAATAAATTAAGAAATGTACCACCAGATTTTAGCCTTTTACCAGGCATGAATGTTTCTGGAAATATAATCTCAGGTAAAAGACCAATTATAACTTATTTAATTTATCCAGTTATAAAGACAATAAATACAGCAATGAGAGAACCCTAAATTTATTTAATTAAACTAAAACTATTTTAAAGATATTATAATTTAGTTTTCTATCACTATTATTTTATATTGAATTGTTTTTTATCTAAATCAACAAATTAGACTTTAGGTTAAATATGCCTCCTGAAATTACCAATGATGAACAATATGAATTCTGGAACAAAGGGATTGGTCAGAAATGGGTCAAGGAAGACAACTCCCTGAATGAAAGGTTCACTATTCTGACAAAAGAGTTTTTCTCTAGGGCAAATATTAATAAAAGTGACAAGGTTTTAGATATTGGTTGCGGAGGTGGCATCACATCTTTTAAAGCATCAAAATTAGTAGGAAAAGATGGATATGTATTAGGAGCTGATATTTCTGAAATTTTATTAGATTTAGCAAAGAAAAATTTTTCAAATATTGAAAATTTAGAATTTAAATATTGCGATGTTCAAAACTTTAATTTT
>CAZNBI010000093.1:0-4776 GCA_964571065.1 uncultured Rhodobacterales bacterium | reverse complement strand
TCATTTGTTTTACCAATTGCCATGATTATTCTTCCCCAATTTGCATCCTCTGCTGCTATAGCTGTTTTAACTAATGGTGAATTAGCTATTGAAAAAGCAACTTTTTTTGAAATGATTTTATTTTTTGTCCCTGAGACACGAATTGTAATTAATTTGGATGCTCCTTCCCCGTCTCTTACAATCTGAAGAGCCAAATCCTTACTAATTTTTAATAAAGCATCTTTAAATTTTTCATAATGTTTATCTTTTTTATTTTTTAAAATTTTATTATCTGACATGCCTGTAGCTGAAAGAATAACGCTATCACTAGTTGAAGTATCACCATCTACAGAGATTGAATTAAAAGTTTCCTCACTTACTTCTTCCAGAAGTTTTTGTAAAATCAGTTTAGAAATTTTAATATCAGTGGAAATAAATGCTAACATGGTTGCCATATTTGGTGCAATCATACCAGAGCCCTTAGCTATTCCAGTTATATGTATTTTTGAACCTTCAAAATTATAGCAAAGACTTGAATATTTTGGATAAGTGTCAGTTGTCATAATTGCTTTTGCTGCACTCTGCCAATTATTAGAATTTAAATTATCAGTTAAGTTTGATATCGCATCTACTATTTTATGGGTTTTAAGAGGTTCCCCAATTACTCCAGTTTGAGCTATTAAAATTTGATTTTTAAATATTTTTAAATATGATGATAGTTTAGATATAATTTTATTTATTGCGCTTTTGCCGAGTTCACCAGTAAAGACGTTAGCGTTACCAGCGTTTACAATAATTGCCCTAATATCATTATTTTTTATTATTTTTTGACACCATTTAACAGCCTCAGAAGCTGTAGTAGATTTTGTAAAAACACCTGCAAAATTTGATTTATTCTTAAAAGAAATCAAAATTAAATCATCTCTCCCTATATACCTCTCTTCTGAATTGGTAAAAGAAAGGTTTACGCCTGAGATAGTATAAATTTTTTTTACTTGTTTTGGTTTAAGTGGACTTTCAGAATTTGTCATTATTGACTTACAGGCAAATTCAAAAGGGGCTCTAATTCACTTGATGATAATTTTTCAATTAAAGCATCATTTCGTAAATCCTGTATTTTTTTTGAAACTATTTTTCTCTCAAGATCTTGGATCAGCTTGCTTTTCATGCTCTCGTAACTTGGAGCTTCTGGTATCCGTTTATCAAAAACTTTAATGACATGCCATCCAAATTGTGTTTGCACAGGTCTTTGACTAATTTCATTTTTGTTTAGTGAAAATGCTGCTTTTTCAAAAGGTGGAACCATCTGACCTCTTTTGAACCATCCAAGATCACCTCCTGATGGACCTGATGGACCTGTAGATTTATTTTTTGCAAGTTCTGCAAAGTCATCACCATCATTTAACATGTTTATGACATCAATTGCTTCACTCTCTGTGTCAATCAGTATGTGACTTGCTTTTATTTCTTCTCGACTTGTTTCATCAGCAATAAAATTATTGTAGGATGCTTTTAGATTTTCTTCTTTTATATTTTCTTGAACATATTTAGACAGAAAAGCCTGCATTAAAACCTTTTCTATAACAAAATCAATTGCGGCCCTTACGGATGGCTCTTCATCAAGTTTCATTTTTTTGCCCTCTTGAGCAAATAATTTGATATCAATCACTCTTTCAAGAAGATCCTCATAGTAAGACATAAATGGTTGAGATTGTATTTCAGGTGGTAACTCATTCATGGCATGTATCATAGTCTCTAAAGAAATGTCTTCATTGTTTACATTTGCGACTATTGGAATGTTCTGGGCTTGAGTTGCTTTAAGAAATATTATTGAAAATAATAAAAAGGCAAATATTGACGAAACAATTTTTCTTAAATACATATTTTTCTCCAGATCAATCAGTAGTTCTTAAATTTATTATATAGTTAAAAATTAAAAAAAAATATATAAAGCATATTGCAGTAAAAAAAATAAACAATATAACAATATTTTTTTATTTATTTATATTATAAGTATTATGTATCCGCTTATTCGTAATTCTAGGAACTCTAAATGAAAAGCTTTTTTTCAAAATTGTTTGGAACTGTTAATGACAGAAAACTCAGGGAATTAAAACCAAGAGTTGAAAGAATTAATCTATTAGAACCCAAATACCAAAAAATGACAGATGGTGAACTTCAAAACCAAACAAAATTTTTTAAAGAAAAATTAACTGGTGGGATATCAAATAATGAAATTTTAGAAGATGCCTTTGCTACAGTTCGGGAGGCTGCGACTAGAACTTTGGGTCAACGTCATTATGACGTTCAACTACTTGGTGGGCTAATATTGAATGATGGTAGCATAGCTGAAATGAAAACAGGTGAGGGCAAAACACTTGTTTCGACTTTAGCTGTTTATTTGAATGCTCTTTCTGGAAAAGGTGTTCACGTTGTGACAGTAAATGATTACCTTGCAAATAGAGATTCTCAATGGATGGGAAAAATTTACGAGTTTTTAGGTTTAAAAGTAGGATGTGTGACACCGTCAGTTAATGAAGAAGAAAGAAAAATTGCTTACAATGCAGATATTACTTATGCCACAAATAATGAGCTCGGTTTTGATTATCTTAGAGATAATATGAAATTTCGATTGGAAGATATGGTGCAAAGAGCGCCTAATTATGCAATAATAGACGAAGTTGATTCAATTTTAATTGATGAAGCAAGAACCCCATTAATCATATCAGGTCAAGCTGAAACAAGTTCTGAAACCTACAAAAGTATTGACAAATTAATCCCAGCTCTCGTCAAAGAAGATTTTGATTTAGATGAAAAACAGCGTTCAGTAACTTTAACTGACAAAGGATTAGAGAATATTGAAAATTTGCTTTTGCAAAATAAAATTATGGTAGAAGGAGGCTTATACGATATATCAAATGTTGGAATACTTCACCATGTCAATCAGTCCTTAAGAGCACATAAACTTTTCCAAAAAGATACACATTATATTGTTAGAGGTGGAAAAGTAGTTATCATTGATGAGTTCACCGGTAGAGCTATGGAAGGTAGAAGGTTTTCTGATGGCCTGCATCAAGCAATTGAAGCAAGAGAAAATGT
Organism: uncultured Rhodobacterales bacterium; assembly: GCA_964571065.1. Classification (GTDB taxonomy): domain Bacteria; phylum Pseudomonadota; class Alphaproteobacteria; order Puniceispirillales. The sequence goes on along the minus strand of CAZNBI010000093.1, from coordinate 1,698 downwards.
AGATGTTTTGCCAGAAAACCAAACTTTGGCATCTGTTACATTTCAAAACTATTTTCGGCAATATCCTAAGCTTGCAGGTATGACAGGCACTGCAATTACTGAGGCAGGAGAATTTGAAGAGATATACGGTCTTCAAGTAATAGAAGTTCCAACTAATGAAGAAGTAGCTAGAAAAGACTTCGATGATGAAGTTTACCGAACTAGCCAGGAAAGAGATGATGCAGTAATCAAGCTAATTAAGGAATGCCAAGAAAGAAAGCAGCCTGTGTTAGTGGGGACTGTTTCGATTGAAAAATCAGAAAACTTTTCAAGCCAACTTAAAAAGAAAAATATTCCTCATAAAGTTTTGAACGCAAGATTTCATGAACAAGAAGCAGGTATAATTGCTGAAGCAGGAGTCCCAGGAGCTGTTACTATTGCAACAAACATGGCTGGTCGTGGAACAGATATTCAATTAGGAGGGAACTTTGATAGAAGAATAGAGAAGTTAGAGGAAGAAATTGGCCCTTCATCAGACAAATTCGAAATACAAAAAGAAAAGATTAGAGAAGAAATAGAAGCAAATAAAAAAGAGACAAAAGTTAATGGAGGCTTGTTTGTTATAGGTACTGAAAGGCACGAATCCAGAAGGATTGATAACCAGTTGCGTGGAAGGTCGGGAAGACAAGGAGATCCTGGCTCATCAAAGTTTTTTTTATCTCTTCAAGATGATTTAATGAGAATTTTCGGTTCTGATAAACTTGATAATATGTTGCAGAAATTTGGCCTCGAAGAAGGAGAGGCTATTATCCATCCTTGGGTTAATAAAGCCCTAGAAAAAGCTCAACAAAAAGTAGAGTCAAGAAATTTTGATATTCGTAAGCAATTACTTAAGTTTGATGACGTTATGAATGATCAAAGGCAAGTTGTATTTGAACAAAGAAGAGAAATTATGAGCTCAGATAATGTGCTTGAAACTGTAATTGATATGCGGCATGAGGTTATTTCAGATATTGTTTATAAGTCAATTCCTGAAGGTTCTTATTCTGATAAATGGGATCATAAAACACTTAACTCAGATGCTTTAAAACTTTTAGGGATAGAGATAAATTCAGAAAAATGGTTTAAAGAAGATGGAATAGCTGAAGACGAAATTTCTCAAAAATTAAAAAATATTTCAGATGATTATATGATATCTAGAGCTGATAATATTGGTGAAAAAGTTTTTCGAACTGCAGAAAAGTCCTTGCTGCTTCAAGTATTAGATCAGCAGTGGAAAGAGCATCTTCAGGCTTTAGAGCAATTGAGGCAAAGTATTGGTTTAAGGGCTTATGGACAAAAGGACCCCTTAAATGAGTATAAACGGGAAGCATTTATTTTATTCGAACAAATGTTGCAAAACTTAAGAACAGTAATTACATCTGTATTGTCTCACTTAGAGGTTAAAGAAGAAAAAGATCAAAATGTTGATTCAAAAAATAATGGAAACTATGTAAAGAGTAACACTAAAAATACAAATTGGGGTAAAATTCCCAGAAATGCCAAATGTCCATGTGGTTCAGGCAAAAAGTATAAACATTGTTGTGGAAAATAAATAATAATTAGATTTTATGATATCATTCTCTTTGAAATGTGAAAATAATCACCAATTTGAAGGCTGGTTTAGATCATCTGTTGATTATGAAGACCAAGTAAAAAAAGGATTAATATCCTGCCCAA
>CAZNBI010000092.1:0-4824 GCA_964571065.1 uncultured Rhodobacterales bacterium | reverse complement strand
CCGAGCGAAATAACAAGAGGTGAAGCTCTTCCCTTGGATTACTGGATGGATAAAACGTCACATGTTTCATTTAATAAAGGGTGTTTTATTGGCCAAGAAGTAACAGCAAGGGTTTATCACCGAAATAAAATAAGAAGAAGGTTGATATCAATTAAAAATCAAAAGATAAAAATAGAACCTAGTAAAATTACGGACAAAAGTTTACGTTTTATTAATCAAATAGGTGAAATAGTTATTTTGCTAGCTCCTGTTGATTTAATAAACAAATTTGAAGATAGTAAAAATAAACCTGAAATAATATGGTTTAATAATTATGTTAAATTTAATTACTATTTATAATTTATTATTTAAATAAATTATTAACACTATCATTAACACTTTCTTTCTTTTGAATTATTTTTTTTGCTTTTTCAATCTCAAGTTCTAATTTTGAAATATAATCTTTTAAATCTGAAATATTCCATCTTTCCATCTCAATGGTTTTTTTTTGAGGTTTAAGTTCTTCAAGATCTTCCATTGTATTTATCTCTTAAATTATTTATATTAAATATGTTCAAATATATATAGAATACACTTAGTAATCATTTTGTAAATTTAGTTTTTGGAGCTTATTATGAATGCACCTTTAATGCCTAAAGCAACAGCTGTTTGGTTAATAGAAAACACGGCGCTTACTTTTGATCAAATTTCAGAATTTTGCAAAATTCATATTCTTGAGGTGCAAGCTATTGCAGATGGTGATGTCAATGCAGCAATTGTTGGATCAAGTCCGGTAATGAATGGTCAATTGACTTATGATGAGATTAAAAGATGTGAAGATGATCAATCAGCTTCACTCAAACTCATAACATCAGATTTGCCAGAAGTAAGTTTCAAAACCAAAGGTCCAAAATATATCCCACTTTCAAGAAGAGGAGATAAACCCAACGCAATTGCATGGATAGTCAAATATCACCCAGAATTAAAAGACTCCCAGATTGTTAGACTAATTGGGACAACAAAAAATACTATTGAAAAAATAAGGGATAGAACTCATTGGAATATCCTAAATATTACAGCCAAACATCCGGTTCTTTTAGAATTATGTAGTTATGAAGACCTTAATAAAGCAATAGTTAAAGCAGGTGGCGATCCGACTGCTTCAGAAGTGCAAGTAAATGCTATATCTGAACTTCCATAGAGATGTCTGAAGCACAGAACAAAATTAAAGCAAAAATTAACAAATTAAGGAAACTACACTCTGAATTGGATATTGAGATATCGAAAATTGTTAAAGTGATCCCAGTTGATCAAGTAATGTTACAAAGAATTAAAAAAAAGAAACTGAAACTTAAAGATGAAATTAGTAAATTAAGTTCGCATATACTGCCAGATATTATAGCTTAGTAATAAATATTAATGAATAATTATAGAGATAATATAATTTCAGTTTCAATGGGAAGTCATACATATTGGTCATGTATGAGAAGTGCTTAATAATTTTAAATAGTTAGATATTGTTTATAGGTTAATAAATTAAACCTTTTTTCTATCAATCAATGTAGTTAAGTCAAAGGGTGTCTTTTGGTATAATTGATTTAACCAATTTGCAAATAATAAAAATGCAAATGGTCTCCAAATATTCTTAGGAGTATTATTTATGTTATTATTTGGATAATAATTTTCAGGCATATTAATCTTTGTTTTTGCTTCAAGATCTCTTTTGTATTCATTGTCTAAAGTATTGAAGTCATATTCTAAATGATTGAATATAAAAAAATCATCATTTTTATTATTGATCATCATTCCTATTCCTGCTTTATCTGATTGAGCTAGTATATCAAATTCGGGATAATTGTTAATGTCTTCTATTTTTGTTTCCGTGTGTCTTGAAACCGGCATTGGAAAGTTGTCAGTAAAACCTTGCATTAATCTTAACTTTGCAGGATTTATTTTATGAGAAAAAATTCCAAAAATCTTGTCTTTTAGAGAATATTTGTCAATCTTATATAGATGATATAAAAGTGCCTGTGCACCCCAGCAAATACCTATCCTTTGAAATACATGTTTGTCTGACCATTCAATAATCTTTATCAATTCTTTCCAGTAAACAACTTCAAGAAATGGCAATGTTTCAACTGGCGCACCTGTTATTATAAGTGCATCGTAAAAATTATTCTTAACATCACTCAAAGTATAATAAAATTCATCTAAATAGGCAGTCTCTTCATTTTTAGGTTTATAGCTAGCTGTGGTCATAAGTGTCAGCTCAATTTGGAGAGGACTATTGCCTAAAAGCCTTGCAAATTGAACTTCAGTGTCTCTTTTTTTTGGCATTAAGTTAAGTAATAAAACCTTCATTGGTCTAATATCCTGTCTTAATGCAGTATCACTTGCTATTAATTGAACTTGCTCTTTTTCTAATTGTTGTTTTGCAGGAAGTTTTGAAGGAATTTTTATTGGCATTTCATGATAAAATAATGTTATCTATTAAAATTAAAAAAAGGAAAATCATTCAAAATTTTAAATGGTTTATTTAAATTTTCTTTTAAAGGTTTAGTTATACTTCCTAATAATTTTAAATTTTTCAATCTTCTGTCAATAAACTCTTCTACCTTAGATAAGTCTGGATCAAGTGAACCCAACCATGACATCTTTGTTGTTGAGTAAACACTGGCTAATGATGCTCTCTTTGTATAGAAAGAAAAGTCGGTAGATCTATCGCCAACTGCTCTCCAAATCTCATCAGTAGTTTTGTATAAAGCGTTTAATGCAAACTTTGAGTTTTTTGGTAAAGCTAGAATTGCAATTGACTTTCTTACAGCTTCTTTATATGGATTCAGTATTTTAAACCTATATATAAGGAGTTGCTTAATTTTATCAGGAGTTCTTAACTCTGAGTTATCCGTTCTTTTAAACTCTTTAATCATGAGTCTGTCAGACATGTCAGCGAAATGAATTATTGTATCAACTATTCCATTTGGAAACAAAAGTTCATAATCTTCAACTTTAATTTTATTAGAAATAAAGCCTTCTAGGATAGTTTCTTTATTCCAACCATCAAAATTAATATTTTTAAGAGCAGTAATAATTATTTTATCTTTAATTTCTTGATCGTCTGACATTTTTTCTCCAGTTAAAATAATTAATTATTATATTATAAGTGCATAAATTAATAAATAATATGAAAAATCAAAAAAACTACAAAATTAAATTTAACTACTAATAAATATATTTGCTTATTTACAAACAATATGTTAATTTACGCGACTATTAATATTTAACAATTGAAAGTATATGAGTGCTAGTAACAGTTAGAGATAATAATATTGATCAAGCATTAAGAGTTTTAAAGAAAAAAATGCAAAGAGAAGGGGTTTTTCGTGAAATGAAAAATAGAAGAGCTTATGAAAAACCGTCTGAAAGAAGAGCAAGAGAAGAGGCAGAGTCTACTAGAAGAGTTAGAAAATTGATGAGAAAAAGATTTGAAAGAGAAGGCTATTAATTTATAAAAGCCTATTTTTTTTAAAAAAATAAGTTTATTTAATCTAATGCTTGTATAACCTCCTCACATACTTTTTTAGCATCTCCGAACAACATCATTGTGTTGTCTCTAAAAAATAATTCATTATCTACACCAGCATAACCAGAAGCCATAGATCTTTTTATAAAAAGAACAGTTCCAGCATTCTCAACGTCTAATATTGGCATACCATAAATTGCTGATTGGGGATCAGTTTTAGCAGCAGGATTTGTAACATCATTAGCTCCTATAACAAATGCAACATCAGCTTGTGAAAAATCTCGATTTATTTCTTCTAATTCGAATACTTCATCATAAGGCACATTCGCCTCTGCTAATAAAACGTTCATATGGCCAGGCATTCTTCCGGCAACAGGGTGTATTGCATATTTTACATTAACCCCTCTTGATTTAAGTATATCGGACATTTCTCTCAAAGCGTGCTGAGCTTGAGCGACAGCCATCCCATAACCAGGCACAATAATCACTGTAGATGCGTTATCCATAATGAAAGCTGCATCATCAGCAGATCCTCTTTTTACCATTTTATCTGATGATCCCTTTTCAGTAACATCAGCTTCACTTTCTCCGCCAAACCCTCCAAGAATAACACTAAAAAAGGATCTGTTCATTCCTTTGCACATTATGTAAGAAAGTATTGCTCCACTTGCACCAACAAGAGACCCAGTTATTATTAATAATGGGTTTCCTAGCGTAAAACCAATACCGCAAGCAGCCCATCCAGAATATGAATTCAACATAGAAACAACTACAGGCATATCAGCACCACCAATAGGAATTATAATTAAAACACCTATCAAAAGAGAAACAATAAAAATACCCCAGAATGCAGTTTCAGAATTTGTGGTAACAAGTGCAAAAATCAATACTAGTAGAAGAATACCTAAAAAGGCATTAAATGGATGTTGTAATGGAAATGTTAAAGGTTGACCTGATACAATCCCTTGTAGTTTACCAAAAGCGACTATCGATCCAGTGAATGTAATAGCACCTATAGCTAGACCTAGACCCATTTCAAAAAGAGAACCACCTGATATGTTTCCAATCTCACCAATCCCATAAGCTGAGGGATTATAGAAAGCTGCAGTAGCAACTAATGTCGCTGCTAAGCCAACCAAACTATGAAAAGCTGCAACAAGTTGAGGCAAAGCAGTCATATCTATTCTTCTCGCTATATAAGCTCCAATTAAGCCTCCTAAAGCAATACCTGCAAAAATGACTAAATAAGTAACTGTGTTGAATGGAATAATGGCTAATGTTGTAATTACAGCAATAGCCATGCCTATCATTCCAAAAAGATT
>CAZNBI010000091.1:0-4841 GCA_964571065.1 uncultured Rhodobacterales bacterium | reverse complement strand
TAGGAAGTATCGGCGTTTGGGTTATATTAGATCCTCTTAGTGAACAATTTTCATACTTTAATTTTCTCCCAATTATTGGCGGAATTTTTTTAGCCATGGGTAACGTTACAACATGGCGATTATGTTCAAAGGAAAGCCCTTTAACTTTGACAGTATTCTTTTTTTCTATAATTGGATTTTTTGGCTTGTTAGGAATTATTTCTTTTAGCTTTTTAAATGTAAGTCCTGAAGATTTTAATGTGCCACCTTTCTTTATAGGTGGGTGGTCAAATGGATCGATTGTTTTGTGGATATTAATTTTCATTCAATCGATTGGAAGTATGATTGGTATATGGTTATTAACCAAAGCCTATCAAATGGCCGATACAAGTTATTTAAATGTTTTTGAGTATTCTTTTTTTATCTTTGCTGGTTTAGCAGGATGGATAATTTTAAGACAATCGATTACAAATTTTGAAATATTTGGAATTGTTTTAATAATTATTGCTGGAATTATTGTTTCATTGGCTAGTGAAAAAAAACAAACTATTCTCAAGAATTAATTATTATTTAAATATTGGTATAATTGTTTTGCTCTTTATGCTAATCAAACTAAAATTATTGTTTGGATAATTGGAGACAAATAAATGTGTGGAATTGTTGGAATTTTTCTTAAAAATAAAGAGTTTCATTCTCAGCTTGGCAGTCTCTTTAGTCCTATGTTAACTGAAATGGGTGATAGAGGTCCTGATAGTTCTGGATTTGCAATTTATAGAGATAAAATAGAGGATGAATTTAAGGTTACTTTACATTCTTCATCTAAAAATCTCAATTGGAACGAAGTTGAAAAGTTGATTAATAGCAAATTGAATCTTTCAATCAAAATCTCAAAGATTTCATCACATGCTATTTTTAAAACAAAGCTTCAGCCTGAAGAAATAAGGAAATTTATCAATTCAAATTTTAAAGATATAAACATAACCAGTATAGGGCAAAGTCTTGAAATTTATAAAGAGGTTGGCATGCCCTTAGATGTTTTACAACAGTTTAATGTTACAAATATGATTGGAAGTCACATGATAGGACATACAAGGATGGCAACTGAAAGTGCAGTAACTACTGAAGGTGCACATCCATTTAACACAGGTTCTGATTTATGTTTGGTTCATAATGGTTCTTTATCAAATCATAATGAGTTAAGAAAATGGCTATTCAAAGAAAAAGGAATTGTTTTTCAGACTGAGAATGATAGTGAGGTAGCAGCTGGTTATATTTCATATAAAATGGAAGAGGGGTTAAGTTTAAAAGAGGCGCTTGAGAATGCCTTAGATGATTTAGATGGTTTTTACACTTTTGCCGTTGGTACTAAAAATGGCTTTGCAATCTTAAGAGATAGAATTGCATGTAAACCCGCAGTTATTGCAGAAACAGATGACTGGGTAGGAATGGCTTCTGAATTTAGAGCACTGTCAAGGTTGCCGAATATCTCTAACGCTAATGTTTGGGAACCAAGTCCTGGAAAGGTTTACAGTTGGGGTGCGTAATGGATGAAACAAAAAAAATTGATTTGAAAAATACAGAAGTTAGAGAATTGAATAGGATGCTCCAGAAAAGAGATGGAAATAATTTTAATTATTTCAACATAATTAACCCTATGGGTGCCCACGCGATTGCTACGGGTTTAGATAATGAAATTGATGTGCTAATTGATGGCCATGTTGGTTACTATTGCGCAGGAATGAACCAACAGTCGAGCGTTACCATAAATGGAAATGCAGGTGTTGGTGTAGCAGAAAATATGATGAGCGGTAAGGTTGTTGTGAAAGGTGATGCTAGCCAGTCAGCGGGTGCAACAGGGCATGGAGGATTGTTGGTGATTAAGGGGAATGCATCAGCCCGATGTGGAATTTCAATGAAAGGAATAGACATTGTAGTTGGTGGATCAGTTGGGCATAATTCTGCTTTTATGGCTCAAGCTGGAAATTTAGTAATTTGTGGAGATGCTGAAGATGGTCTTGGTGACTCTATTTATGAGACTGTAATTTATATAAAAGGAAATTACGGAAAACTTGGTGCAGATTGTATTGAAAAAGAAATGAACGAGAAGCATTTTTTAAGACTTGAGAAATTACTTGATAATGCAAATATAAAAGATGATCCAAAAAAATTTAAAAGATTAGGGTCTGCCAGAAAACTTTATAATTTTGATGTAAAAAATATAGATGGTTATTAAAATAAGGATTTATTAAATGAGAAAAAACTCAAATGGACGAGAATCATACTTATTTGATCGAGCGACAATCGCAGACATTCAAAGAGCTGCTAATGATGGAATTTACAAAATCAGAGGTTTTGGTGCCAAAAGAAAGGTACCTCATTTTGATGATTTAGTTTTTTTAGGTGCAAGTGTTTCACGCTATCCTTTAGAGGGATATAGAGAGACGTGTGGGACTAATGTTGATCTAGGCACAAGGTTTGCTGAAAAACCTCTAAGTATTGATATTCCAATTACGATTGCAGGAATGAGTTTTGGATCACTTTCTGCAAATGCAAAAGAAGCGCTTGGTCGTGGAGCATCATCAGTTGGGACAAGTACAACAACAGGTGATGGAGGAATGACTAAAGAAGAGAGAGGTCATTCTACTAAGTTAGTTTATCAATACCTGCCTTCAAGATATGGAATGAACCCAGATGACTTGCGAAAAGCTGATGCTATTGAAGTCGTCATTGGTCAAGGTGCAAAGCCAGGTGGAGGCGGTATGCTTCTTGGGCAAAAAATATCTGACAGAGTTGCTGATATGAGGACGCTACCAAAAGATATTGATCAAAGAAGTGCATGTAGACATCCTGATTGGACAGGGCCAGATGATCTTGAAATTAAAATTAGAGAGCTTAGAGAGATCACAGGTTGGAAAGTGCCAATTTATGTTAAAGTAGGCGCAACTAGAACTTATTATGACACGCTCTTAGCTGTTAAATCGGGTGCTGATGTAATTGTTGTTGATGGCATGCAAGGTGGAACAGGTGCTACACAGGAATGCTTTATTGAACATGTCGGAATACCAACTCTGCCAGCAGTTAGGATGGCGGCTGAAGCACTTAAAGAATTAGGTATGCATAGAGAAGGTGTACAATTAATTGTCTCTGGTGGCATAAGATCAGGAGCTGATGTAGCTAAAGCAATTGCCCTTGGAGCAGATGCTGTTTCAATAGGAACTGCAGCGTTAATTGCTTTGGGAGACAATAACCCAGATCTTGAAGAAGAGTATAATAAATTGGGAACTACTGCAGGTTTTTATGACGAATGGCAAGCAGGTGATGACCCAGCAGGCATAACAACTCAAGATGAAAAACTTGCTGCAAGGTTAGACCCAAAAAAAGGTGGTGAAAAACTAGCTAATTATTTAAAAGTTTTAACTTTGGAAGCACAAACACTTGCAAGAGCTTGCGGTAAAAGTCATATTAGAAACTTAGAGCCTGAAGATTTGAATGCTTTGACACTTGAAGCTTCTGCTATGGCTAAAGTTCCTTTAGCAGGAACAGATTGGATACCGGGCAAATAAAGTTAAACTATGGGAGAAAACGATGGGAAGCAAATTAGAAGTTTTTGCAAAAAAAAATGGAATAAAATATTTTCTTATTAATTTTTCAGATCTTAATGGCGTTCAAAGATCAAAACTAGTGCCTACACCGGCTATTGCTGAAATGGAAGATGAGGGAGCTGGTTTTGCAGGTTTTGCTACCTTTTTAGATATGACACCATCTTATCCGGATATGTTTTGTTTACCGGATCCAAACTCAGTTATTCAACTCCCATGGAAAAAAGAAGTTGCTTGGGTGCCAGGAAATTTATCAATGAATGACAAATTTGTTGACCAAGCTCCAAGGGTTATACTGAGTAAGATGATACAAAAGGCTAAAAAGGCTGGATATGTGATGATGGGGGGTGTTGAACCCGAATTTATGCTGATTTCCAATGATGGAGAGAGCATATCAGATGCAAAAGATATCGCAGGCAAACCATGCTATGATCAACAAGCTCTCATGAGACGTTACGATGTAATTTCTGAGATATGCGATAACATGATTAGTTTAGGATGGGGTACATATCAAAATGATCATGAAGACGCTAATGGTCAATTTGAAATGAATTGGGATTATTCTGATCTAATGACTACTGCTGACAGACATTCTTTTTTCAAGTTTATGGTAAAATCAATTGCTGAAAAACATGATTTGCGCGCTACTTTTATGCCAAAACCATTTGGTCATCTAACTGGAAATGGCTGTCACATGCATATTTCTTTATGGAATAGTAAGGTTTCAAAAAATTTATTTCATGACGATAAAGGAGAACTAGGTTTGTCCTCCTTGGGTTATAACTTTTTAGGAGGGTTGATTAAAAATGCTATTGGCATGTGTGCAATCACTAATCCGACAGTAAATAGCTATAAGAGACTAAATGCTCCTGTAACTAATTCAGGTGCGACATGGTCGCCAAATACTGTAACTTATGGTGGTAACAATAGAACCCATATGGTTCGAATTCCAGGACCAGGAAGAATTGAGTTTAGGCTAGCTGATGGAGCCGCTAATCCATATTTGATGGCAGCTGCTATTTTAGCCTCTGGCATGGATGGAATTGAAAATAGAGTTGATCCCGGAAAAAGATTAGATATTGATATGTATAATGAGAGTGAAAAAGCAAAAAATGCAAAAAAACTTCCATTATATCTTATTGATGCAATAAGAGAATTTCAAAAAAATAAACCTCTTAGATCTTATCTAGGCGATGAATTCTATCATGCTTATTTGAAAATTAAAAATATTGAATGGAATGATTATTCAAGAAGCCTTACTCA
>CAZNBI010000090.1:0-4881 GCA_964571065.1 uncultured Rhodobacterales bacterium | reverse complement strand
AGACCCATTTTGACATGATTTTTTAGTTCTTTCTCAGCTTTTGGAAAATCTCTTTCTAATGCTGAGTCAAAAATTTTTTTGTGCTCGTTGACTGCTTCACTACCCCTGGAAGAATTAAGGAGCATTTGGTATCTAAGAAACTTATAGTATAAAAGTGAGTGTAGAGAGATTAAATTGGCTGAGTTGCATGCAAGTATTAATGATTGATGAAAACCCCAGTCATACCTAATCAATGACTTTTTTGTAGAAACATCACCATTTTGCATTTCTTTTTCTTTAGTATGAAGTTTATGATATGCACCAACTAGATTGCCCTCCCACTCAGTATCTCCATTTTTCAAAGAAAGCTTTAGGGCATGGCATTCAAGTAAGATACGAAGGTTTGTAATTTCCTCAAAATCATTAAGTGAAATTGAGGTTACAAAGAAACCTCTTTGTTCCTCAGCAGATACAAAACCTTCACTTGAAAGCCTGTTAAGGCATTCTCTTAATGTTGACATGCTCACAGAATAAGAATTGCTTAATTTATCTAACTTCAATTTTGTTGAAGGTTGTAATTTCCCATAGATTATATCATCTTTTATTTTTTGATATATTGCAGATCCAACAGTATTTGAGTGTGTCATCTTAACTTTAATTTCTTATTCTTTGTAAGTTAATTATTAACTATTATGGCTATTCTTTACAACTTTCTTCTTATTTTTTAGAGAGTTTATAAAGAGCCAACTTAGAACAACCATTGGTAAACCAATCCCAAATGATACCCTAATTCCAAAATTTTCAGCTACAAAACCAAGTACTGGCGGTGCTAGTAAGAACATGAGAAAAGATATTTGTGCTAATGAGGCAACATTAACAGCTGCAGGTCTGTCAGTTTTTTGAGCTGCAGCAGACATGGCTAAGGGAAATAATACTGCTGAACCCCCTCCAATTAAAGTAAAACCAATTAGTGAAATAATAACGGAACTAGATAATGTTACTGCCAATACACCAATGAACATAATGTAAATAGAAACATGAGATATTTTAATAGGACCAAATCTTTCAACATAAAAATCAGCATAAAATCTTACAATAAATTGAGCTATTGCTAATACAACGATAGATAAACCATTTACAATCGGAGGAGTTGAAAAAATATCTCTCATATAAATGACTGACCAATCAATGCTCGCACTTTCGAGAAGCATAGGTGATAATGTCAACAGTATGAGACCCATTATTGATTTTGTTGGATAAACAAAAACACTCTTACTTTTGCTTGAATTATCTCTTTTACTAGCAGGTTGATATCTTAGACAAAAAATAAAAGTAAAAATAGAACATATTATCAAAGAAAGTGAAAAATTTATAAAAGGTGAAATTTGCATTTGAGAAAAAAGGGCACCCGTAATACCGGAGGCAAAAAAACCAAGACTCCAGAATGAATGACTTCTATTCATTATTTTTGTATCAAGTTTATATTCTAAACGATCTGCTTCTAAGTTTACAGCAACTTCAAGTATTCCTATTGCAAAACCTCCAAACATAAGTGAAATAAAAAAGAAAATAGGTGAATAAGACAGTGCACTGAAAACAAGTGCAAAACCTAATATAGGAATACCAAAACACATAGTTTTTCTAAATCCAATTTTCTCAAGTATCAAATCTGCAAATAATAAAGATATTTGAACGCCAATTGGTGGTCCTAGAAGTGCCAATCCAAGAGTGGCTTCACCTATATTCATTTGTTGCTGTAGATCTGCTATTCTTGGAAAAAAAACACCTAACGAGAAAGAATAAATAAAAAAAGAAAAATAAATACTATGTTGAGGCAATGAAAATTTCATTAATTTTATTTTTAAGATCTTAACAAAGGACGAGTTAAGCAGGTTGGACCACCTTCACATGCAATGCAAAGTTCATCTGCATTGAAGACTTTTACGCTTATACCAAAATTTTCTAAGCTTTCTCTTGTCTTAGGAAAGCCATCAATCATTATACATTTTCCAGGAGATATAGTTAGAATATTAGTGCTTAAGGTGTTGCTTGATAAAAATTCATCTTCTGGAGCATTGATGAGAGTAAAGCCTTTCTCCTCAAGAAGTTTGAATAAACTAACTGGCAGTAATGGAGTATAAACAAATGCCTTACGATGATCGACTAAACTTATCAGGGACATTAAGTGTAGACATGCTTCCGTCCCCATGTATACTGGAATGTCAAATTGAAAAACATCTACTTGTAAAGGTTTCATTATTTCTTTTATTTGATTGACGCCCTCTTGATTGGTTCTAAAACCCTTGCCAACAATTAAGCTATTGTCATCTAACCATAAAGTGTCACCAGCTTCTGCAGTAGCGTTGCCAGTAATTTCCCCAATGATTGGTATGTTATTATGTTTATAAAAATTACGGTGTAAATTTTGTTCACCTTTTCGTAATTCTTTGCCGGGAGACATTAAAATAGCTCCTGATTTCGTCATCATTGAAGCATCATAAGTAAAAATTGCGTCTGCTATATTAGTATTTTCTTCAATCCAAAAAATTTCAATACCTTCATCCGTAAGCAGATTTACAAAATTACTATAAATGCCTTGGACTTTATCTGGATTGAAAATATTACTGTAATGCCATTTATTAATATCTGCTTCTAATAATGATGCTCCTGGTCTTAATAAAGCTACTTTCTTAAGAGGCAAAACCATTGATGAAACACCAAAATTCATTCGTTTCCTTGAACTCGATTGATATGAGATGCATCAGTTTCACATAATTGTAGTGCGTCTTTTGTGCTAATAGCTGTGCAAAATTCACCATGTAGGTTACCTACAGCCATGTTATGCACTAAATCTGGTTCATAGTAAGTTCCATCATGACCAATTACATTCATTGATGCACAGGCATCGTGAACTAAGTAGGTATCAAAACCCATATTACCAGACATTCTGGTTGTTGTTTCTACACATACATTTGTAAAAAAACCCAAAATAACGAGCCTTTGGATACCGGCTCTCCTTAGATCAAGTTCAAGAGATGTTCCTACAAAGCCACTGTTTACATCTTTAACTACAACGATATCACCTGAATTAGGCTCTAATCCGTCAATTTGTTGCCCGCTTTCGAGTTCCAAATTAAGGGGCGAGCCTTTTTCTCTAGAGTTATGCTTTGTAAAAGCTATTACCCGATCACTATCTCTCCATTTTTGAAGAACTGTTTTTATGTTTTCCTCAGCATGTAAATTGTTACGCATACCATTTGGTCCACCATAGTAGTTAGTATCATTTACACCTTTTTGAACATCCACTAAAAGTAAGGCGGTATTATTTTGAAATTTTTTTATCATTTAAATCCTTTTATATTTAAATTAAGCCTAAATAAGTTAATACTTTAAATCGTTTAAATCTGAAATTGTTTATATGAATAATTTATCAGTGTATTAAAATATAATATATTTTAAGCAATTAATTAAAAGGTTATTTATGATTAAAAAAATTGTTTTAACTGGTGCTGGTGGCCGACTAGGATCTTACATTAGGGAACCAATTTCTAAAATTTGTGAAAGTTTAGTCTCTTCCGATATTAAAGAAGATATTGGCAAGCTTTATAAAAATGAGCAGTATGTAAAAGCAGATATTTCTATTTATGATGAAATAGAGCCTATTATCAAGGATGCTACTATCGTTTGTCATTTTGGTGCTATTGTTGATGAGCTACCATTTAATGAATTACTGGGGCCAAATTTTATTGGTTCCTATAATGTTTGGGAGGCGTCAAAAAAACATGGAGTAAAAAGAGTAATTTATGCAAGTTCTATTCACGCTGTTGGAATGAACCCAAGAACTGTTACACTTAAACCTGATACTCCTCACAGGCCAGATAGTTTTTATGGATTAGCAAAGTGTTTTACCGAAGATTTGGCAAAAATGTATTTTGAAAAAAATGGTATTGAGGCTGTTTGTCTAAGGATAGCGTCATGTGCACCAGTCAATACTCTCAGAGGTTTATCTAGTTGGCTCTCCTATAATGATCTTATCCAACTCGTAATCAGATCTATTGAAACATCTTATACTGGATTTACTACTCTTTATGGAGTTTCTAATAATGACAGAAAAAATGTTGATAATACAGATGCATCTCATATTGGATTTCTTCCAAAGGACAACGCTGAAGTATATGCAGAGAAAATTTTTAAAAGTGATCTAGGTGATGAAATGAGTGATGTTGGAAATCAATGTCATGGTGGAGCATTTGCATCAACAGAATTAGGTGTAAGTCCCATGAAAAAAATGAATATAATTCATGACCCTAAAATAAAAAAATAGATACTCATGGCATATAATTTTAAAAATGCATTGGTAAGAACACCATGTAAAAGCATATCAAATGCACTAAGCTCAATAGGTGAAAAGCCAGATTTTGAAAAAGTGATTGCTGAACATAATGACTATAAAATGCAACTAGAACGCTCTGATATAAAAATTATTACTTTAGATGCACTTGAAGATTATCCAGATAGTGTCTTTGTAGAAGATCCAGCAATTACCTTTCAAGACTTTTGCATAATCTTGAGGCCAGGAGCTCCTTCACGTTTTGGTGAACACGAAGTTTTTAGAAATGAGGCTATCAATATATTTGAAGAGGTTTTCGTGGTTAATAACGGTAAAATTGAAGGTGGGGACATTCTAAGAATAAATGATAGTTTTATAATTGGACTTTCAGAAAGAACTAACAAAGAAGGCGCAGATGAATTAGAAAAAATCTTATTACATTTAGGTGCAAAGGTTACAATCACAAATACACCAAACGGAGTTCTCCATTTTAAATCTGATTGTAGTTTATTAGATGATGAAACTATTTTACAGACAAAAAAAATGTCTTTGACAGGTTTTTTTGAAAATCA
>CAZNBI010000089.1:1295-4911 GCA_964571065.1 uncultured Rhodobacterales bacterium | reverse complement strand
AAAAGTATAATTATTTTATTTTTAACATTATAAAACATGGATATTAAAAATTAATCTTTCTTTTTAAAACTTGCAAATAATAACGTGACTACACCTAATGAAATAAATGTATCAGCAAAGTTAAATGTTGGAAAATGAATTCCATACGAATGAAAATCAATAAAGTCTATTACTCTTCCATGGATGATCCTATCAAGGGCATTTCCTAAAGCGCCACCAGAAATAAAACCTGCACCTATTCTTTCTAAGTTATTCCAATTTGATGCGAATATAGGAATTGACATACCAAAACCTAATCCAATTAAAGTAAAAATTAATCGCCCAAACTCACCACTTTGATCAAACATACCAAAAGAAATTCCACTATTCCAAACAGGAACCAAATTTAAAAATGGAAAAATTTTTATTATTCTAAACTCAATAAAAAGATTTACATAAATAAGATACTTAAAAATTTGGTCTATTAATAAAACAGAGAATGGGATGAAGAAAATTGAGAGTTTTAAATTACTTTTAATCAGTTTATAAAAGTTCATCTGTAATTAGCTTCAATATGTTTTAACAACATCTTCACATCTGTTGCACAAACCTTCTGGTTTTACTTCTGAAAGAATTTTCCAACATCTGGAACATTTGTTTCCATCTGCATTTTTTATTGTGATTTTAGGAGTTTCAATTTTTTCAATACTAAAACTTACCTCAGATGTAATAAAAATATCCGCAGCAATTAAATTTTCAAATAAGTCTTTATCTTCTTTAGATAATTTGATTTCTACTTTTGCCTGTAAACTAGATTTAATCAAATTATTGTTTCTTGCTTCTTCAATTTCAGCCAAAACTAAACTTCTTATAAATCTTATTCTTTTCCATTTGATATTAAGATCTTCATCATTCCAATTTTTCACTGAGATTGGTATAGTTTTTAAGTGTATAGAGTTTTCTTTATCTTTTATATAACATTGCCATGCTTCTTCAGCTGTAAAGCATAATATTGGTGCTAGCCATGCTGTTAAGTGATTAAATAAAATATCTAAAGCAGTTCTGCATCCACGCCTTTCTAGGCTATTTGGGTCTCCACAATATAAAAGATCTTTCCTAATCTCAAAATAAAACGAAGATAATTCAATAGTGCAAAAATTATGGATTTCTGTGTATATAGAATGAAAATTATAACCTTCAATTTTTTCTCTTACTGAATTATTTACTTCGTTCACTCTATGTAAAAGCCATTTTTCCAGTTGAGGCATGTCTGAATAATCAATTTTCTCATTTTCTTGAAAACCATTCAAACTGCCAAGTAAATATCTTAAAGTGTTTCTCAATCTTCTGTAGTGATCAGTATGATGTTTAATAATTTCAGGACCAATCCTCAGATCTTCATAATAGTCTGACCCAGCTACCCATAATCTTAAAATATCAGCTCCATAATCTCTCAAAATATCTTGAGGGTTTACAGTATTGCCAAGTGATTTAGACATCTTACGACCTTTATCATCCAAAACGAAACCGTGTGTAAGAATTCCCTCAAAAGGTGCCACTCCTCTTGAACCAACTGACTCTAATAATGATGAATGAAACCAACCACGGTGCTGATCAGAACCCTCAAGATAGAGGTTTGCTGGACTTTTTAAATCATCTCTATCCTCCAAAACAAAAGCATGGGTTGAGCCAGAGTCAAACCATACGTCTGCAATATCTTGAATTTGTTCAAAATCATTAGCATTATATTCAGGTTCCAAATAATTTGATGCTGGGATCTCAAACCAAGCATCTGACCCCCCTTTTTTAAAAGAAGAAACAATCCTATCAATAACAATTTTATCTCTTAAAGGTTCACCTGTTTTTTTATTGACAAAAACTGGGATTGGAATCCCCCATGCTCTTTGTCTACTAAGGCACCAGTCAGGCCTATTTTCAATCATAGAGTATAGTCTTTGCTTCCCTGCTTCAGGGTAAAATTTAGTTTTTTCAATCTCATTAAGAGCCGTTTCTTTTAAATTGTTTGTTGTCATAGAAATAAACCATTGTGGTGTATTTCTAAAAACTAAAGGAGCTTTGGAACGCCATGAATGTGGATATGAATGAATTAATTCCCCTCTTCCAATTAATGAGTTTTTTTCCGACATTACATCAGCTATTTTTGGATTATCTCTTAATACATGCATCCCACCAAATAATGGAAGGTGATCTAATAGTTTTCCATTCCCAGCTAAGGTTTCTGGTACTTCAACATTAAATTTTTTTCCTAAAAAATAGTCGTCTTCTCCATGACCTGGTGCAATATGAACAAAACCCGTTCCTTGCTCAACAGTTACAAAATCAGCTGGAAGCATTTTAACGTCGTGACTATATCCATAATTATTTAATGGATGTGATAGTATTGTTTCATCAAACTTATGACCCAAAATGCTCGAAACTTCCTCCCATTCTAGAATCTTACAATTCTTAGCAACATCTTCTACCAAATCTTTAGCAATTATTATTAAATCATTATTTTTTGCTAGGCTGTCATCAGCAATTTTCTTGATCCGAACTAATGAATAATTAATCTCTTTAGAAAAGGCCACGGCTCTATTACCTGGCATTGTCCATGGTGTAGTAGTCCAAATAATTATATATGCTCCATCAATATTTTGAAGATTAGTTTTTTTAACTTCAAACTTTGCATAAATAGTAGTTGATTTATGATCTTCATATTCAATTTCAGCTTCAGCTAAAGCTGTTTTCTCTACCACGGACCACATTACAGGTTTTGACCCACGGTATAAGCCGCCATTTAATAAAAATTTACCCATTTCATTCGCAATTGATGCTTCAGCTTCAAATGTCATAGTTGTGTAGGGGTTATTAAAGTTGCCGCAAACACCTAATCTTTGAAATTCCTGAGATTGTATGTCCATCCATTTTTTTGCAAAATCTCTGCATTCTTTTCTAAATTCAACAATTGGAATAGTGTCTTTATCCTTTCCTTTCTTCCTATACTGCTCTTCAATTTTCCATTCTATAGGCAATCCGTGACAATCCCAACCTGGAACATAATTAGCATCTTTACCAAGCATCGATTGAAATCTGTTTATTATATCTTTTAAAATTTTATTTAAAGCTGTTCCGATATGTAAATTACCATTAGCATATGGAGGACCATCGTGGAGTATATACTTTTCAGATCCTTTTCTTTGTTCCCTTAGTTTTTGGTAAATATTAATTTCTTCCCAAATTTTTAGAATTTCGGGTTCTTTTCTTGGCAATCCTGCCTTCATAGGAAATTCAGTTTTGGGCAAAAAAACAGTTTCTTTATAATCCATATTAATATTTACCTTTGTATTTTCATTTATTGTAAATTAAAAAATTCTTTTGATATTCTTACATCATTTTTGATTTGTGTTTTTAAACTTTCAATTCCATCAAATTTTTTTTCCTTTCTAATAAAATTTAATAGATTGACGGATATTTCTTTACCATAAATATTATTATTAAAGTCAAAAATATTTACCTCAAGCAATACTCCCCTATCATTTACAGTTGGCCTTCTTCCAATATTTGCAATACCATTATAAATTTTATTTTCAATGCCTTTGACTGAAACTGAATAAACACCAAAAGCAGGCATTATAAG
>CAZNBI010000089.1:0-1195 GCA_964571065.1 uncultured Rhodobacterales bacterium | reverse complement strand
TGTAATTCACTTAAATTTTTATCAAATTTTAGATTTATTAAATTATCAATGCCATGCTTACGAAGTGTTTCAATTTTTTGCGAATTAGTTTGAAGTAAAAAGTTATTTTTTTCACTTGAAAAAAATTCCCTTGGATGGGGCTCAAATGTTAAAACTGAAATAGGTAATTTTTTTTCCGTTGAAAGTTTTTTTGCTTCTTCAAGCACTTTTTTATGTCCAAGATGCACTCCATCAAAGTTACCTATTGCAGCTGCACTTGGCTCAATATTTAATTTTTCATCTTTAATTTTCCAATTATAAACTTTCATTAGAAACTCATAAATTTAAATTACATGCATTTATTGATGTATTAATAATATAAACAAATTATTAGGGGTAGAATTAATTTACTAAAAGATTAAAATCATAATAAAGTTTCAATAAAAAAAATTTAAATATGGAATATATTAATTTTTCAAATCAATTACCAGTTATTATTCAATTAGGAATAGATTGGTCAATTAATTTTTTAGCAGCAGTAATCACTCTTATTGTTGGTATTTGGATATCATCAAGAATAGGCAAATGGGTTAAAGAAGCCCTTATAAGAATTGACAAATTAGATCCAACTTTGCCACCAGTTGCTGGATCTGTCATTCGTTATGCTCTTCTAGTTGTAACCATTATAGCTGTTTTGGCTCAGTTTGGTGTAAACACTACTTCTATAATTGCGGTGTTAGGTGCGGCTGGGTTGGCAATTGGTTTAGCATTGCAAGGCACTTTATCTAATGTAGCTGCTGGAGTGATGCTTCTATTCCTTAGACCATTTAAAGTTGGTAATTGGATTGAAGCCTCTGATATCTCTGGCACCGTAAGAGAAATAGGTTTGTTTACAACTACAATAGACACATTTGATAACGTATTTATCTCTGTACCCAATAGTAAAATTTGGTCTTCTACAATAGTAAATCACTCCAGATACAATACAAGAAGAATGGATATTGATATTGGAGTCTCATATAATTCAGACTTAGAATATGTAATTAAAACATTATTAACTCTTGCGAAAGATGAGAGAGTTTTAAAAGAACCAAGCCCTCAAGGATTGGTAGTTAGTTATGGTGATAGTGCAATTACTGTAAGATTAAGACTTTATGCTAAAAATAATGTTTATTGGGGTTTATATTGGGATTTAATGAAAAAAACAAAATCAGTT
>CAZNBI010000088.1:0-4933 GCA_964571065.1 uncultured Rhodobacterales bacterium | reverse complement strand
GCTTCATCATTAAAAATTCTTATTTTTGAGATTTTTGAAGCCATTTTTTCAGCATCTTCCTCATTATCATTATTCATAGCGCAAACTAAAATCAGGAGCCCATGCTTTATTTCGGAAATCGTACTATTATCTATTGAAACACTCGCTTGAGTTACTCTTTGAATCAAAGCACGCATTTACTTCTCCTAACATACTATTATAAATTGACAAAATTAGTTTAGCAGATAGCGTCAAGTAATTAAAAGAATTAAAATTATCTTAGGGAAGGTACGTAAATGGATTGGGATGAGTATATTAAATGGGGCAAAGAGGCTGTGGTTTGGGGGTCTGAATATAGAAAAAATCTTCGTAATTATCCTGTTAGATCTCAAAATAAACCGGGAGAAACATTTAATTCACTACCACCAAATCCTCCTGAAAATCCGGAATCCATTGAACAAATTTTTGACGACTTTAAAAAAATTATTTTACCTGGCGTAACTCATTGGCAACATCCAAGATTTTTTGCTTACTTTCCCGCAAATGCAGCCCCAGCTTCTGTGTTTGCAGAAATTTTAACAAATACAATGGGTTTGCAGTGCATGCTTTGGCAAACTTCACCATCCGCTACTGAACTAGAAGAAAAAGTTATTGAATGGCTTAGAATTTCTCTAGATATCCCTAAAGGGTTTGGGGGTATTATTCAAGACACAGCTTCTTCTGCCACTCTAACAGCTATATTAACAATGAGAGAAAAGGCATTAAACTGGAAAGGGAATAAAGTTGGTTTGTCGGGTCAAGGGAAGCTTAGAATTTATGCATCAACTGAAAACCATAGCTCTTTGGATAAAGCAATATGGTTTTCTGGCATAGGCGAAGATAATTTAGTAAGAGTTCCCGTTTACGGTGCATTTAGATCTATGGATCCAGTGGCTTTGTCTGATGCAATAGACAATGACAGAACAAAAGGATTTATTCCCGCTGGAATTGTGGGAGTGACATGCGGTACTTCTACAGGGTCATATGACAACCTAGATGAAATTGGAAAAATTGCTAAAAATGAAAATTTATATTTTCATGTTGATGCAGCATGGGCTGGCTCTGCGATTATATGTGATGAATATAAATACTTATGGCAAGGAATTGGTAAGGCTGACTCTATTGTATTTAATCCCCACAAGTGGCTAGGTGCACAGTTTGACTGTTCAGTTCACTTTTTAAAAGATATGAATGTTCAGAAAAATACTTTATCACTGACACCTGAATATTTAAAAACTTCAGGAGTAGAGGGTATTACTAATTTGTCAGATTACACTATTCCATTAGGAAGACGATTTAGAGCATTAAAATTATGGTTCTTAATTAGATCAGAAGGATTGTCTGGGATTAGAAAATTAATTCGTAATCACATAAATTGGTCTGAAGAACTTTTCCACAAAATAAAATTATTGAAGAATATAGAAGTAATTACTGAACCAGTCTTGGGTCTTTTTACTTTTCGTTTCATAAATCAAAATAACGAAAATATCAATGAGCTTAATGAAAAAATTGTTAAAGAGATTAATGATGAGGGGCTTATTTATCTAACGCCAACAAAAGTTGAAGAAAAATTTGTTATAAGATTTATGGCTGGAACTTTAGAAATGGAGGAAAATGATATTGAAGTTGCATATGAATGTATAAAAGAGAAATCTGAAAGGTTATAGTTATAGCTATTGGTTTTTCTGAATAAGATTTTTGATTTTAGCTATGGCTACATCTGAATGTTCTCTATATGCTATAGTTCCTCTTAAAGAAGAGTTTTGATTAATTAGAAAAATTGTAGATGTGTGGTCAATAGTGTAATCATCGTCTGTAGGTACAATTTTCCTATATATGCCCCAAGAATTTGCTAATTTAACTATTTCATTTTCATCACCTGTAAGGCCTTTAAAGGTTTCATCAAAATTTGATAAGTACTCCTCCAATTTTTGAACTGTGTCCCTTTTAGGATCAAGTGAAACAAACAACACTTGGATTTGTTCTTTTGATAGTTTTATTTCATTAATCCAAGAAGAAATTTCATACAATGTTGTTGGGCAAACCTCGGGACAATGTGTAAAACCAAAAAATACAATAGTTGGTCTGGAAGAAAATATCTTTTCAGAAATTTTTTCACCTTTATGTGATGTGAGATTAAATGGAGTGTCAAACGTCAAATCATTTTTTTTTGAAACTTCATCAATTTTAAAATATATTATTAAGGCTATGATTAATAAAATAGAAGCAGATAAAATTGATACTTTTAAAAATAAATTATTCATTTTTTTAGAAAGTTACGTTAAATAATATAATATAGTATTAATTATAAAGATTAAAATAATTCATTGATGGTAACAATATGCAGGAAAATTTTTCACGGCGAGAATTAATTGAACCAAGCGAACTGAGAAGACTAAATGAAAAATCTAACTTTATGGGTTTTTTTCAATTGTTTAGTCACCTTATTGCTATCCTCTTAATAAGTGTTTTACATTACAAATTAATATATTCTTGGTGGTCGCTTGCTTCTGGTTTCGCTTTAGGTGTGTTGATAAATTTTCTTTATGCTGGCCAACATGAATTAAGTCATGGGACTGTATTTAAAACTTTTAAGTTGAATGAATTTTTTGGAAGAATAATTGGATTTTTTATGCTCTTTCCAAGAGACTTTGATCAAATTATGCATTTTGCTCATCATAAATGGACACAAGACTGGGAAAAAGATGGTGAATTAGTTAGAGAACCATTCACAATTGCAACATATCTTTTATGGTTTTGGGGGGTAACATATTGGCGTAACAGGATCGTAGGTATATTGAGGAGGGCTAGAGGTGTTGTAATCGAGCCTTACATCAATCCTTCTGAATATAAAAAGGTAATTTTAGAATCTAGATTGCATGTTTTAGGTTACCTCATAATTTTTATTTTATCTTTATACTTTAATAGTTGGGCTGCTCTAACTTTTTGGATACTTCCAATGTTAATTACAAAACCAATTCATCAAATGCAAAATACTATTGAGCATCTCGGTTTAACACACAAAAAAGACATTCTTCAAAACACTCGTTCAACTAGAACAAACTTTTTGATGAAATGGTTATGCTGGCAAATGCCTTACCACACTGCACACCATACTTTTCCATCAGTGCCTTTTTGGAAGTTAAAAGAGCTTAATTCAAAAATTGAAAAAAAATCAGGAAATGTTTACAGTATGGGCTATTTTGAATTTCAAATTGAAGTCATAAAAAGGCTTTGGCAAAAAGATGAAAGTCAATGGCCCATGAACGAAGTATGGGTTATATCAAGAAAGGATGGCACTGAAGTTAGAGTGCCTGCTGAATAAACTTGCAACAAAAATTAGAAGTTTTCACTTCTTATTGGGCAATGTCTCCTCACGATGATACAGGTGAAAAATTACCTGATGAAAAAATATGTGAGCTAGTCTTTGAAGCTGGTTATAATGGTATGGCTATAGACCTAGGTGCTTCAGATGTTAAAAAAGCATTTGAATTACAACCACTAATGGAAAAAATTGGCCTTACACCATTAATTGTGGCTTTCCCAAAAACTATAAATTCTCTAAGTGACACTATGAAAATGGCTAAAGATTTTGGTTCGCCTTTTATTAATGTGATTGGTCAAGTTATGCCAATATCAGTTGATGGCATGATTCCAGTAATTAGAAAGTGGATTGATATGGCTGATAAAATTGGTATTCCCATCCAATTTGAAACACATCGCAATTGCATTACAAATGATCTTTATTCAACACTTCAATTGCTTGATGCAATTCCTGAAATGAGAATGTGTTCAGATCTCTCTCACTATGTCGTAGATAGAGAGTTCTGGTATCCACTTTCAGAAAGAGACTTGGGAATGATTTCAAGAATTTTAGATAGGTCAGATAGTTTTCAAGGGCGTGTAGCAAGTAGGCAGCAAATTCAACTACAAATTGACTTTCCACAACATCAGAAATGGGTTAATCTTTTTAAAGATTGGTGGCATGAAGGTATTGAAAAATGGCGACTAAGAAATTCAGAAGGAACTTGTTATTTTTTATGTGAATTAGGTCCACCAGAGTATGCAATAACAGATAAAAATGGAAAAGAATTATCCAATAGATGGGAAGAAGCTTTAATAATTAAAAGTTGGATCAAAGAGATTTGGGATAAAACTGGGATATATAAAAGCAAGTGACAAAAAAAATTTTAAAAAATGAAGAAGTCAGAAATCAAGACTTAAAATGTACAAAATGTGGCGCAGAATTTGTTTGCACTTCAGGTCCACCTGGAAGTTGCTGGTGCCATCACTCACCTAATTTACTTGAAAGTTGGGATTTAGCTGGTGAATGCGTTTGCCCAGATTGTCTTGCTTTGGGCAAACGAGAAGAAATGCTCGCAAAACGAGAAGAAAATTTTGCTTTAAGAAGGGCATCAAATCCAAGAAAAAATTAAAAAAATTATCTTAAAGCTGGATTTATTTTAAATTATTATTAAATAACCAAAATGACCAAATTTTTAAAATATTTTATTGGTGCTATTTTTATGTTTGCTGCTCTACAAACTAATGCCAAATTCTCTGTTGAAGAATTTTATAATCTTAAATTTAATTCTATAGATGGCAATAAAATTTCTTTGGAAGATTATAGAGATAAAACATTCCTTGTTGTAAACACTGCATCATTTTGCGGCTTTACAAGACAGTTTACTGGATTACAAAATATTTGGAACAAATACAGAAAAGATGGACTCGTAGTTATTGGAGTACCGTCTAATGACTTTAATCAAGAGGCTAAAACAAATACTGAAGTTAAAAACTTTTGTGAAGTTAACTTTAATGTAGATTTCATAATGACAGAAACAAGTAATGTTAGGGGAGAAAATGCTCATCCTCTATTTAAATATATAGAAAAGAATTTGGGATCACGTAGTTC
>CAZNBI010000087.1:0-4978 GCA_964571065.1 uncultured Rhodobacterales bacterium | reverse complement strand
TATGAAAGAAATTTAAATGTAAATATTATAGAACCTGATGTATCTCCAATGGCTATTCAGGGTCCAAAAGCAGTTGATGTGATTTCTTCGGTTTTTGGAGAATGGGTTAAAGACTTAAAATATTTTTATTTTAAGGAGACTTCTTTAAACGGTATTCCACTTCTATTAGTCCGTTCTGGTTGGTCAAAACAGGGCGGTTATGAATTATATTTAATGGATGGATCAAAAGGAGACGAACTCTGGGATATAATTAAGGAGGCAGGTAAGCCTTGGGATATAGGTCCAGGATATCCAAATACTGTTGAACGTATTGAAAGTGGGTTGCTGTCTTGGGGTGGTGATACTGATGACAATACAAATCCGTATGAAGTTAGATTAGGCAAATATGTCGACCTTGATGTACCCGAAGATGTTATTGGCATATCAGCACTAAAAAAAATCAACCAAGAAGGTCCAAAAAGACATCAATTGGGCATTGTTTTAGACACTGAAGAAAAATTCAAGTCTCATGGTGTATGGTATGATATTTTTGTAAATAATGAAAAACTTGGTGATATGACATGTGGAATATGGTCAAAAAGAATTAAGAAAAATATTGGCTTATGTTTAGTTTCAGTAAAACTAAAGTCTGGTGAAAAAGTTAAAGTTAATAAGAATGGTATAGAATATACGGGAACAATGACTGAATTACCTTTTATTTAAAATAGTAAAATAGATTATGGCAAAAAAAAATAATAAAGTTATAATAACATGTGCTGTTACAGGTGGTATTCATGTTCCAAGTATGTCGGACTATCTTCCGCTAACCCCAGAACAAATTTCAAAACAATCAATCGATGCAGCCAATGCTGGGGCTTCAATATTACACTTGCACGCTAGAGATCCAAAAAATGGAAGACCTACTTCAGACCCAAATATCTTTAATAAGTTTTTACCAGTTATAAAGGAAGCTACAAACGCTGTAGTTAATATTACAACTGGAGGTGGTCTTGAGATGACAGTTGAGCAAAGACTAGAAGCTCCTTTAAGATTTAAGCCTGAAATGTGTTCATTGAATATGGGTTCTATGAATTTTGCACTATTTCCTGCTGCTTCCAAACTTAAGAATTGGAAGAATGATTGGGAAAAACCTTTTTTAGAAGCAAGTGAAGATTTTATTTTTCGAAATACTTTTGGAGATGTACGTAAGATTGTCAAAATGTTGGGTGATGATCATGGTACTAAATTTGAGCATGAATGTTATGATATTGGTCATTTATATAACTTATCGTATTTCGTTGATGCGGGAATAATTAAACCACCTTTCTTAGTACAATCAATTTTTGGTGTTTTAGGAGGTATTGGTCCAGAAATGGATAATGTAATGTTTATGAAACAAACTGCAGATCGATTATTCGGTGATGATTATATCTGGTCTGTTTTAGCTGCTGGAAGATTCCAAATGCCTTTTGTTACACAAGCTGCAATGATGGGAGGTCATGTTAGAGTTGGCTTAGAGGATTCGATATATCTTGAAAAAGGTGTATTAGCAAAATCCAATGCTGATCAAGTTAAAAAAATTAGAAAAATTCTTGAAGAACTAGGAATGGAAATAGCAACACCAAAAGATACACGTCAAATTCTTGGTTTAAAAGGCCAAAACCTTGTTAATTTTTAATTCTTGTTACTAGAGATCGATACTGAATTAAGAAAACAAATAATGATCCTAACCCCATAGAAATAAATGCAAAAATCCAAGCACTTGTATTATTAGTTCCACCATTGATATCAAGAATAAAACCTATAATTGGACCAGCAATTGCGCCTCCAGCAAAACCTATAATAGAATGGAATGCTAATATTGCTCCTCTTTCATTGTCATCTGAAACAGAAACTGTGCCTGCAGTGAGTGCTCCAGAGTCTAGCATAATAAATGCATGATAGATCCCTACTAAAATTATTATTACCCAAAGGGGTAATGAAATAGAAATTGCACAGATAACTGAAAATACAAAAGTAGCAAATCCAATAATCATCAATACTTTTTTTCTACCATAGTCTAAACAAAATTTGGCACCCATTAGTGAGGAAACCATTCCTATAAACATAAATATTCCTATAATCAAAGAAATTAGTTCTGATGAAATAGTGTTTGGTGTTCTTAGGCTTGCCCACAAGAGAAAGGTAAATATCCAAGCTCTATATGCAAATAATTCGTAAGTATGTGTACCATATGAAAAAATATATCCTAAAGCCTCTTTATTTTTAAATGCAGGCCTTAAATCAAAAAACTTTCTTTCAGTAATATCCTTTTTTTGATTATGAGAAGTTGTTAAAAATAAAATAATTATTGCCGACAAAGCTGCTGATATTGAAGTTGTATAACATGCAATTTTCCATGAAAAATTAGCAAAAAGATAACCTATTACTGCAAAACTGATCCCATTAGACAAGCCAAATGATGATGTATACCATGGAGTTAATTTTACTCTATCGGTCATGTTCAAACGATCATTTAAAACTTGTAGTCCAGGCATATAAGTTCCAGCTAAACCAGAACCTACTACTCCCCAAATAAGACAAGTTGACCAGAAACCTACTGCAAAAAACCAAAGTGAAAAGCACGCTAAGCAAACAGAGATACTTGCTATAATAACAATCCATTTTGCATCATATTTGTCTGTTAATCCAACATATACAGGTGTAAGTAGAAGATAACCAATAAAATATGATCCACTAATCCATCCTACATCTGTATTAGTAAGCATCCAAATATCTTTAAATTCTACTAAGAATATTGGCCAAAGTGCAAAACTCAAATTACTTAAAATGAGCGAAATGCACATCAGTAATAAAAGAAAAATTTTGTTTGTTTTGATATTAAAAACTTTTATCATCTATCAATATAAAATTAACTAAGTTTGAGATTGTTTCTTTGCAAAATATAACACTACCATTTTCTTCAAGTGAACCTCTTTCTGTTTTTTTTTCAAGAGGTTCAGGAATAGAAAGTGAGCATCTGGTTGATATTGTTTTAAGTGATACTAATGGCAAACCTATAGTTGCTATTGGAGATTTAGAGCGAATAGTTTACCCTCGTTCAGCAACAAAACTTTTTCAGTGTTTAACTTTATCTTCAATGAACCCTGAAATTACGGAGAAGGAATATTCTGTAATTTGCTCAAGCCATAACGGGCAAAAAGAACATATCAATATTGTAGAAAAAATTTTGAAAAAGAATGGCTTATCTCATAAAAATTTAATTTGTGGGCCTCACTGGTCTCTTGAGAAAAATGAACTTATAAATCAGGTAAGAAAATATACACAACCCTCAACACTTCAAAGTAATTGCAGTGGTAAACATTCTGGTATGCTTTTGCTTTGTAAATTACTCAACGCTGATATAAAGGGATATGAAAGATTAGATCATCCTGTGCAAAAAAAAATAGTAGAGACAATAAATTTTCTTACTAATAAAAATATTCTTGATTACCCGTATGGTGTTGATGGTTGTGGGGTGCCAGCTTTCAGCGCTCCTTTAAAAATTTGGGGTCATGCGTTAGCTCGATTTGCTGATGATAAAAATCTTCCAGATAGCTTGCGAAATGGTAAAAGATTAATTGCTAATGCTATATATAAGGAGCCTTTCTTTATAGCAGGTGATAATAGAATTTGTACTGCGATAGCCGAGACCTTAGGGAACAAAATAACACCAAAAATGGGTGCTGAAGCAGTATATTTCTGCTCACTAAATGACTTAGGATTAGGTTTAGTTTTGAAGTGTAGAGACGGTTCAAGAAGGGCGGTAGAATTTGCTTTAGGGCAAGTTTTAAAATTACTAAATTATAAAATATCTAAAAAGTTAGCTAAACATTTTAATTCTGAAATTTATAATTTAAGTGGTGATATTGTTGGTTCAAAATCTATTAAGTTGTTATAAATTTGATAGGTGTTCATCAACTTTTTTAGCAATCATTGAACTCACTTGCTGATTTGCTTCGTAGGTTACGCCCCCTATATGAGGAGTAAGAATAACATTGTCCAAACCTTTAAAATAATCGCCTGAAGACTGATCCATTGGCTCTGTTTCAAATACATCAAGAGCGGCACCTTTTATTTTGTTTCCTCTTAATAGTTTTGCAAGGGCTTTGTCATCTACGACACCACCTCTTGCTGCATTTATAATTACGGAAGATTGTTTTAAAAGCTTTAAATTATCAGAATTTATTAAGTGATGAGTATTTTCATTAAGAGGAGTATGAATACTGACTACATCTGATGATCTTAAAAGTTCATCCAATGATACTTTTGTAACTCCATTCCATAGATTTGATGTTTCTTCAATAAAAGGATCGTAAGCTATAATTTTCATATTAAAACTTTTTGCCAATATTGAGGTTTTTTGAGCGATTTCGCCAAAACCAACAAGTCCAAGTGTTTTACCAGAAATTTCATTACCTGAACTCTCTTCTCTAGGCCATGCGCCAGCAATCATTTGATGGTTTTTATTAAATGCTCCTCTTAATAATACCAAAGCTGTAGTTATAACATACTCAACAACACTATTTGTGTTTGCCCCTGTTGCAGGATATACATTAATGTTTTTTTCCCTACATGCTGTTAGGTCAATATTATCTAATCCAACACCAAGTCTTCCTACACAGGATAGGTTTGGAGATTTTTCTAAAAGATTTTTTGAAACTTTCGTTCGATTTCGAACAATAAGAGCTTTAATATCTTTCATTTTATTAGGAATATCCTGTTGTTTGTTTGCAAGTTCCTTATCATATACAACTTCATATTTTGATCTTAAAAAATCAATTGCTTCTTCATCCATAAATTCAGTAATTAAAATCATTTATTTTCCTTAAATCTCTTGCACTGGAAGTTCCATAGTTGATGCAACTTCTTTAAGAAGTTGGGTATGGTCTCCATATGAGAGAGCCATATGATGCTCTAAACCAGAATTAATGATATCATTTAATACATCTTCTGCATT
>CAZNBI010000086.1:0-4978 GCA_964571065.1 uncultured Rhodobacterales bacterium | reverse complement strand
AAATCTAATAAAAATCAGATAGAAATATTCAATAAACTAAAAACTTTAAGTCTTGAAGAAAACCAATTTCAAAACTTTAAAGGAAATAATCCACCTAAAGAACAATCACTTCACAAAGCATTAGAAATAATAGTTCAAGAGCCTCTTAAAAAGTTAAAAGAAAAAATTTATTTAGCTTTAGAGCAATTAAAATGGAATGTAGACAATGGTTCATTCTATAATAAAAATAGTGATGTTGGTAATGATTATTTAAATGGAAATATGAATACAGAGTTGATTGGTCCAAGATTTGGACATTTTAAATCTGAAGAGCTTAGACTAGGCCTATTTCTCTTAGAGCCAAATATTTTTTACAAAGACCATAAACATGAAGCACCTGAATTATATATAAATTTAACAAATGGCACTGAGTGGAGATTTGGAAATTCAGGATGGCAATTTCAAGAACCTGGTTCTATTATTTATAATGAACCATTTAAAGAACATGCTATGCGAGTGAATGAAAATCCATTTCTATCAATTTGGTGTTGGCCTAAAAATTCATCAAGTGAATGCATTCTCGTTCCACGAAGTGATTGGAGTAATTTAAAATGAATAAAATTAATTACTTTTTCCTATTATCATTATTGGTAACTTCTCCAACCATATATGCAAAAACTATCCAAATTGATTTTACTCCATATGACACCTACAGTATAGAAGTTGCTCATATTGATGTTGGTGACACTATAGAGTGGTTGCCTAATGTTGATCACAATGTTGAATTTCTGGGTGGCCCAAACATGAATTCTCTTCCAGAAAAGTCAGGGTTTAATTCTTTTTATAAAGTCAATTTTGATTTACCAGGAGTTTATCTATATCATTGTACACCACATGGCAACATGGGCATGTTAGGACTAGTTATTGTAGGAAATAACTTTCATAACTTAAAAGATATTGAAAAAATAAAATTATCCCCTGTTGCAAAGTCAGTATTGGAAAAATTGATAAAAGAATCCCAGTCTAATTTGTAATAAATAAAATTTATAACCAAACTAAATATTAATTACATTTTTTAATTTATTAGCATACAATTTTTTTACCAAACTATTTCTATTCAATATAAAAGCCATTTGATTTATTGACCCTTTATCAGTTATCTCTCCTTTTGACCTTGAAAGTTTATGAGAAAAAAAGATTACTCGTTTAATATATTGTGACTTACTTTCAGTTTTGTTCTTATAATCTTTCAAAATTTTAATTATTTTGTTTTTTAACTTAATATTTGAAAGTATATCTTGCTTATTTATTGAATAATCTAATTTGGCAATTTGAGCACAATTAATAATATTTGGAATAATAATAGCACTCAAAAATTCTTGATCTTCTCCAACTATTATTACATCATTTGCAATGCCACCAAATGCATTAAGAATTTTGCTTCTTACAGCCCCTACAGAAACCCAGGTCCCTGTATTTAATTTAAAATTTTCAGACAGCCTTCCGTCAAAATAAAACCCCAAATCTGGATTACTTTTATCTTGAAATTTAAGTGCATCTCCAATTTTAAAGAAACCATCCTTATCAAATGATTTTAATGTTTGAATTTCATCCTTCCAATATCCTGGTGTAATATGCGGTCCCTTTAGCCTTACTTCAAATTTGTCACCAAATGGAATTAATTTCATTTGAGTACCAAACTGCGGAACTCCAATATTTCCTGGAAAGTTACATCTATAAGTTGGCATTGTAGTCATTGGAGCAGTCTCACTTGCACCATATGCTGCAGAAAAAAATATTTTCTCACCTGTATATTCCACTGATAATTTTTCCATTTGCTTAAAAACATGATTTGGCATTGATGCACCTGAGTAAACAAATAGCTTAATTCTTTTAAAGAATGATTTTGCAAGCAAAGTATTCTTACTCATCTCTGTTACTAAAAGCTCATATCCCTTTGGAACATTGAAGTACCATGTAGGACCAATATCAGAGAGATTTTTTACTGTTTTCGCAAAGTTATTTGGGTTTGGAGAACCATTATCAATATAAAAGGTCCCTCCATTATATAATGCCAAATTAAAAGCTTTATTTCCTCCTGCAACATGAGACCATGGCATCCAATCAACCAAAACAGGTGGTTCTTCTTTAATAAATTCATAGGCTTTAGTTGCCATCGAAATATTGCTACATAACATCTGATGAGTTTGTATAACTGCTTTAGGCGATCCTGTAGAACCACTTGTAAATAAAAACTTAGCTATGTCATTAGGTTTTGTATCCACTTCTTTTAGATTAATATCCACACTTTGATTAACAATTTTATCAATTAAATAATTTTCATTTAACGGATTTTTAGCAACTAAAGCTTTATTTTCTGGAACCAGTTTCCTAATAGCTTTTTGAAATATTTTTCCATCATCAGCAAAGACAAAACCAGGGCTTAAAATTTCTTTTATCTTTCCCAACCTATCTAAATCATCTTCAAAAAGAGAGTAGGCAGGCGATATTGAAGAATAAGGAATTTTTGAATACAAGCAAGCTAGTGCAACTAAAGCGTGATTAATATCATTTCCAGATAAAATTAATAATGGCCTCTTTTCTGATAACCTATGATTTAATAAAAAATACGCTATACTTTTAACTTTTTTAAGTGTTTCTATATATGAGATTTTTTCCCATAAATTTGAATGATTTCTTTGAGCTAAAAAAATTGTTTCCGGTGTTTTTGTTGACCAGTGCATTAATTTTAAAATAATGTTAGATGGCCATTCATCTGGTGTAATTATATTCTTTATAATTATTGATCCATCATTTTGATTTAAGACTTCTAGTTTAGGGATGCCAAAATTTACTTTCCTAGAATTATTCATAATTTTTAAAAAATATTAAATTAATATTGAATTTTTAACATTCTTTAAATAATCAATAAATGAGTAATTTAATAAGGTTAAATTTTGTTTTCAAAGTTTCATTCAGCATTAAATTTAAGTATTGCATTAACAATTAGTGCAGCTTTTTGGGGTTTATTTTGGATACCCCTAAGACAGATTGAAAGTTCTGGTATAAGTGCTTCATGGACTGTAATAATATTTAATGCATTTCCACTTATTGTATTAGTTCCATTATTTTTTCTTTTTTTCAGTAAATTTAAGCAATCACTTAAACCAATTTTGTATGCGTCACTTGCAATTGGAATGGCCATAACTTTTTATTCCAAAGGACTTGTAGAAACTACTGTCATCAGAGCGACGTTATTATTTTATTTGACACCTATATGGTCAACCATATTTGGTATAATCTGGTTATCTGAAAAATTAACATTCGGCAGAGTTGCTTCAATTATAATTGCTATAATTGGTCTTTTACTACTTTTATCCGGTAGTCAGTCAGGGAACAAACCTCTAAATATTGGAGATTTTTATGGTTTAATGTCAGGAATATTTTGGGGGTTAGGTGCAACTTTCATAAATAGATGGTCCAATATGAATATAATACCATTAACTTTGTTCTGTTTTATATTTTCTACAATCTTCTCCTTGTTTTTTCCTCTTTATTTTGTGCCTGAGATTTTACCTGACTTAAGTCTAATTATCAACTCCATATATACTATTTTTATCTGGGCGAACTTACTGTTATTGCCTAGCTTCTGTATAATATTTTTTACTGCAAAGTTCTTATCACCAGGAAGAGTAGGTATTCTAATGATGTCAGAAGTAATAGTTGCAATGTTTTCTGCATCAATTTTAATACCAGATGAAAAAATGTTTCCTATCCAATGGCTAGGTGCATTTGCCATTTTATTAGCAGGATTTTATGAAGTTATTTTCAATATTAGAAAGAATTAATATTTTTTAACTATTTGAGATATTAAAATGAAATCGATACCACATTATGATTGTGATTTTTATTCAGACGCGTTCATTGAAATGCCACATTATCATTACACCAAAATGAGACAACTTGGACCTGTTGTTTATATTCCTCAATTAAACAACTTTGCTATTACCAAATTTAAAGCATTGAAAAAGGCACTATTTGATTTTGAATCTTTGTGTAGTGGTGATGGAATTGCTGCAGATGAGGTAGGATGCAAGTACGTAAAAGGACAAATAGTTTCATCTGATCCACCTGTTCATAAAGTCATGAGAAAAGCAATGTTGCCGCCTCTGATGCCAAAAAATATTAATGAAATATCCCCAATAGTTAAAAAAGAATCTATTAAATTAATTAATAAATTAATAAAACAAAAAGAATTTGATGCTGTTTCTGATCTGGCTCAATTTTTACCACTGAATATTGTTCGCGATTTGGTTGGTGTTCCAGATTTTGGAAAAGATAATATGCTTAATTGGGCTGGTGCCTCCTTTGATGTAATAGGTGTGCAGAATCAAAGAGGAAAAAGAGGCGTTGAAGAAATTATTAAATTAAGAAAATTTATTACAGGAAAATTAAATCTCAAGACAGTTGAACAAAATAGTTGGATTGGAAGAATTTTGCAGCTTATAAAGGATGGCTTATTAGAAAAGAACTTAGGAAATCGTTTAATAAGAGATTATATAAACCCAAGTCTAGACACTACAATTTCTGCAATATCTCATTTAATACTTTTGCTATCAGAAAATTATAATGAATGGACAAAATTACAAAAAAATTCATCCCTAATTAAGAATACTATCAATGAAGCTATTCGACTTGGATCACCGATCAGGTCTTTTTCTAGAAAGGCAAGTAAAAATATTGATATTGAAGGTTATCATATTCCTAAAAATTCACGTGTAATGATGTTATTTGCATCAGCTAACCGAGATGAAGAAATTTTTAAGAATTCTCATAAATTTGATATTGAAAGAAGTTTTAATGAGCATCTTGGTTTTGGGTATGGGATACATAGCTGTGTTGGAAAGTATCTAGCACAATTAGAAATGAGTTCTTTACTTGAAGCTATGATACCTTCAATAAAAAAAATAGAGACTAAAAAACCTGAAACTCTTTTGAA
>CAZNBI010000085.1:0-5186 GCA_964571065.1 uncultured Rhodobacterales bacterium | reverse complement strand
GCTGAAGCATTGAAGGCTGAATTAACAATTGGATAAGCATAAATACCAAATAATATATTAAAAACAGCTAAAACAACTAGTGGAATATAAATTTTAGGATCATCTTTTATTGTTAAAGTCGTATCAACAGGTTGCTTCATCCATAAATTCTCAATCATTTGCCAAGCATACCCGAGAGCTAAAAAACTTGTCAGCACAATAATAAATAAAATTGGCCAGTTACCATGACTAAATACTGCCTTAAGTAAATATACTTTTGATATAAAACCTATTGTAAGTGGTATGCCTAATAAACTTAAAATAACAACAGTCAAAGAAATAGATGTTACAGGCATACTTTTTGACAAACCTTTTAGGTCATCAACATTTATACTCTTTTTTAGTTGAATAGAAATAGCTCCAATTCCCATAAATAAGGCAGCTTTCATCATTGAATGATTAGCTATATGAATAAAAGAGGCCATAATACCAGATGCTGTCCCAAGTGTAAGGCCAATTGTTATATAACCAATTTGAGACAAAGAAGAAAAAGCAAGAAGCTTTTTAATATCTTTCTCAAAGATAGCTCTTATAGTACCAAAAAATATAGCAACAATTGATGCAGGCAATAATACCCATTGTAGAATAATGACTGTAAAATCATCAGCATTAAAAAGAAGGGTAAACAATATTCTCGCTAATACATAAAGAGCAGCTTTTGTGGCAGTTGCTGTCAAAAGAACAGCAACAGCAGAAGGCGCAAATGTATAAGCTGATGGAAGCCATATATGCAATGGAAAAATAGCAGCTTTTACCATCAATCCTATTATTATAAAGCTAATACCTGCTTTAACAGAATTATTAGCTGTAAGCTCTGAAATTTTAATAGTTAAGTCAGCAATATTCAGAGTGCCAGTGACAGAATATAATAATCCTACCCCAATAACATAAAAAGTAGCACCTACAGCTCCAATTAAAAGATAATTAAATGCTGCAGTTAGGGCTCTTTTGTCTTTTTTTGAACCTAATGCGACCAAAGTAACTGATGATAAAGATGAAATTTCTAAGAAAACAAAAAGATTAAAAGCGTCTCCAGTAGTAACCAATCCAAGCAAACCACCCAATGCAAGCAACCACATTCCATAAACTTTTGATTGCGACTTTTTATTAATTTCTTTTTTTAAGGATTGATAAGCAAATATCGTTGCAAATACACCCATCAATGAGATTAATACAATCATGAATGAAGAAGCGTCATCAATGACATATTCTATTCCATATGGAGGTAACCACCCGCCCATAAAATAATTAATTTTACCAAATTCAGACACCTGGAAAAATAATGAGACTGATGAATATAAGCAAAATAGAGATCCAAACAAAGCTACAAGCCAAGATAAAAAAGGCAAAGAAACTAAAATAGCAACTGGAGCTAAAAGGAGAGGGACAACAACTTGCAAAGCCGGTAAATGATTTTCAATTGCTATTAAATCTATCATTTAGAGTTTTCTTCTGTATTTAGTTTAGCAATTTCATTTTCTTCAATAGTGCCATATTCACTTTTAATTCTTAAAATAAGAGCTAATCCAAGCGCAGTAGTCGCTACTCCAACAACAATGGCAGTTAGTATTAAAACATGAGGCAATGGATTAGAATATAAACTGTCTTTATATCCAGTTAAAATAGGGGCCGTTCCTCCCTGGACTTTTCCTAATGAAATA
The DNA here is from genome assembly GCA_964571065.1 of uncultured Rhodobacterales bacterium. Lineage (GTDB taxonomy): Bacteria > Pseudomonadota > Alphaproteobacteria > Puniceispirillales. Next base: position 3,486 of record CAZNBI010000085.1, on the reverse strand, counting down.
TAAAACAAAAAAACACTTGTTTGAAAAATTGTTAATCCAACCATCTTTTTTACGAGATTGTGTCTTGAAATAACTATAAACAAACCTGTCATCATTAAAATAATGACTATCCAGTAATTCCAAATTCCAAGAATACCGTGTATCATTTATCTTTACCTTGCCATGATGAAAATAAATGAAAAAGTATGAGCATAACTCCAGCAACAGTTAATCCGACACCAAATTCAATTAATAAAATACCAATATGTTGTCCATGTTTAGTGTCGTGAGCGAGAATGCTATAATTTAAGTATTCAGCATCATAATAAATGGAAACTAAACCAACCCCACCATATAAAATTACACCTAATATCATTATAAATAAATTTAATCTCTCTGAAATCAGTTTTCTTCCTTCTTTCAATCCAAATATAAGAGAATGCAAAATAAAACCAGCAGCTACAATTACCCCTGCTTGGAAACCACCACCTGGACCATAATCTCCATGAAACTGGACATATAAACCAAATAGAATTATTGGTCCCACAATAATTTTAGTACACACTCTTAAAATTGGATCATCATTCATTTTTATCTCTATTTTTACCATCACCCAGCAATAACAAAACACCAAGACCAGCTGTAAAAATAACAACTGTTTCTCCAAGGGTATCATAGCCTCTGTAACTTGCCAGCACACCAGTTACTAAATTTGGTATTCCCATGTCTGGTTTAGTATTTGATATATAGTAAGGTCCAACGTGCTGATGAATAGGAGCCATTGGATCTCCAATAACAGGTAGATCAAAACTTGCCCAAATAAGTAAACAACCAACACCAAAACAAACTATTAAAGCAAATATAGTATTATCATTAACAACTTTTTCTCTTTTTGGGAGATGTCTCATTGCAGCAATATATAGAACTGTAGATAATCCAGCACCGACCGCTGCTTCTGTAAAAGCAACATCAACAGCATCTAAACTAACAAAAATAATCGCACAAATAAGTGAATATGCTCCTGCTAGCATAACTGTTGAGAAAATTTTAATACTTCGTATAGCTACCACAGCTATAATTGCTAACAAAAAAATAAGAAAACCATTTATTAAAAATTCAGCCATTATTTTCCTTCTTTGAGTTATAAACTGATTTTTTTGTTATTGGTTCTAAGCCAGTTTTTTTAGCAGAAATAGCAACAGCGTGACCAGATATAGGGCTAGTGAATATTAAAACAAAACCTAAAATTAAAAGCTTTATAGAAACAATAGTAAATCCAGAGTATATAAGAAGCCCAAAAATTATAAAACCAATCCCAGCAGTGTCAATCATTCCTACTGCGTGAATTCTTGAAAAAACGTCAGGCAATCTTAATAGTCCTAAGCTGCCAATTAAAATAGTAATTGACCCAATAAAAATAAATATAAATGAAATTAAATTTATTAATGTATCCATCTTAGTTTTTCTTGTTTTTATTTTCACTAAACAATTTTAATATTGCGATTGTTCCAATGAAATTGATTAAGGCATAAAGAATTGCAATATCGATAAACTCTGGTCTTCCCATAAAAAAACCATGCAGGGTTATTCCTATTATAACTAGGCTACCAACTGCGTTTACAGCCAGTATACGATCATAGGCTGTTGGTCCAAGGGCAACTCTCCAAAGACATAGAATAACAGCTAAGCCACATATTAACAGACTCAGCTCAAACATTCTTATTTCCCTCTAGCCAAGATACTTTTTTATCCATTACACCACTTTTGACATCATCAGCCATATCTGAAGATAAAGCGTGAACCTCTAAAATGTCTCCGTCGAGTACTGTTGTAACAGTCCCTGGGGTTAGCGTAATAGAATTTGCATAAGTAACCTTGCCAGCTTCAGTCTTTTGGGAAGATTTGACCCTAAAGTTTTGAGGGTCAGGATTATTTAAAATTATTATTTTTGCAGTATCAATATTTGCTTTAATAATTTCCTTAAAGAGCCATAGAGTATAAATTGGTAATCTCATCAAAAGATGTAAAGGCAATCCTTCCTCATCAATAAATTTAGCCTTCCACGTTACATACAAACAGGTAATGCAACTTAGAACTCCTAATGTGAGAAGAAGAGGGTCATAATGACCAGATAAAAGCAACCATATCACAAAATAAAATACAAATAATAAGAGGGCTTTTATAATCATTAATGAGAATTAAAATATCAATTAAATTTTTGTTTATTTTTATATATTTTTCAAATTTAAATCAACACTTACATATTTAAATAAAATTTATTTTTATTTTACTAAAATATAATATAATTTAAGAGAAATTTTAAACCCTTAAAGAGGTAAATATGCTTGAGCTTCCTGCAATTATATTAGTTTTTGTTTCTATATTTGGTTTTTTAAATCATAAATACTTAAAGTTACCTCTTACTGTTGGTTTGGTTTTAATTGCTCTTATATCTGGCTTAGGCGTTCTTTTAATCGAAGCTGTGGTTCCATCTCTTCAAATGTCAGAAACTATTAAGAACTGGTTGGATGCAATTGACTTCAATCGAACTCTAATGAATGGGATGCTGAGCTTTCTTCTTTTTGCAGGGGCTTTACATGTTGACTTAAATAACCTAATGAAGGCAAAATTGCATGTTTCAATTCTTGCAACTTTTGGAGTTATATTATCAACTTTTATCAATGGGACGTGTTTTTATTATCTAACACAATTATTTGGCTTTAACATCGAATATATTTATTGCCTAATTTTTGGGGTAATTGTCACTCCAACTGATCCAGTTGCAGTATTAGGTCTTCTAAAAAGATTAAAAGTACCAAAAAGACTTGAAGCAATTATTGGAGGGGAGAGCCTTTTTAACGATGGAGTAGCTGTAGTTATTTTTTCAGTCCTTCTCACTATAGCATTTGGAAGTTCTACAGGCCATGGCGGACACGGAGCAATGGATGCAAATGCTATTTTAGGTCTATTTGTAAAAGAAGCATTTGGTGGTGCACTACTTGGCATTGTGGCTGGTTATCTAACTTTCTTGCTTTTAAGGTCTATGGACGACTACGTATTAGAGGTAATTGCTACTTTAGCGCTTGTCATGGGCGCGTATTCTATTGCTTTAAATCTACATATTTCAGGTCCAATTGCTATGGTTGTTGCAGGTGTATTTATTGGAAACACTGGAAGGCAATTCGCAATGAGTGAAAAAACAAGAGAACATGTTACAGATTTTTGGCACTTAATTGATGAAATATTAAATGCAGCATTATTTGTTCTCATAGGCTTTGAAGTTATTGTATTGTCAGCAGAACTTAATATCCTAAGCTTAAGCATTATTTGCGTAATTGTCGCAGTACTAGCAAGATTAATCGCTGTATCATTACCATTAAATCTACTCAATCCAATTATTGCAAAAGAGAAGGGTGAAATTCTTATTTTGACTTGGGCAGGCTTGAGAGGAGGTATATCTATTGCACTTGCACTCTCTCTTCCTGAAAGTGATATAAAACCAATAAT
>CAZNBI010000084.1:3961-5222 GCA_964571065.1 uncultured Rhodobacterales bacterium | reverse complement strand
ATTTTCAGTAATGGCGTCACATGGAATAGAGTTCCTCTTCCTATTGGTGAATTAACAATAGAAGACTATCTCAGACCAAAAGGCATAAGAACAGCAGTGGTGGGCAAAACTCATATGGAGGCTGACATTGATGGAATGCATCGTTTAGGTTTAAACAAGGAAACTGAAATTGGAATGGTTATTTCTGAACCTGGTTTTGAGCCTTACGAGAAAGATGACGGTTTGCACCCCACGCCAGGTTATTTAAATAGAAATGAAGTATTAAATTATAATCGATGGCTCAATAGTAAAGGTTATGAAGGTGTTAATCCTTGGAATGATTATGCAAATTCTGCAGAAGGTGAAAATGGTGAACTTTTATCTGGATGGAATTTACGAAATTCAAGCCTTCCAGCAAGAATTAAAGAAGAGCACTCTGAAACACCTTACATGACTATGAGAGCAAAGGAATTTATCAGAGAAACAGGTAATACACCTTGGTGTCTTCATTTGTCATTTATAAAACCACATTGGCCATACATGGCTCCAGCTCCCTACCATAATATGTATGGTCCAGAGAGCTTTACCCCTGTAGCTAGACATAAAAAAGAAAAAGAAAACCCTAATCCAGTTTTTAAAATGTTTATGGAAGAACAAGTTGGTATTACATTTTCAAAACAAGGAACTAGAGAAACCGTTCTACCTGGATACATGGGTTTAATAAAACAGATTGATGATCATCTTGGTGATTTATTTGATTTCTTGGATCAAGAAGGTAAAACGGATGAAACGATGATAGTCTTTACATCTGATCACGGGGACTATTTAGGTGACCACTGGATGGGAGAGAAAGAACTGTTTCACGATGTCTCAGTAAAAATCCCATTGATTATAGTTGACCCCAGAAAAAATGCTGACAAAACAAGGGGAACAAACTCAAATGATTTTGTTGAAGCAATTGACTTACTTCCAACATTTATTGAGGCAAATGGAATGAAGGTTCCAAATTCAAGACTTGAAGGTAAATCACTTATGCCAATAATCACGGGTGAGGTAAACACAGATTTTAGAGATCATGTATTTTCTGAATTTGATTATGGAATATACCCAGTGAGAGAAAAGTTAAATGTCGGTATTAATGATGCAAAAATTTTTATGATCCGTGATAAAAATTGGAAACTTGTCTATTTTAAAGGATTTAAACATCAATTATTTGATTTAAAAAATGATCCTGAGGAATTTTTTGACTTAGGTCAAAGTGAAAATCATCAAACTATTATTG
>CAZNBI010000084.1:2708-3861 GCA_964571065.1 uncultured Rhodobacterales bacterium | reverse complement strand
ATAATTCCTAAAGAGAAAAAATTTAAGGTTGAAAATTTATTTGAATTTAGACGAATAACTGGAGATTTAACTTTATCTCTCGTTTTTCTTTTATTTGTCATTTTTTTATTTTTAAATTTTAATACTGAGAGTGGCTGGGATACTCGCAATTTACCTCAAAAAAGAGTTGGTAAAATATTAAAGCAACAATGGGTTGGCCCATTGCTGTGCATGGTAATTTTAATACCAGCTACATTCATTAATCTTTATGAATCATTTAAGGCGCTTAAAAAATCACAACGTCTAAAAATACCAAATAAAATACAATACGAAATTTCTCAGTGGATTAGATCCATAGAATTTATTGTATATTTTCTGATATATACTTTCGCAATTGAAATTTTTGGATATTTAATTTCAACTATGATTTTTGCAAACTTCTTAACATTCAGACTTGGCTACAGGACTAAGAAGTGGATACTTACAAGTACAATATGTTCTTTTATAGTTGTAATAATTTTTAGATCAATACTGCAAATTAAAACTCCAGTTAATATATGGCTTTATAAATACTTTCCTGAAAATATTGAGGTATTTATGAAGATTTATTTCTAATGGAAGCCCTTCTACTTGGTCTATCTAATCTTCTTGACACACATGTCATAATAGCAATTTTGATCGGTGCTATTGGAGGTGTTGTTATTGGAGCTATTCCAGGTATAGGGCCGGCTATAGCAATTGCAATACTGCTACCAGCAACAATTTTTCTTGAAGATTTAGTCAGCCTTGTTTTGCTATTAGGAATCTATGGTTCAGCCATGTACGGAGGTGCAATACCCGCTATTCTTATTAATACACCTGGAACACCAGTGAATGCCCTTACAACTTATGATGGGTATTCAATGACAAAAAATGGAGATGCACCAAGAGCTTTGTCTCTTGCATACTCATCTTCTTTTTTTGGAGGATGCTTCTCTATAAGTATAGCGTTAATATGCTTAATTGTGTTTGGGCCATATCTAAGAGACTTCGGTGCATTATTTGGCCAAAGAGATATCTTCATGGCCGCAGCACTTGGTTCTGTTCTTCTAATACTCGCTCATAGACAAAATATGGCTATTGCTGCGATGCTTTTTGCATTAGGTTTTCTAATTTCAATGGTTGGAAGACAAAC
>CAZNBI010000084.1:1381-2608 GCA_964571065.1 uncultured Rhodobacterales bacterium | reverse complement strand
TTTACTTCAAGATTTATAGCCAAAATTATTTATATACCAAATAAATTTTTAGGTGCGTTTATCATGATACTTGCCTTTGTAGGAGTTTTTTCAATAAGAAATAATTTTGTAGATTGTGCATTTGCTGCTGGTTTTGGTCTTTTAGGCTATATCTTAAGAAGATTAAATTGGCCATTGGTTCCAATAGTCTTAGGTATGGTTCTTGGATCAATAATGATTGAAAAATTAACTGCTGGTGCAAGCAAGATAAAATTTTGGAGTGATATAATAAATAGGCCTGTCTCAGGAACACTAGCATTTATTATTTTTCTTGTAATTGTAGTAACTTTGATTTCATATATAAGGAATTATAATAAAAAAAATATTTGATATTTTAATAGGAGGAAATATGAAAAAATTTTTAATTGCTGCAATTACAGCATTCTCATTTATTTTTTCAGGTACTGCTAATGCAGATTACCCAAATGGACCAGTTCAGTTTTTAATTCCATGGCCACCAGGTGATTTTGAAGACATTCTTACTAGAATGATTGCTGATGAATGGAAAAATGAAACTGGTATGCCTGCTTCTGTTGTAAACAGACCAGGTGGCGGGGACGGACCATTTCCTGGTGCACTTGAAGTTTTAGATGCACCAGCTGACGGCTCTGTAATTGGTTCTTTTGTAATAGGTGTTCCATTAGTTGGACCATTAATTGATATTGGCATTGAAGAAGACAGTTTTGAGCCTGTCGGGATATTCTTAACATATCCTTTTGTTTTAGCTGCTTCAGGTGATGCGCCATATAAAAACCTAAAAGAACTCGCTGCTCATGCTAAGAATAATGATGTTGTTTTAGGACATTTTGGTGCAGGTCTAGTCCCAACGAAAGCATCTTTTGCTGCTGCCAAAAAGCTCGGTTTTGAATTTGCTGATGAGTCAGCTTTTGACATGTTAGACTGTAATTCTCTGTCAGCAGGGGACGCAGATGTAATCAACACAACTCTAGCTCTTATTGAACCATGCTTAGGAGAGATTAATGTGTTAGCAAATATTGGTGAAGAAAGAATTGGCAAACTTCCTAATGTAGGCACTGTTGCTGAACAAGCTGGCATTAACAACATTGAATTGTGGAATGGTCTTTTTGTTAAAAAAGGAACACCGCAAAATGTTAAGGATAAAATTGCTCAAATTGCTAAAAAAGCAATGTTAGGTGATGCTGCTCAAGGTCTTATGGAGGAAACCGG
>CAZNBI010000084.1:0-1281 GCA_964571065.1 uncultured Rhodobacterales bacterium | reverse complement strand
ATTGTGATTTAAATAAAAAGCCTCTTATAGGTTCATGTTTTGGACATCAAGCGATTGCTGTTGCCTTAGGGGGTAGTGTTACTAAATCAGAAATAAAATGGAATGTAGGTGTTGAGGAAACAAAATTTGAAAACTTTATGCCTTGGATGTCTCCTAAAGAAAATTTAAGTTTATATGTGTTTCATGAGGATCAAGTATCCTTGATGCCTAAAGGTTGTAAACTTTTAGGTTCAACTCAAAATTGTAAAATTTCTAGTTTTTCAAAAGGCAACCACATTTTTACTACCCAGGCACATCCAGAATTTGACTATATGTTTATGAAAACAATTGTAGAAAAATATGAAGAAATGCTTGGTCCAAAAATTTTTAAAAATGCTATAGATTCTCTCTCTAATAATGTACACGGAAATACTTTTTCTTTATGGTGTGAGAATTTTATTAAATTTAATCTTTTTTCTGAAAAGAGAGTATAATGAAAGATGATGGGTATTTAGATCTTAGTGACCATGATAGTTTTTCAAACGGAGTTCCTCATAATACTTTTGAAAGAATAAGAAAAGAGGATCCTGTATGTTGGACTGAAGAAATTAATGGAAGAGGTTTTTGGTCAATTACAAAACATGCTGACATTTTAAAAATCAATAATAATAATAAAGTCTTTAGTTCAGCAAAAGGAATCAGAATTGAAGACCAAACCGAAGAAGAATACTTAGCAAGAAGAACATTTCAAGAAACAGACCCGCCTGAGCACAGAATAACTAGAATGATGTTAGCTCCAGCTTTTTCTCAAAAAGCTATTTCAAACTATGAGAGCATGGTCAGAGATTTGGCTAAAAATATTGTAGATGATGCTTTAGAAAATTCCGAATTTGATATTGTAGAAAAAATAGCAAAGCAACTTCCTATGATGATGCTTGGAAGGATCCTTGGTTTGCCAGACAGTGATTTGGAATGGCTTGTTGTGAAAGGAGACGCTCTCATAGGTAATTCAGACCCTGAATTTACTGATCACATCGTTGATAAACTAGATAGTAGTCAATATCGTTTCATGCCTTTTCGTTCACCAGCCGCTTTAGATTTATACGATTACGCTGAAAAAATTCTAAATGAGGAAATTCCGATTGATAAAAATGGTGTGTTATCAAAAGTACTTAGTACAAACACTTCCGAAAAAGTAATGCAACCACATGAATTCAAAAACTTCTTCTGTTTATTAATTGCCGCTGGAAATGACACAACTAGATACAGCATTGCTATGTCAATGTATCAATTGTCTTTAAA
>CAZNBI010000083.1:0-5241 GCA_964571065.1 uncultured Rhodobacterales bacterium | reverse complement strand
TAAAATAGGAACATGATCAGAAGGTTTGTCCCATCCTCTTGCATCTTTTAAAATACTAACCTTAGACACTCTTTTAGATATGCTGCTTGTTGCCCATATATGATCTAGCCTTCTCCCTCTATCACTATGACGCCAATCTTTTGACCTATAAGACCACCAGGAAAAAACCTTTTCTGGTATTGGAAAAAATTGTCTGATTAGATCTTCAAAACTTCCAGAATGCAACACATTGAGCAACAAATCAGTTTCTTGAGGTGTATGGCTCACAACATTTAACAATTGCTTATGTGACCAAACATCATCAGGCATAGGCGCTATATTTAGGTCACCTAATATGATTTCATTTCTCTTGGAAGGTTTATCCCTTAGCCAATTTTCCATTTCTCTTAAAAAAGATATTTTGTGTAAGAACTTTGAATTAACTGTAGTATCAGGAATATCACCCCCTGCTGGTACATAAAAATTATGAATGGTTGTATTTTTTATTTTAACAAAAATATGCCTACAGTCTTCAATATTATGCCAGTTTCTATATCCACAATCACTAAAAGGCACCTTGGAAATACATGCTACACCGTTGTATGATTTCTCACCTCTATAAAAAAGAAATTCATAGCCTAAATTATGAAATTCTTTTTCTGGGAAAATTTTATCTTCAATTTTTGTTTCTTGTAAAAATAAAAGATCTGGATTTTCTAATTCTATAATTTTTTTTATAAGAGGAAATCTGGCTCTTATACCATTACAATTCCAAGTTAAAATTTTCATTATATTTATAATACTATTCTATTTTTAATGGATTCCCACGAAATGTTTTTGCAGGAAGTTGAACATTAAATTTATGGTTTTGTAATGTGACAATTATCTCTGTTCCAATCTGATCAATTATTTTCCATCTTCTCAATTGAAATGGATTTTGTGAAAAGTCTAATTGAAGAAGCCCATTATTATCTTCATTGGGGACAATCTTAATTTCTAATATCCCGTTCTTAACTATTGAGTCTGTTTTGTATCCCTTAGGTTGTAGGGATACATTATCTGATAAAAATCTAGAAAATGGTGTTTGATATAGAGGATAATTATTACTTGTTTGTTCTTCGAGATCTTGAACAATGACCCAGTTACCTCTTCCTACAATAAGTAAAGGCGAAGGTGGAGCATATTCAAATCTAAAACCATGATTTTTTTTTATGAAAAGTTTGCCCTCTGCATAGCCTCCATCGGAAGATACTTGGATAAAATCTGCTGTCATAGAATTAATATTATTCAACCAATTTTCAGCTATATGAATATTATTATCTGAATAAACATTTGTAGGCATCATTAAAAAAATAGAAAAGATCAGTATTCTCTTAAACGGAATGATCATCTATCAAGACTTCCCTTTTGCCTACATGATTTGAACTACTTACAACCCCCTCTGTTTCCATTTTTTCAATAATTGTAGCAGCTCGGTTATAACCAATTTTTAAATGCCTCTGAATAAAGCTTGTGCTAGCTTTTCTCTCTCTTGCGACAAGAGCAACTGCTTGATCATAAAGGTCGTCACCACTATTAGACTTATAGTCATTTGTTGATGTACTTGTTTCTTCACGTTCAATAATAACTTCATCATCATATTCAGGATCACCCTGTTGCTTTAGAAAATTTACAACGCTTTCAACTTCTTCATCAGATACAAATGGGCCATGTATCCGAGTTATTCTGCCTCCTCCTTCCATAAAAAGCATATCTCCTTTACCAAGAAGTTGTTCACCACCTTGCTCTCCTAAAATTGTTCGGCTATCAATTTTAGACGAAACTTGAAAGGAAATTCTTGTTGGGAAATTGGCCTTTATTGTACCTGTTATTACATCAACAGATGGTCTTTGTGTAGCCATAATAACATGAATTCCAGCTGCTCTAGCCATTTGGGCCAATCTTTGGACAGCAGCTTCAATATCTTTTCCAGCTACCAGCATTAAATCAGCAACTTCATCAATAACTACAACTATAAGTGGAAGAGGGTTTAGACTTATGTCTTGGTCTTCATAAATTGGTTTTCCAGTTTCAGGATCAAAGCCTGTTTGCACTCTATGGGATAATGTTTCACCATTCGCTTTAGCTTGAGCCAATCTTTTATTATATCCTGATACATTTCTTACGCCAACCTTTGACATTGACTTATAACGCTCTTCCATCTCTCTAACGGCCCATTTAAGTGCCATTACCGCTTTAGGGGGTTCGGTTACAACGGGTGTAAGTAAATGTGGAATACCATCATAAACTGATAATTCAAGCATTTTAGGGTCTACCAAAATTAATCTACAGGTTTCAGGCGTGTGTTTATAAAGAATAGATAAGATCATACCATTTACAGCAACAGACTTTCCTGACCCTGTAGTTCCTGCAACAAGTAAATGAGGCATTGCAGATAGGTCTCTTACAATAGGATCACCCGCAATATCTTTTCCTAGAGCAACAGGAATACTTGATTTGGTGTCATACCATTTTTCACTTTCTAAAATCTCTCTTAACAAAACTGTTTCTCTATCTAAGTTTGGTAATTCAACACCAATTACATTTTGCCCTGGCACAACTGCAACTCTTACAGAAACCGCACTCATAGACCTTGCGATATCGTCCGCCAAACTGACTACTCTTGAAGTTTTGGTTCCTGGAGATGGATTTAGATCATATCTAGTTACAACAGGACCAGTTAACGCTGTTGCAATATCACCTTTAATCCCAAAGTCGTCTAAAACACTTTCAAGCATTCTTGAATTAGCGTTTAGAACATCATCTGATGGACCTGCTAATCCTTCGATAGAAGGGTTTAATAATTCTACAGATGGAAGATTATAACCATCAGTAGTGCCAAGGTTTAATGATGTTTGCCTTGGTTTTTTTCTATTTACAGTTCGAATATTATTTACACTTTTCCTTTTACTAGCAATAGTGGGTTCAATCCTTCTTGATTGTTTAGTTGTATTAATGTCTCTTTTTCCTGTGAATGGTTTTAAAATTAGTTTTGTCAGATAACCCGAAGCATAAAGAAGTGGTGATATTATAGATTTAAGAGAAACCACTTCTTTTTTGGATGCTGTACAAGACCAAAAATAAATTGGTATACTTATTAAAAGTGTAGAAACAATTAATGGCCAGTTACCTCCAGTAAGGTATCCAAAAGCCCAACCATCATTTAGGTTTGGAATCAGTGAACTTAACAAATGTCCAATAGCGCCTCCCGCTCCCTCTGGAAGATAAATTGTTTGTAGTGGGAACAGAGATAAAAAGATTGATAATAATATAATAGAAGGCAGTAATAATGTCAGTCTTAACTTCTTCTTAGATATTTGCTCATTTCTAAGAAATTTAAATCCCCAAAGATATCCAAATAAACAAAAGAATGCACTTCCTGCACCAAATAAGTGTAATAAAAAGCCAGACAAATTAGATCCATAATTACCAAGAATGTTTAAAGTGCCCTTTGTAGATGATTTAAAGTAATAAATCGGGTCGTTTGGATTAAAGCCCCAAATTGAAATTATTATTGAAGTAGTGAAAATAATTATTATTAATCCAAATGCTTCATTGAAACGAGATCTGAAAAACTCTCTAAAACCTCTAGGCAAAAAAGTTGAATTATTCGTTGAATTAAAATCGTTCATACTAACTCTTTGAGACCATTAGATACTTTGTCTAAACCTTTTTTGGTTGTGTCAGCATCGTTTACTAATGCAATTCTAAGATAATTTTTACCAGGGTTATCATTATTATTTTCAAATGCCATAAAACTACCAGGCATCACTTTTACACCGTGATTTTTCCATAAGTGTTTAGTTGCAAGAAGATCATTTTTAACTGGAATAAAATTAAAAAATCCACCTTGAGGCTTAGTAGATTTTAAGATCTGCTCTGAAAGTTGAAAATTTTTATCATAGAATTGCCTATTTTTCTCAACATGTTTTTCATCCTTATATAACGCTTCTGCAACTCTAAGTTGGGGTTCAGAAATTGAGACACCTCCATTTGCTACCAACTGTCTATATTTTTCAATGACAACTTTGTCTCCTGCAATAAAACCAGCTCTAAGACCAGCAGCAGAAGATCTTTTAGAAAGAGAATGAAAAATAATTACCCCATTGCTGCCTTGACCTAATTCATTCAAAGCTTCTGTTGCACCAGTTGGTGGCATACCATCTTCCCTATATATATCTGCATAACATTCATCTATGCATAATAATATGTCATATTTTCGGCAGGTTTCTATTGTTTTAGCAAGCCATTGCAAAGATGCACAACTACCATGCGGGTTAGAGGGTGAAGCGACATACATAATTGAGCTTTTCTTCAAAATATTTTTTTCAATATCACTGGGTTGAGGGAGCCAATTCGTATCAGCTGTTGCGTCCATCCAAATAATTTTATTGTTTGCTGCAATAGCTCCAGCACGCCATGCATGATAGAAGGGATTTGTAACCAAGCTGATGTGTTTATCTTTGCTCCCATTTTTAATTAGAAGACCAATTTGAAAAAGAGGAGCTCTTGTTCCAGGTACTGGACTAATTTCTTCATCTATGTCAAAGAAATCTGAACAACTTGGGTACCTTTTTGAAATATATTCTGCTACGCTTTCTCGAAAGTATCTAGTTCCGCTGCTAGGTGTGTATTTCCGCCAATCTGTAGAATATTTATTAAGTGTTTCCTTTATTATTTCAGGTGGGTGGTTCTTAGGCTCACCAATCGTTAATAAGATATGTTCTGTATTTTGAGGAGGACTGACGTCAGACAACAATGCAGATAATTTTCCAAACATCCAGTCATTAAATATTTCGAATTCAGGGTTAAACATTTTATTCCTATAGAACCAAGTAATAGTAATATAATATAGTGCTTTATAAGGCAGTTAAAGTTTAAAAAAATTAATATAGATTTAAAATATAAAGTTTATTGCTATTTTAAAATTAGACATGGTGAAAATGGAAAAAATCTTTTTTGAAGTAATTGTTTTTGGCAGTGGGCTTTCTGCAAAAACAACAATTGTATCGCTTTTTAAGAAAGGCATTATTCCATTTTGGATAGAAAATATTCAAAATTATAAAATAAATGATGATAGAACAACCATGCTTTCCCCAAAATCATTTGAGATGTTTAAAGAGCTTGGTTTAAAAGATTTTGAAAAAAAATCATTTCCAACAAAAAAAATAAATATTAAAACCCAAAATCAGAAAAATTTTACTGTTTTTGAAGATAAGAAAT
>CAZNBI010000082.1:2908-5388 GCA_964571065.1 uncultured Rhodobacterales bacterium | reverse complement strand
GCAGCTCAAAAACATAATTTAATTCCTAAAGCAAATAAAAATAAAATAATCAAAATTTTAAATGGATCAAAGGTAAAAGACCCTTTAGAAAATACCATAGATTTTGATCAATATATAAAAAGTGGTGGTTATTCATCTTTAGTAAAAATTATCAATGGAAAGATAACACACTCTAATATTTTAAATGAAATTAAAGTTTCCGGCTTAAGAGGTTTAGGAGGTGCTGGTTTTCCAACTTTTAAAAAATGGGAAATAGTAAGCTCTGAAAAGGGAATAAAATACGTTGCTGTAAATGGAGATGAAGGTGAGCCAGGAACTTTTAAAGATAGGTTCTATCTAGAAAAAGATCCTCATCGAGTATTAGAGGGCATGCTAATTGCGGCCTATTTCATAGGAGCTAAAGATTGTTATTTTTACATAAGGGATGAATACCCTGAAATAAGAATTTTCATTAATAAAGAAATTAAAAAAGTAAAATTATATCTAAATTTAAATATTAATATACATATAAGAAGAGGTGCTGGTGCTTATATTTGTGGTGAAGAATCAGCTATGATAGAATCTATTGAAGGCAAAAGAGGTTTACCAAGGCACAGACCACCTTATGTTGCTCAAAAAGGAATTTTTAATAAACCTACATTAGTGAATAATATTGAAACACTTTATTGGATAAGAGAAATCATAGAAAAAGGAGGTAAAAATTTTGCAAGCAAAGGTTCTAAAGACCATCCTGGAGCTAGAAGCTACTCAGTTTCTGGAAGAGTAAAATATCCTGGAGTTGTTTTTGCTCCTGCAGGCTCTACAGTTAACGAACTGATTCAAAAATGTGGTGGTATACTTGATGGTCATAAATTTAAAGCTTATCTACCAGGTGGAGCTTCAGGTGGCATTTTACCATCAGCAAAAGGTGATGTCCCCTTGGATTTTGGTGGAGAATTAACTAAATATGGCTGCTTTGTTGGTTCACATGCTATTGTTATTTTATCTGACAAAGATAACTTAGCGGATGTAGCTTTAAATTTAATATCTTTTTTCAAACATGAGAGTTGTGGTCAATGTACTCCTTGCAGAAATGGCACAGAAAAAATTATTAATATTATAAAAAATAATTCTAAATGGGATAAAGATCTACTTTCCGATATTTCAGAAGTTATGGCAAATGCCTCTATATGTGGTTTAGGACAAGCAGCTTCAAATCCAATTTTATCTGTATTGAAATTTTTTCCAAAAGATGTAGGAATTAAATAACCAAAAAAAAATATGCCAAAAGATAAAATAAAATTTGAATTAAATGGAAAAAAAGTTTCAGCTTTCGCTAATGAAACTATTTGGGAAGTTTCAGAAAGATTAGGTGAAACTATACCTCATTTATGTTTTTCTCCCAGTGAAAGCTATAGACCAGATGGAAATTGCAGAGCATGCATGGTAGAAATTGAAGGTGAAAGGGTTCTGGCAGCTAGTTGCATTAGAAAACCTTCTGAAAATATGAAAGTTTTTTCTAATTCTAATAAGGCAACAAAATCACGTTCACTTGTTTTAGAACTACTAGATTCTGATCAACCTAAAGAAATTGTTCATAATCCTAATAGTCATTTTTTAGAAGTTAATGATAAAACAAAATTAAATGACAATAGATTTTTAAGTAAATCCAGACCTGAGCCTGATAGCTCTCACCCAGCTATTGCTGTTAATTTAGATGCATGTATTCAATGTGGTCTTTGCGTAAGAGCCTGTAGAGAAGTTCAGGTAAATGATGTTATTGGTTTCTCTGGAAGAGGAAGTGAAACTAAAATTGTTTTCGATTTTGATGATAATCTTGGTGAAAGTACATGTGTAGGATGTGGTGAATGTGTTCAGGCATGTCCAACAGGGGCACTTATGCCAAAAACTGTTTTAGATGAAAATCAAAATTTCAAATTTGAAGCTGATAGAAAAGTAGATTCTATATGCCCATATTGTGGTGTTGGGTGTCAGTTAACATATAATATTAAAGAAGATAAAATTATTTCAGTATCTGGAAGATCAGGTCCGGCAAATAAAGGAAGATTATGTGTTAAAGGTAGGTATGGTTTTGATTATATTTCAAGTCCTGAAAGATTAAAAAAACCACTTATAAGATTAGAAAACTCTGTCAAAAGAAAAAATGATAAATTTAATACTGATTATATTTTATCTAATTTTAGAGAGGCTTCTTGGGATGAGGCTTTAGATTATGTAAGTAAAAAATTACGTAATATAAAGAATACTTATGGACCAAATTCTTTAGCAGGTTTTGGATCTGCAAAAGGAAGTAATGAAGAAGCTTACCTTTTTCAAAAGCTTATAAGAACAGCATTCAAAACTAATAATGTTGACCACTGTACAAGACTATGTCACGCATCATCTGTTGCAGCTTTATTAGAAAATATCGGATCTGGTGCAGTAACTGCACCTTTTTCAGAAGCAAAGAATGCTGAAGTAATTTGGGTTATTGGAGCAAA
>CAZNBI010000082.1:0-2808 GCA_964571065.1 uncultured Rhodobacterales bacterium | reverse complement strand
ATTTAGCTAGGGAATATGCAAAATCTAAATCAATTATTTTTTGGGGTATGGGAATAAGCCAGCACACTCACGGAACTGATAATGCTAGATGTTTAATTTCTCTAGCTCTTTTAACAGGAAACATAGGTTCACCAGGCACAGGATTGCATCCACTCAGAGGTCAAAATAATGTTCAGGGTGCATCTGATGCTGGTTTAATACCAATGTTTTATCCAGATTATAAGAGTGTTGAAGGAAACCATAATGCCACAATGAGTGATTTTTGGCATACTGAATTAGATAATAAAAAAGGTCTCACAGTCGTTGAAATTATTAATGCTGCTCACGAAGGAGAACTCAAAGGGCTATATATTATGGGAGAAAATCCAGCAATGTCAGACCCTGATCAAAATCATGCTAGGGCAGCCTTAGCAAATTTAGATTTTTTAGTTGTGCAAGATATTTTTCCTACAGAAACTTCTTCATTTGCAGATGTTATTCTACCAGCATCAGCTTGGCCAGAAAAAGATGGTACTGTAACTAATACAGATAGAAAAGTACAAATCGGAAGAAAAGCTGTTCCTATGCCTGGCGATGCAAAACAGGATTGGTGGATTATTAAAGAAATTGGAGTCAGAATGGGTCTTAATTGGAATTATGATAGCCCCAAAGAAATATTCAATGAAATGAAAAATGTTATGCAATCTTTAAACGGCATAACTTGGGAAAGATTAGAAAAAGAAAATTCAGTTACTTATCCATGTAAAGATGAATTTAGTGAAGGATCGGAGCTTTTATTCAAGGATGGTTTTCCTACACCTAACGGGAGAGGAAAAATGACAAGCACTTCAATTTTGCCTCCTGATGAAACAATTAATGAAGAATTCCCTCTTGTTCTAACTACTGGAAGATTACTAGAACATTGGCATACGGGATCCATGACCAGACGAAGTTCTGTTTTAGACCAAATTGAACCAATTCCTGAAGTTCATATAAGTCCGATACAATTAAAAAATGTTGGTGTAAAGCCAGGTGACCTAGTTTATGTCAAAACTAGGAGGGGTCAAATTAAACTTTCAGTAAGAGTAGACAATGCATTGCAAAATGATGTTATTTTTATTCCTTTTTGCTTTAATGAAGCATCAGCAAATATATTAACAAACTCCGCTCTTGATCCTTTTGGAAAAATACCTGAATTAAAGTATTGTGCAGCAAAAATTGAGGCATTTTCATAAACTTAATTTATATTTTAAACAAACTAAATAATTAACACTTAGAATTATTTTGAAATAAAATTTAAACATATTAAATCTACAATAAATTCTCAAAATTGCTTAATTATTTAATTACAAAAATTAATCTGTATAGTTGTTTAATTATTTTTATTCATAATTTGTTGTGGCATTTTTTGATAATATTTTTTTTCAACTTTATATTCAATATCTTCTTTATCTTGAGCTGAACCTTCAGCTTGGATAAATGTATATTTAGCAAAATCTTTACACCATTCTTTATCAGTATTTAGACATTCAACAGGGTAAATATTTCCACCCCATTCTTTTGCGTCATTAACGAGCTCATGACCAAGCTCATCTGTTGTTTCCAAGCAATCTGCAACAAAACTAGGAGAGTAAATAACAATT
The DNA here is from genome assembly GCA_964571065.1 of uncultured Rhodobacterales bacterium. GTDB lineage: Bacteria > Pseudomonadota > Alphaproteobacteria > Puniceispirillales. The sequence continues at coordinate 1,186 of CAZNBI010000082.1, read as the reverse complement.
TCTTTTTTTCCATCAGAAATTAATTTTTCAACAACCTCTTCAGTATAAGGTGTGATCCATTCCTCAGAACCAAATCTACTCTGGAAACTCATATGACATTTTTTAGGATTTATATTTTTTAAATTATTTGTTATTAAACAAAATGTTTCATAACAATGTCTGTAATAGTCATCACCTTTTTTAACTATTCTTCTTTTTTGCATACCATGAAAAGTTATTATCAAAGTATCAATTTTTTTTCCTTGTTTTTTTAAATCTTTTAACTTTTTGTCAACAACTTTTACAGAATTATCAATAAAAGCATGGGTCCTATGGAAATTTGTAATCACCTCAAAAGTTGGAATCTTTACTCTTTTAGATAATTCATTAGCCAATGCGTCAATACCAGAAGCTATAGTGCTTTCCGAATATTGTGGGAACATAGGTATGACTAAAAGCTTAGTAGCTCCTATTCCTTTTTTTAAATCTTCTTCCCAACTATCATATACTTCATGAACATAAGGTGGCGACAAAAGAAAAGCATAATTAACTTCAACATATCCCATTGGATCAATTTTCATTAATTCATCACTGACATTTTTTGTAAAATCTCTTGTGTTTGTAATAAGTGGAAAGCTTTCACCATCCCAAATCCTTTCATATAATTTTGCAGATTTTCTTGGCCTAAAAGGTAAAACAAATAAATATAAAATAATCTTCCAAATCCAAGGATTTATATCAACAACTCGAGGATCACCTAAAAATTTTCGCAAGTATTTACGCAAAGCTTTTGGGGTAGGTTCTGAAGGTGAACCCAATTGAACAAAAACCACCTTTGTTTTTCTTTTAGGATGTTCATATAAATTGTTCATTTGGGCAACTATTTTGAATTTTTAAGAAAATTAGAATATTTAATGCAACTTTAAAATTATTATAATATTAATTTAGATAAATGAAATTAGATTAAAATAATTATCTTTAATGTAAAACATTTAAATATCTTGATTATTTTATATATAAAAAGATATTAATATTACAAGGTTACTTTTAAAATTTTTATAGCAAAACTATATATTGCTTATTCAAGTATTTTAAATTAAGTATAATTTTGAATATTATATAGATTTTATTTAAATATTTATAAAAAGATCTATTGCGGCCGTGGTGTAGTGGTAGCACAAAAGCCTTCCAAGCTTTTAGGGCGAGT
>CAZNBI010000081.1:0-5388 GCA_964571065.1 uncultured Rhodobacterales bacterium | reverse complement strand
ACAAAACCAAGCATAGTTAACATGTCTAAAGGTTGCTTTATAAATTGATTAAGTAAAGCTAAGGCTGCTATTCCACCTGTAGAAGCTACAGGAACAACTAATAAGATAATTAGAGGCATAGAAAAACTTTTCAAAAGTATCACTAACAATAGAAAGATCACAAGAATAGCTGTTATAACATTTGACTGCATGGCCGACCATGTTCTCGCAAGTTCACTTGCCGCCCCCCTCACAAAAATTGATATATTTTTTTCTGAAGCAGCGCCTCTTAATTGATTTATAATTTCATTGTCAATAATGGATATCGCATCTTCTAATGCGATATTTTCATTTGGCCTTACTCTTATAGAAATAGCTTGTCTACCACCAATCCTTCTAATTTGTCGAGCAGCACTTACAATTTCAATATTTGCCAATTGATCTAAACTCATTATATTTCCAGACCTTGCAATAATTGGAATGTTGCCTAAAGTCTCCATTGTAAGTTTTTGTGCATTTTTGCCAGATACAACCAAGTCAATAAGGTCTCCATTAATAGGAATTTGCAAAACATTGGCTCCATCATTAAAAACGTCCAACGCAGAAGAAAACTCACGCACAGATATTCCAGCTCTAGCAAGAGCAAGCGTATTAGGTGTTATAAGCACTTGAGGTGAGCCAGCATCTAGTGATGGAATAATTCTTATTTGATTGCCCTTTGAACTTGGAAACTTTTGACTTAGAAGTGTGTCTAAATCCCTTACAAAAGGTTCGATTGTCTCAAGGTCACTACCTGTCACATCAATGCGTATTGATCTGCTTCCACCAACGGAACGGCCAAAAAGTGATGCTTGTCTTACAAACGCTCTTGCTCCTGGTTCAGAAAATACTGGCCTCATTAATACCATTTGAAGCTCACTTACCCTGGATGCATCTTTGGCAGAAGCACCAGCAAAAGCGCCTCCTTGAAATGCAACAAAAAAGAAACGATCAATCTCTGGTGGCCCACCTTCTTTTGTTTTTCCTTCCCATAAAGGCTTAGCAGCACTCTCCATTTTTTCAGCAATTCGAAGTGTTTCCTCCATTGAATACCCTGTTGGAACAATCAATCTTCCAAAGACGAAGTTTGCATTACCATCAGGTAAATAATCTAAACGAGGCAAATACTTATAACTTGCAAAACCAGAAACACTTACAATTAAAAAAACTAGCATAACGCCAAAAGCTTTTCTACTAACGATAAATTTTGCATATGCAACAATCAATTCAGAAAATATTTTTGACAAATAATCAATAATTGGAATTCTCAGAGGGTCAGAAAATCGGTCCTTAGAACCAGAAAGAAATCTTGCAGCAAGTGTGGGAATAACTGTAACTGAAACGATGACTGAAATAATTACGGATACAGAAATTGCTATACCAATATCCCTAAATAACTGTCCAACTGGTAACTTTAATAAAACTACTGGGATAAAAACTATTACTGTTGTCAATGCAGAACCTAGTATGGGTGCCCACACCTGCCTAGCACCATTGTAAGCTGCATCTTTTGCATTTTGCCCTTTTTGCCTCAACCTATAAATATTTTCCATACTAACAATTGAGGCATCAACAACCATTCCTATTGAAAAAGCAAGACCAGCTAAGGAGATGACGTTAATAGATAGTCCTAAACCTGCAATTGCAACAAAGGTTCCTATTACTGATACTGGTATGGCAATAAAAATTATTGCTGTTGGAATTAGTGATCTTAAAAACAAAATTAATATGCTTACAGCCAGGCACCCACCAATCCAAATATTTTGCTTAACAAGATTTATTGCTGAAGAAATATATGTTGTCTCCTCAAAAATAACTCTGAGATCTAAACCTTTGTCACGAAGTAGTTTTTCATTTAGTATTTCAATTTGCTTCCGTAAACGTGACATTGTTTCAACCACATTGGTACCTTGCTCACGCAAAACATTCAAAATAACTGCTTCTTCACCATTAAGTCTTCTAAAGCTAGTCCTCTTTTGTATCTTTAACTCAATATCTGCAATATCAGATAAAACTAAGGGGACGACTGTGCCATCCGTTGTTATGTCAGTTCGAATAACAATGTCCTTTGCTTTTTCTCTGGTGTAGGCAATTAATTCAGTTCTTACAGGATAAGATCTCTTACCCTCAGTTACAGTCCCAACACTTTGTAATGTAGAGGAATTTCTTAGAGCTTCAAAAACCTCAGTAAGCGTTACACTATACCTCGTCATTTTTTGTGGATCTATAAGAATACGCATTTCGCGTCTGCCACCACCATTAAATGTAACTTCAGAAACTCCCTCAGTTCTTCCCAATGTCTGAACAATGTCACTTTCAACAAACTTACCTAGACTCTCTAAATCAATTGTATATCCATCTCTTACCAATAGAGCTAAACGGGCAATCGGGCTATCATCAGAATTAGATGTTCTAATTGTTGGAGTTTTAGCATCGTTTGGCAATCCTGTGACACCTGCCAACTTATTTAAAAGCAAAATAAGCGCTTTATCCATATCTTGTTCTAAAGAATAGGTTAAAGTAATGTTGGCTCTTCCAGTTGAAGAAGATGAGGCTAATTCTTCGATACCATTTAATGAAGATAATTCCTGTTCTAATCTATTAATAATTTCACGGTCAACGTCAGCAGGAGCAGCACCTGGCCAACTAACCCTGACTTGGTAAATAGGTTTTTCTATATCAGGGCTCATTTGTATTGGAATATTTTGAAGGGCCACATAGCCAAATAAAATTGCAAGAAATATTATCGCTACAACTGCGACAGGCCTTCCAATTGCTTCTTTAATAATATTGTTCATTCTAATTAAACTTTTTCACCTGAGAAAGGTACCTTACTTTCGTTACCATTAGGCAATTTCAAAGTAAGTGTTCCGTCGACTTTATTGGATGAAATTTTTCCTTCAAAATTTAGCATTATTGTACCAAATGGAAGAACAAGAGGCGCTTCAAACTTTAATTTATTGTCTTTAAGTTCAAGATCTATTTTCTCACCATTGAAAAATGAAACTTTTTTACCAACTGTTAAATCACCTGTTCGCTCGCCATTTCTACCTTGCCACTTTAATAACCATTTATCCCCTTTAATTTCTGGTGCTTTTTTTGGTTTTTCTGACGGTTTGCCAGCTAATTTTACAGACGATCCATCTTTCAACAATTCATTTCCTCTTATTATAACTTGATCGTCAACAGATAAACCATCAGTAATTATGGCTCTTTCTCCAACTGAACCACCTAATTTCACAGATGTTTTGACAGCTTTACCTTCTTCCATTACAAAAACCATTTGGCCATTAGAGATCGGAATAATAGCATCTTTTGAAATAGTGATAACCGAACTAGGCTTGCTTGAAGGTATTAATATTTTTACAGAAGCATTATTTGCTCTTAGAACATTTCTTATTTTATCTTTGAAACTTAAGCGAACAGTCCTTGTTCCAGTTCTGGGATTTTCATTAAGTAATATTGCCCTATAAAGAGCCTTAAAATTTTTTCCATTTACGTCTAAACCATTGATTGATTTTTTTTCTTGAATAAATTTTAGATAATTTGTTGGTACTTCAACTTCGATTTCAAAATCTTCACCACCTTGAATTGTTGCCAAACTTTCCCCTGTTCTTACGTAACCATTTTTAATTTTGAAAACATCTGTTAGGTGACCATCAATTGGGGATACTAATCTACTACCTTTAATATCTTTGTTGAGTTCATTTATCTCAATATCAAGCTTCTCAATATTATTTTCAGCCTGTTTAATTTTAAAATTTAGTTTTTTAATTGTTTTGACTTTTAAGAATTCCTGTTGTTGTGATGTCAAATAGGATGTCGTAGAGGTCTCAAGCTCTTGAGCTGAAATTGCATTGCTTTCATACAAGTCTTTAGCTCTATCGTATTTACTTTTTAATAGATTTAACTGCTTCTGAATTATTTCTTTAATATTTTTTTCTTCATTTAATTCATTTTTTAGATCTTCTAAAATAAGCTGAGCATCTGTTAACTGGTTTTGTTTTATTTTCAAATTATATTCAAATTCTGAAGTGTCCTGAATAGCAATAAGTTGGTTTTTCTTAATTCTGTCTCCAACTTTTATATTTTCCATCAATACAAAGCCATTTGATGAAGCTGAAACAGTATAAGAAATACTTGATACTACCTTTGCACTAATTTCTTTAGTAGTGGCTAGGTTCTCTCGTATGGGGGTTTCTACTACAACTGATGAAGCTCTATTACCTCCCCAGTTTTGAGAAAGAGATGGAGAGATTGAGCAAAATACAAAAATAACTGGGAATAAAAGATTTACAATTTTTTTCATCATCAATGTTGTCAGAATTAAAGTTAAAAATTCAACTTACATTATACTCTAATTCGATACAAACAAAATCATTTTTCCGGGATTAAACCTCGAGGGTTAAATCTTAATACGAGCACCAAAATTAAACCAAGAGTTAAATATCTCATATATGCAGCTGAATTAAGCATATGAATTCTAAAAGCATTATCATCAGCAAAACCAGAAGTAAGTATATCCATTAAAAATAAACCTATATATTCCACTTCAACCCAAAAAAACCAAATAATGAAGCCTCCTAGAATAGATCCTAAATTGTTCCCTGCGCCACCAAGAATAACCATAACCCAAATTATAAATGTAAACCTAAGTGGATGATAATTAGTGGGCGTTAATTGACCATCTAAAGTAACAAGCATAGCTCCTGCAATGCCACATACAGCTGACCCTAGAATAAATACTTGGAGGTGCCTTGATTTGACATCTTTACCCATAGCCTCCGCTGCCACTTCATTGTCTCTAATTGCTCTCATCATTCTTCCCCAAGGAGATTTAAGAGCTTTTTCACAAAGCCAATATAAGATGATTAAAACGAGTATGAATAATAAAGAATAACAAAGTTTTACAAAAATAGATGAAGCATCTACAACATCCATACCTAAATATTGAGACCAATAAATAAAATTTGTATTTTGTTGTAGATCAATTTCATATGGCACTGGGCGTGGCAAACCTATTACATTTTTAACGCCTCTTGCTAGCCAGTCTTCATTTTTTATAGTGAATATTATTATTTCTGATACACCAATTGTAGCTATAGCTAAATAATCAGATCTTAAACCAAGAGAAATTTTTCCTATCATCCAAGCTGCAATTGCAGCAAGCAAACCACCAACTGGCCAAGATAAAATTATAGGCAAGCCCAATCCACCAAGATATCCTTCGGTAGCAGGGTTAATCTTTTCTATTGCCTCTACGGCTGGGTCAAAAATAAATCTATAAATAAAAAATCCCAAAATAAGAATCATAGATATTGCTAAAGACTTATATCTAGAATTTTTCAACAGTTTCCAAACATATGTAGC
>CAZNBI010000080.1:0-5430 GCA_964571065.1 uncultured Rhodobacterales bacterium | reverse complement strand
ATGGCAGAAGAAATGCGTTTAGATCAAAACATTTTTGTTATGGGAGAAGAAGTCGCAGAGTATCAGGGTGCTTATAAGGTCACCCAGGGTCTACTTGAAGAATTTGGTGAAAAAAGAGTGATCGATACACCCATTACTGAACAAGGCTTTGCAGGTTTAGGTGTAGGCGCAGCATTTGGTGGTTTGAAACCGATAATTGAATTTATGACCTTTAATTTTTCTATGCAGGCTATTGATCAAATAATAAATTCTGCTGCAAAAACATTATACATGTCTGGTGGTCAAATGGGATGCCCTATTGTTTTTAGAGGCCCTAATGGAGCAGCATCTAGAGTTGCCGCTCAACATTCACAATGTTTTGCAAGTTGGTATGCTCATTGTCCTGGATTGAAAGTTGTTTCACCGTGGTCTTCTTCTGATGCAAAAGGACTTTTAAAATCTTCTATCAGGGACCCAAACCCAGTAATCTTTCTGGAAAATGAGTTACTTTACGGTGAAAAGTTTGAAGTAAATGAAATTGATGATTTAGTTCCTCTTGGCAAAGCAAATATTTTAAGAGAAGGAAATGACATTACTATTGTTGCTTTTTCTATAATGGTTGGTAAAGCACTTGAAGCTGCTGAAACTTTATCAAATAAGAATATTTCCTGTGAGGTAATAGATTTGAGGACAATAAAACCTTTGGATATCGATTTAATTATCAATAGCATTAAAAAAACTAACAATTTAGTAGTTTGTGAGGAGGGTTTTCCATTTGCTGGAATTAGTTCCGAAATTATCTCACAAGTCCAAGAGCTAGCATTTGATTGGCTTGACTCTCCTATAAAAAGAATAACTGGTTTGGATGTTCCTCTTCCTTACGCAGAAAACCTTGAGAAATTAGCATTGCCACAGGGAAATGATATTGTGGAAGGTGTTATTTCTACACTCAATAGGAGCGCAAAAGAGTAATGGTTGCTCAAATAAAAATGCCAGCCCTCTCTCCTACTATGACAGAAGGGAAGTTGTCGAAATGGCTAATCCAAAAAAGCTCAAAAGTTGTTTCAGGGGACGTCATTGCTGAAATTGAAACTGACAAAGCTACTATGGAAATAGAGGCTGTTGATGATGGTGTGTTGTATGAAATTTTTGTTGAAGAAGGAACTGATAATGTTGCCGTTGGGTCTACTTTGGCATTAATTAAAGAAGATAATGATACTGAAGATCAACTTAAATCATTTTTGGAAAAAAATAATGTTAATAATTTATCTGAAAAGGACAAAAAGAACATCCAAGAAATTAATTCTAAAACTGATAAAGAAATACATGATACAAATGTTGATAAAAAATTTATGAATGTTAAAGAAAATATTTCAAAAGATGAAAGAATAAAAATTTCACCACTTGCTAAAAGAATTGCTCTAAAAAACAATGTTAATTTTTCTAGTCTTTTAGGAACGGGCCCTCATGGAAGAATTGTAAAAAAAGATATAGAAGATTTAATTAAATCTAATAAAAATATTACTTCAATTGATAGTCATCATAGAAGCTCATCTGACAAGTCATATAGAGACATAACTCATAGTTCAATGAGAAAAACAATTGCTGAAAGATTAGTTAAATCTGCAACTGAAGCGCCACACTTTTTCCTTTCTGTTGATTGCGATATTTCAGAGATCAATAAGATTAGGGAAAATGTTAATAAAGGTGACACAAATATTTCAATTAATGATTTTATAATAAAAGCATCAGCTTTAGCATTAAAAAAATTTCCAAAGGCTAACTGCAGTTGGAACAACGATTTTATAAGATTTTATAATTCTTATGATATATCTGTTGCAGTTGCAGTAGAGGATGGTTTGATAACCCCAATTGTTAAAAATGCAATTAGCAAAGGAATTGAAGAAATCTCAATAGAAGTTAAATTATTAGCATCAAAAGCAAAAAAAGGTGAATTATCTCCTGAAGAATATAGTGGTGGTAATTTCACAGTATCTAATTTAGGAATGTTTGGTATTAAAAATTTTAATGCGATAATTAACCCCCCACAAAGCATGATACTCGCTGTAGGAAAAGCAGAGCCAAGAGCTGTTGTAAGTAACAATGAAATTACAATATCAAATTTAATGACTGTAACCTTGTCCTGTGATCACCGTGCCGTTGATGGTGCATTAGGGGCTCAATGGTTAAACAAATTCAAAGATTTCATAGAGAACCCATCATTAATGTTATTATAGGTTTGAAAATGACAAATTTGAAAGATGTTATTATTATCGGTGGAGGGCCAGGTGGATATGTTTCTGCTATTAGAGCTAGTCAATTAGGTTTAAATGTCACATTAATTGAAAATAAAGAATTAGGTGGAATTTGTTTAAATTGGGGTTGCATACCTACAAAATCTTTACTTAAAGTTAGTGAATTTAAAAAGAATTTAGACAAATTTAAGGAATTTGGTTTCAATATAAGTGGTGAAATAACTTTTGATATTGAAAAAATCGTAAAAAGATCAAGAGACGCATCAAAACAATTATCATCAGGTGTTAAATTTCTTCTTAAAAAAAATAAAGTTGAAGTAATAAAAGGATTTGCGTCAATTTCTAGTATTGCAGAATTTATAGAAATAAATATCACTAAAGATAATGGAAACAATGAAAAATTAGAAACTAAAAACTTAGTTATTGCAACTGGCGCTATTCCAAAATCACTTCCAGGAATTGAAAACGAAAGTGATAGAATATGGACGGCAAAAGAGGCAATGATCCCTAAAAAATTACCAAAATCTCTTACAATTATTGGATCTGGGGCAATAGGAATTGAGTTTGCAAGTTTTTATAATGATATGGGTTCTAAAGTAACAGTTATTGAGGCAGAAAAAAATATTATGCCAAATGAAGATGAAGAAATTTCAGAGTTAGCAAAATCTATTTTTACAAAAAAAGGTATAAAATTTTTTAATAATGCTCAGTTGCAAACTATTGATCTAACAAAAAATAATGCTATTTCAAAATTTAAAATAGATAATAAAATTCACGAAATAGTTTCAGAAAACGTTTTAGTTGCAATTGGTGTGAAAGGTAATATTAGTAATTTAGGGATAGAAAAGTTTAGTATTAAAACAGAAAATGGACATATTGTTACAAACAAGAAAATGGAAACAAATATTAAAAATATATATGCAATAGGTGATGTTACTTCCCCTCCATGGTTAGCTCATAAAGCTTCTCATGAGGGAGTTATTGTTGCTGAAATTATTGCTGGGCATCAAGAAAATCATGAATTAAAAAAAGAAGTTATTCCAGGTTGTACTTATTCTAACCCGCAAATTGCATCAATTGGACTTACAGAAAAACAAGCTAAACAAAAAGATATAAAATTAAAAATTGGAAAATTTCCTTTTTTAGCAAATGGTAAGTCAATTACTACAGGAGATACTGAAGGTATAGTAAAAACAATTTTTAACAAGGAAACTGGAGAATTGATAGGAGCACATTTGATTGGATCAGATGTTACCGAATTAATAAATAGTTTAAGTGTTGCTAAAAGTCTTGAAACAACTGAAATTGAATTAATGAAAACTGTTTTTGCCCACCCAACCTTATCTGAAACTTTGCACGAATCTGTTCTATCAGCATATGATAAAGCTATACATATTTGAGTATAATTAATGACTAAAACTATAAGACACCCTGAAAAACAAAAAAATATTTCATCAGTTTCACTTAAAAAGCCAGAATGGCTTAAAGTAAGGGCTCCATCATCTAATAACTGGAAAAAAGTTAAAAATTTGATGGAATCAAAGAAATTAGTTACTGTGTGCGAAGAAGCAGCATGTCCGAACATTGGAGAATGCTGGTCAAAAAAACATGCTACAATGATGATATTAGGTGAAATTTGCACGAGAGCTTGTGCATTTTGTAATATTACAACAGGAGTACCAAATGCTATAGATGTATTTGAGCCAGTTAGAGTTGCTGAAGCTGTTAAAGATATGGAGCTTGAGCATGTAGTGATAACTTCAGTTGATAGGGACGACTTAATTGATGGTGGTGCAGCACAATTTGCAAATACTATTTATGAGATTAGAAAAAAGTCTCCTTATACAACTATAGAGATTTTGACACCTGATTTTAGAAATAAATCTCATTCATTGGATATTATTATGGAATCAAAACCAGATGTCTTTAATCATAATCTTGAAACTGTTCCTGGTCTTTACAATGATATTAGACCTGGAGCCAGGTATTTTACATCATTAAAACTTTTAGATGATGCAAAAAATATAATGCCTGACGTTTTCACAAAATCAGGTATTATGGTTGGTTTTGGTGAAACCAAAAAAGAAGTTTTGCAATTAATGGATGATCTAAGGGCAGCCAATGTTGATTTTTTAACAATTGGTCAATATCTTCAGCCAACTCCTAAACACTTTCCAATTAAGGAATTTGTTTCTCCAGATACATTTGAATATTATAAGAAGTATGCTTACGGTAAAGGGTTCTTAATGGTGTCATCTTCTCCATTAACAAGATCTTCATATCATGCTAGTGAAGATTTCCAAAAGCTCAAAAATGAAAGAATTAAATTGGACCTTAAAAAATCTTCCTAATTTTAGATGACTAAACATTCTGAAAAAAGAAAAGTTCCATATACGCCACTGAAAATGTTTGATTTAGTTGCTGATATAGAGAAATATCCAGAGTTTCTTCCTTGGTGTGTTGCTTCAAGGGTTATTTCAAATGACAATAATATATTAATTGCAGACTTAATGATTGGGTTTCAAGTTTTCAAAGAAAAATTTAGAAGCAGGGTAAAATTAGATAAAAAAAATATGAAAATATCTGTGTCTTATGAGGATGGCCCATTCAAGTTTTTAACTAATAAATGGGAATTTAATGAAGACAAAGATCATTGTGAAATAAATTTTTATTTAGATTTTGAGTTTAAAAATATTTTTTTTCAATCATTAATGGAGAGTCTTTTTTCAGACGCATTTAAAAGAATGGTAACAGCTTTTGAAAAAAGAGCTGCCCATTTGTATAATAATTAAGATTTAATATTTACTAAAATATTTGACATTACAGCTATACCCTCTTTCCTGCCTGTAAATCCAAGACCCTCCGTAGTAGTTGCTTTTAAAGAAATTTTTTCTTCTTTGATATTTAAAAGTTTAGATAAGTTTTTCTGGATTTCTTTTGTATATTTGCTAATTTTGGGTTCTTCACAGATAATTGTAATATCTAAATTATTAATTTCTCCATTTTTTTCTTTAAGTATTTTTAAAGATTTTTTTAAAAAAATAGAACTTTTAGCATTTTTCCACTTACTATCATTTGGAGGAAAATGTGTGCCAATATCACCCATAGAAATTGAACCGAGAATTGCATCAGTAATTGAATGAAGTAAAACATCGGCGTCAGAATGACCTTTAAGACCAAATGGATAATCAATAAT
>CAZNBI010000079.1:0-5485 GCA_964571065.1 uncultured Rhodobacterales bacterium | reverse complement strand
AATTTATATGATAATGTATGATTAAATAAATTTGATAACTTGTATGAAAAATATACTGTTTTTAATTTGTATTTTTACATTTGTTCCTTTTGTTGGTTATTCATTTGATGAAAAACAATTACTTCGTTTCAAAGTAATAAAAATTTGTAAAAATTGTGATCTGTCATCTTCGACACTTTCTAAAACAGATTTAAATGACTCAATTATATCAGATACAGATTTTTCTAACTCTAAGCTAGATAAAGTAAATTTTCATAAATCAAAATTTAAAAACACAAATTTTGAAAATAGTAATTTAGAAGCTATTAATTTTAGTAAAAGTGATATGAATAATTTAAACTTTTCAGATGCCAAGCTTAAAAAAGCTAATTTAGAAGGAATTAATTCTAATAGCTTAATATTTTCAAATTCAACTGTATCTTTTGCAAACTTCTCAGGTTCTATTTTTAAAAATAGTGAATTTATAAATATTATTTTCTTAGAAACAAATATAAACAACACTAAATTTTTAAACTCAAAATTTAAAAATACAGTTATTAAAGATCAATTCTTGGAAAATATTTCTTTTATTAAGTCTGATATGGATCTAATGAATTTTGAACTTGCAGAAGTAAATAATATGAAAATTGAGAACTCTTCCTTAATTGGTGCAAATTTAAAATCAGCAAATTTCAATAATTCTAAAATTATAAACACTAATATGGAAGGCACTGTATTAACTGATGCTAAAATTACTAATACTGATCTAATTGGTGTCAACTTAAAAGGCGCGAATTTAGAAAATGCGACACTGAGTAATGTTGATTTAACAAATTCAAACTTAGAGCAAGTTAATATTATTAACTTAAAATTAGAAGGTGTTATTTTTTGTAATACTGTAATGCCTTCTGGTATTAGAAATGACCAATGTTAATTTAATTCAACCTAAATTATTTAATTTAAATAAAGTTTTAAAATTTTGGTTTAATGAATGCAAACCACAACAGTGGTTTGTTAAGGATAAAAAATTTGATCTTATAATAAATAAAAGATTTTATAATTTAGTTTGCGAAGCGCTAGAAAATAAACTTGATGACTGGACAGTTAATCAAGATGGCTCAGTTGCTTTAATATTATTACTTGATCAATTTACCCGCAATATATTTAGAGGGAGCCCAAAATCATTTTCAGGTGATGAAAAAGCACTTAATATCACATTTCAATTTCTTAAAAGCTGGAGAATTGGAGACTTAGATAAAAGAAAAAGACAATTTCTACTAATGCCTATGATGCATAGCGAAGATATTAAAATACAAGAAAAGTCTTTACCTCTATTTAAAAATTATACTAATGACCGTGTATACAAATTTGCAAAAAGTCATAGGAATATTATTCATCGTTTTGGACGTTTTCCGCATAGAAATAAAATTTTAAACAGAGTATCTACAAATGAAGAGATTGAATTTTTAAAGCTAAAAGGTTCATCATTTTAGAGAGGAATAAATAATTAGTATTATGCCTGAGTTTTTTGAAAAAAAATTAGAATTAATCTCAAAAAAAATGCAATCACTTTGTGACATGGGTTTTTATAATGATATGGCTTGGGAGGTTGGAACAAGTTGCAGTGGAAAAAGAAAAATTATTTTCAAAGATTTTTTAGGTAAATCAGATGTAAGAGCTAGTGAAGATTCAATATGGCGTATTTTTTCAATGACAAAACCCATAGTAACTATAGCTGCTTTAAAGCTTATTGAGGAGGGTAAATTACGGTTGTTTGACCATGTCAGTAGATTTCTTCCAAAATTTAAAAATCCTAAGATACTCAAAATAATCAATAATAACGAAAAATTTTTTGATGCTTACTCTCCGATGACAATTTTTCACTTGCTTACGCATACATCGGGACTAAGTTATGGATTTTTGCCAGACAATATTGCAAGTATATATAGATCTAAAGAAATACTATTGCACTCTTCAGTATCCCTTAAAGATGAGGTAGAAAATATCTCTTGTTGCCCATTACTTTTTGAACCAGGTAGTAAATGGAACTATTCTGTTTCCACAGATATTCTTGCATACATTATTGAATGCGCAGCAGATATGGAATTAGAAGATGTTTTAAAAAGTTACCTTTTCAAAAAAATTGGTATAAAAGATATTTCCTTTAAAATTGATGCATCAAAAATATTAAATTTAATGACATGTTATGGTGATGTAGATATTTTTAGCAAGGATTTGGCAATAAGAAACACAGATATTTTTTCAAACAATCCATCTTTAAAAGAAGTTAATCTATATAATACCTATCCAACCAATGATAGCAAATTTAGAAGAGGGGGACACGGTCTTTTTTCAACATTAGATGCTTACTCAACTTTTGCATTTTTTTTATTACAAAAAAGTAATTTAATTCTATCAAGGAAATCATTTGAGCTGATGTTAACAGATCATACAAAATCTGAGATGAAGCCTTTAGGAATAAATAATATCTTCAAGCCATCTCCAGGGCTTGATGGCGACGGTTTTGGGCTTGGGTTTAGAATAAGAGGATCAGGATCAGGGTCATTATTATTTGGTTCAGTTGGAGAGTTTGGTTGGGCTGGTGCTGCAGAAACTATGTTTTTTGTTGATCCAATAGAAGAATTTTACGTTGTATTTATGGCTCAAAATCTAGATCAACCTGGGGCCTCTGCATTATTTAAGCAAATGGTTTATTCTGCTCTTATTTAAAAAGATTGTATATTAGAAAAATAAAATTAATTAAAAATCATGAATAATTTAAGTTTAAGGTATAATTTTGCTTGTTTCTCAGCAATGTTTCTTTGGGCATTTGGTTTCCCAGCTGCAGAAGTTTTATTAGAGAGTTGGGGTTCAGTTACATTAATTTTCATAAGATTTTTTGTTACTATCCTTATTTTAATTCCTTTCTGGCTTTTTATGGAAGGAATAAAAGTTTTTATAAAAGCTCCTTTATCTAAATCAATTATCATAGGTTTTATTGGATGGGGACTTGGAGCAAATTTCCTGTTAATTGGCCAAAAGTTATCTGACCCAGTAACAACAGCAATTTGTGCAGCAATGATGCCAATTTTTGGAGCAATTGTTGAACTTATATATGACAGACGAAAGATGTCACTTAACATTCTTATTGGTGTTTCACTTGCTTTAGTTGGTGGTTATTTAGCAACTGGAGTTCAATTTTCTGATGGTCAATTTGGCTTAGGGGCAATTATTTGTATAATGGCAGTTATTTTATTTGCCTGGGGCACGCGTGCTTCTACAAAGGGACTTAGCAATTTAACTTATCTTGGCCAATCTGCATTGACTATGACAGGTGGGATGATTGCTTCCTTAGTCTTTTATTTGACTTCACTTTTTTTAGGTTTTGGTGAAACGCAAGTTGGAAATGCAGATTATTATCATATTGTCTTGTTATTAATTTTTGTTTTAGTTTCTCAAACAATTTCGCAAACTATTTGGATTCTTGGGGCAGGAAAACTAGGAGTATTATTAGCTTCTCTTCATTCTAACGGCTTACCTTTTTATGTTATGTTGATCATTGTAGTTTTCTTTGGGGGTTCATGGAGTTGGATGCAAGCATTAGGTGCTTTTATAGTTGGCTTAGGAGTAATCGTTGCTCAAAGAAAGTAATAAGGTTAATTTATTAATTATCAAATGAAAGAAAGTTTTTATGATCAATGAAAAGCAAATTGAATTTTTTTCAAAAAATGGTGCTATTTTTTTGAAAGGATATTTTACAGACTGGATTGAAGTTCTGAAATCTGGAATAGAGAAATTAATTGATAATCCAAGCCCTAGAGAAAGATCATATAAACCAAAAGACGGAACTGCACCTTTTTTTCAAGATTTATGTAATTGGCAGAGAATTCCAGAATTTGAAAGATTTATTTTCAATTCTAATATTGCTGAAATTGCGTCAAAGCTAATGAGATCAAAAGGGGCAAGATTTTTTCATGATCATGTTTTAGTAAAAGAGCCCGGTTCTTCAATAGTAACACCTTGGCACCAAGATCAACCTTATTATTGTACTTCTGGAAATCAAACAATTAGTTTTTGGATTCCGTTAGATACTATTAGTTTGAATAACACTTTAAGTTGTATTTCAGGATCACATAATTGGGGAAAATTACATAAACCAAAGAGATTTGATGGAACTGACCTATTTGAAAATGATAACTCAGAAGAGGTTCCTGACATTGATGGTAATTTGGATAAATATAAAATTTTATCTTGGCCAGTGGAGCCTGGAGATGCTATTGGATTTAATTTTAAAACTTTGCATGGTGCACAAGCTAATACTGGTTCAAAATTTAGAAGAAGGGTCTTCTCTGCCAGATGGGTTGGTGATGATGCTATTTTTGTTGATAGAAAAGGAAAAGGTTCCCCTCCATTTGATCACCTTACCTTAAAAGATGGGGATAAATTAGAAGGCGATGATTTTCCTTTGGTATATTGTAAATAAAAATAAATGAAAACAATAAATAATAAAACCAAAAAACCAGGCATTAGACTAAAAGTTTATGTAAGGGAGGATATGGTAGGTGGAGGCAAACTTGAATTACTCCGTATTGTTGGTGAAACAGGATCAATTTCTTCTGCTGCAAAAAAAATGGGACTTGATTATAAAAGAGCGTGGTTTCTTCTTGATACTTTGCAAAGATGCTTTAAAGATCCTTTATATATAACTAATAGAGGTAGAGGAGTTACTAGAGGAACTACCTTAACTGAACTTGGTTCTCAGTTAATATTTAGATTTAACAAGACTGATAAAAAAGTAAAAGAAGTTACATTAGATTTTTTACGTTGGTTAGAAGAAAATCAGAGATTAAAATAATTAACCACCTGTAACATTCATATGTCTTGCAACTGATTTTGTGCCAGATCTTCTATCAATTATAAAATCATGCCCCTTAGGTTTTCTGTTAATTGCATTGTAAACAGCTTCTTTAAGAGCGTCCTCACCTTCTTCTCTAAGTACCGTTCTTAAATCAGCATTGTCATCCTGGCCAAGGCACATAAAAAGTTCACCTGTGCAAGTCATTCTAACTCTATTACATGATTCACAAAAATTATGAGATAAAGGAGTAATGAAGCCAAGTTTGCCTCCAGTATCCTGGACTTTTACATATCTTGCTGGTCCAGCAGTTCGCTCTGGTATATCTATTAGGTTAAATTTTCGAGATAAGTTTGATCGCACAAGTGAAAGGGGTAAATATTGGTCAAGTCTTCTTTCATTTCCTATGTCTCCCATAGGCATAACCTCAATGATTGTCATGTCAAAGCCCTCTCTGCCACACCATCGGATCATGTCTGGAAGTTCATAATCATTTACATCTTTAAGTGCTACAACATTTATTTTAATTTTTAAGCCCACACTTTTAGCTGCTTGAAGTCCATCTAAAACCTGATTTAGCCTACCCCATCTAGTTATCATTGAAAATTTATTGGAATCTAAAGTATCTAATGAAATATTTAGTCTTCTTAC
>CAZNBI010000078.1:2097-5618 GCA_964571065.1 uncultured Rhodobacterales bacterium | reverse complement strand
TCTTGGAATAGCCGTCATAGTATAGCTGATTGGTCAACATTTAATCTTGGTTTGCACTCTGAGCATCACTCAATTGCGAATAAAGAGTATCCTCTATTGTCACATGATGAAAAACCAAAAGAAATGCCAGCTAATTATCCTACAATGATTTTAATGGCTTTAATTCCTCCTATCTGGTTTATGGTAATGGATAAAAAATTAAATCTTAGGAACTAAAACTAATAATTTTTCAGTTCCTAAACTTGTTGATACAGGTAAATTGCCTAAAAACTCTCCATCACCATAAACTAAACCTGCCCAAGAATTTTTTGAGCTAGTTGATATTTTAACACACTTAGAATGTAAACTTTTGACTAATTGATGATGTAAGTGTTGACCAGAAAACACCTTCATTAATAAATTAAATGCTTGAAAATGATTTGCCTTATGAGCAAATAGAAGATTAATTTTTTTCTTTTCTTTAAGTGCATCAGGAGCAATCAACATTCCTCCTCCTGTATATTTTGATGCTGCAGAAGCGAGTATTAATAATTCTTCATTTACCACATTATTATTGTATGAAATTTTATATTTATGATTTTTTAAATTTATAAAACTTATTAATGTTGCAATAGTATAGAGAGGCATGCCTCTCAAAATTGGTATTTTTGAAGCCCTAAAAGCAGCTTCACTCAATAATCCAACGCCTGCACACGTTAAACTTATTCTTGAATAATTATCGAACTTTACATCTATATATCTTGCGTTAAACAATTTAGGATAAAGAAAAGAATTTATTAAATCTCTAGATGATTTTATGTTTAAAGAGTTAGCAAAATCATTGCCTCTTCCAAAAGGCAAAATGGCCATAATGCCTTTATTTTTTATTGCTTGATGTGCAATAATATTTTGAAAGCCATCACCTCCACAAGCAACAACAATTCTATTATTCATCATAGAACTATGACATTTGCTAATCGCATCATCAACTGAATCACTTACCAAAACGGTAGCATCAGACCCTCTAATTATTTCATTAATAATATTAATTTTTTTATTTAATGATAATTTTCCAGAGACTGGATTTACTAAAAAAATAGCATTATCTAGAGTTAAATTTGTCATATATAAGTGGAAGTAAATTAATTACATTATTTATTCAGTAAAAAAATTATTATGCCAATTAATATGATCATTCATAAAAGTTGATATAAAATAATAAGAGTGATCGTAACCCTTTTGCATTCTTAAAAGTATTTCTTGATTATGTCTTTGACAAATTTCTTTTAAGAGGTTGGGTTTTAATCCCTCTTCTAAAAATGGATCGTCTAAACCTTGATCAACAAGAAAATTAGAAAATTTATGTCCATCCTCAATTAATGAAGTTGCATCATATTTCCTCCAACTTGCAGTATCCTCACCTAAATATTTGGTAAAAGCAGTTTTTGACCATCCAGCAGTTGATGGCTGAGCAATAGGAGCCATTGCAGAACAAGATTTAAATTTATATGGATAGTTCAATGCTGTTATTAATGCACCATGGCCTCCCATAGAATGACCCATAATCCCTTGAGTTTCTTCTTTTACTGGGAAATTTTCAAATACTAGTTTTGGTAATTCTTCCGTCACATATGAAAACATATTGTAATTTTGATTATATGGATCTTGAGTTGCATCTACATAAAACCCAGCACCAGATCCAAATTGCCAATTATCTTTTTCATCTGGTATGTTGTCACCTCTGGGGCTAGTATCAGGACAAATAAAGGCTATTCCTAATTCGGATGCTTTCTGCCTATATTCACCCTTTTCAGTTACGTTCGCATGAGAGCAAGTTAAACCTGACAAATACCATATAATTGGAACTTTTCCTGACCTTGATGCGGGAGGCAAAAATAATGAAAACTTCATTTCACATTTATTTGAAGACGAATAATGTTTGACTATTAATTGTTCACCATCATGTGAATGAAATTTATCTATAACTTCCATTAAAAAATAACTACAGACCTTATTGATTTTCCTTGATGGAGCAAATCAAATCCCTTGTTTATATCTTCAAATTTTAAAGCGTGAGTTATCATTGAATCAATTTCTATTTTTCCATCCATATACCAGTCTACAATCTTGGGTACATCAGTTCTTCCTCTTGCACCGCCGAAAGCTGTTCCTTTCCATGTTCTACCAGTGACAAGTTGAAAAGGCCGAGTACTAATTTCTTCACCAGAACCCGCTACACCAATTATAATACTCTCACCCCATCCTTTGTGAGCGCACTCTAGAGCAGTTCTCATAACCTCAACATTTCCAATGCATTCAAAACTATAATCAGCTCCTCCTCCTGTAACTTCTACAATGTGATCAGTTAAATTTCCTTTTACATTTTTTGGATTTATAAAGTGCGTCATTCCATATTTTTTACCCCAGATTTCTTTATCTGAATTTAAATCAACCCCAACAATCATTTCAGCACCAATTAGTTTTAATCCCTGAATAACGTTTAAGCCTATACCACCAAGGCCAAACACTACTGCTCTGCATCCTGCTTCAGCCTTTGCTGTATTAATCACAGCACCAATGCCTGTTGTCACTCCACAGCCAACATAACAAACCTTATCAAAAGGCGCTGAAGGATCGATTTTAGCTAAGGCAATTTCAGGAAGAACTGTGAAATTAGAAAAGGTTGATGTACCCATATAATGGTAAATTGTTTTACCTTTGTAAGAAAACCTACTTGTTCCATTTGGCATTAATCCTTGTCCTTGGGTAGTTCTAATAGACTGACAAAGGTTAGTTTTTGGGTTTAGGCAATAATCACATTCTCTACACTCAGGAGTATAAAGTGGTATTACATGGTCACCTTGTTTTAAGCCTTTTACATTCTTTCCAACTTCTTGAACTATACCTGCACCTTCATGGCCCATGATTGAAGGAAACAAACCTTCTGGGTCTTTGCCTGATAATGTATAAGCATCTGTATGGCATATACCAGTTGCTTTAATTTCAACTAAAACTTCACCCTCTTGAGGGCCTTCTAAATCAATTTCTAACAACTCTAGTGGTTTTTTGGCTTCAAAAGCAACGGCAGCTCTAGTTTTCATAAATACTCCTTTTAAAGTGTAATTAATACTCTAATTATATTTATTTCGAAGAGCAAATATAAAAAGAAAAGTACAAATAAGAGAATAAATGGAAAAAAATAAAAGAATAGTCTCAATTGTTAAATCTAAATCCAATAGACCTCCAAAAATTACTGGCCCGATTGCAGAGCCAAAAACTGTCAAGGCACTCAATAAACTTTTTATTGAACCTAAAAATTGCGTACCATATAATTCTGCGATTATTGCTGGATGAGATGTATAAGTAAAACCAGAGCTCAGTCCAAGAAAAAACATATAAGGTATTACAGTATACGCTTCTCGAGATAATATTAAAAAAAATAAAGAAATGATTATAGGCACCAAACTATAAATCACTAATGTTTTTGCTGAAAATTTATCAATCAACGATCCTATAAATATTGCAAATAATGAAACTGAAAT
>CAZNBI010000078.1:0-1997 GCA_964571065.1 uncultured Rhodobacterales bacterium | reverse complement strand
GCAAATATTAAAAAAAAATAACCAGATACTATTGAAATAAAAAAACAAGAAAAAACTAATGCTATTACTGAAAGGTAAGTATAAACATTTAATCTATAATAATCTATTAAACTACCTGAGTAAGTTAAAATAATAGCACTTAACAATGTTCCTATAAGATATATAGTTCCCCATGAAGTATGAGATAAGCCATATTCAAATTGTATAGATGGACCAAATAATGATATGAAAAAAGTCTGTCCAAAACTAGAAGTAAATGACATTATTATTCCAAATAATAAAAGCCTAGAATTTTGATAAAAAAATTTAAAATGCATTAATTAAACTAAAAAATTTTTGCATTTAAATTAAGAAATTAAAAAACATTAATTCTACCTTTTTTAATTTTTTTATTAGAAGATAAAATTTCAAATAAACTATAGAAAAACACACAAATCATTACTACTAAACCTCCATAAAGAGTGTTAGTTGAAACTTTTTCATTAAGAAAAATAAAAACCCAAAATGGGCCTAATGCAAATTCAAATAACATAAAAAATGTTACTGATGATGCGTATAAATACCTTGTTGCATAAATAAATATATAGTTAACAACACCTGATAAAACGCCTCCCCAAATAAAACAAAGAAACATTTCATTGAATGGAATTTTAATATAATTGTATGTCATTATTAATGTAATACACGATACCATTAATCCAGCAATCAATAGTGTTGGAAGCATATCTAATTTTCTAAACTTTCTTAGAGTAATTGCAAAACATGAAAAGAATAAAGCTGTACCCAAAGCCATTATATTCCCAAAAAACTCACCTAATGCTAATCCTTCTGAAATCATCAAAACTATTCCAGCAAAGGCTATAATCATGATTATAATTGTTCTTATAGAAAGATTTTCATTTAAAAAATAAAAAGCTAATATAGCAGTAATAAAAGGTATTGCACTAAGAGTAAACAAAGCGTTAGCAACTGTAGTATTTGCAAATGCATGTACAAACATAATATTCGCAAAAGTATAAAATATAGCAGCTAAAATGCCTGGAAATCCAATACTTTTAAGGTTAATTAAAAAAAACTTTCTATATTGAA
Source organism: uncultured Rhodobacterales bacterium (assembly GCA_964571065.1). GTDB lineage: Bacteria > Pseudomonadota > Alphaproteobacteria > Puniceispirillales. The sequence continues at coordinate 908 of CAZNBI010000078.1, read as the reverse complement.
AAACTAAAATAATCGATATTGAAATACTAAAAAAAATTGACCTATAAAAAATAATTTGCCATGCATTAGCAACTTCAATATTCCTCATAATCAAGCCACCAAAACTTATAGCAATGGAAGAAAATAATAATAATAATATTGATATTGATTTACTGTTAAACATGTCTAAAAAGTTGATTAAATTTGACTCTTGAGAACTAGTTTAAATTTTAATCAATGTCTAATACTTTATTTAAAACTTATAATTGTAAAATATAATTAATAAGTTAAAAATTCGAAGTATATAATAAAATTTGCATTTACAGGATTAAGGCAATCAAAACTCTGAAAAATATGTACTTAAAAGGCATTTATGATGCCTCAAATGTTCCAGGCTTTGCTCTTGGCAGCACAATGATGGGATTTTCTATTATTGCTAAGGAAGCAGGCTTTAATTTTTGGATGGTTATGCTTACAACTGCTACTGTTTGGGGAATGCCAGGGCAAGTTGCATTTGCAGGCTTATATGCAGTTGGAGCTTCACTTTTTTTAATTTTTATAGCAGTAACACTTGCAAACATGAGAATGATGTTAATGGTTATATCTGGTGCAAACATTCTTAATATAAAAAAATATAAATTATCACTTTTTAGACAGGTAATAATTTTTCATTTAATGGCAATAACCAGCTGGGCTCAGATTGGGCATATGAAAGACAAGTTAATTGATGATGACTTAATAAAATATTATACTGGTTTTTCAGTTTCAATTTTTATGTTTGGCATGACAGGCACATTAATTGGATTTTATATTGGTGATATAATTTCTAATGAAATTCTGAGAATTTTAATTTTTATCACACCTCTATATATTCTACTTTTAGTTGTAAACTCAAAAGAGACTTTTAACAAAATTTCAGTATATTTGGG
>CAZNBI010000077.1:0-5621 GCA_964571065.1 uncultured Rhodobacterales bacterium | reverse complement strand
ACCCAAATGCAGCTTTAAAACTTGGCTGGATGTTTGAAAATAATTTTGGAGGTGAAAAAGATTATTCAAGTGCTCTTAAATTTTATAAAATTGCTGCATCAAGAGACGAAAATGAGGCATATTTATATTTATCAAACTTGTCTTTAACTTCATTTGATGAAAAAAAGCTCTTACAAGCAGTTGGATACGCTTCTATTGCTAAAGATAAAAAGGTTAAAGGCGCAGACAAGCTCTTAGAAAGCCTAATGCCTTTATTAAATGAAAGTAATTTAAGCGAGTTAGAGGTGCTTATTTATGGTTTGGAGAGTGAAATAGCAAAAATCAAATTTAATTAATTTTAAGTTCTCCTTGGTATCGTTGGACATAGAACTCTTTATTACGTGTCCAAAAACATTTTTTGTCATCTGGCCAGCCGTGCCAAAAATTTTCATATTCTTTAAACCAAAACCTCTGAGTACAAGTTAAATGTTTAACCTCAACCCAGTTGGATCCAATTGTAAAATTACCAATTTTTCTTTTCTTGGCTTTTAGGCCTGTCGTACTATCCTTAAAACAGTGTCCAGTTCTATCACCTCTGCAACCTTCTTGTTTACTATTTTTAATTTTTAAATGTGAAATTTTCCCCTGCTCAACTAGAAAGCCATCATTGTCTAGCATTTCACAATTATCATTGGGAGGATTATTACTTATACTGTATTCACATATAAACCATATTCCATCGAGATTTTGAATTTCAGAACTTTTACCAGTTAAAGGCATAAAAAAGAATAAGAAATATGATATTAAAAAATTTAAAAAAAACTGTTTATTGATTTTTATCACTAATATTCTTCGCCATAACACATAATATTTCAAACATAATAGATACACCTAACCAAGCAGTTCCACCATTAGGATCAAAAGGTGGCGAGACTTCAACAAGATCAGCGCCAATGATATCAACACCATCTAATTCTCTAACAACCTGAATAGCCTGAAATGAGTTAGGACCACCTACTTCAGGTGTACCAGTTCCAGGCGCAAAGGTTGGGTCAACAAAGTCTATATCATAGGAAACATAAGTAGGCTTATTTCCAACAATGTCTCTTGCTTCAATCATAACATCCTTAATGCCACGTTCAAAAAATTCTTCAATCATGATGATTTTTACACCAACAGATTTTGCAAACTCATGATCTTCTTTATCGTAAGCTGTCCCTCTAATACCAATCTGAATAACTCTTTTTGGATCTAAAAGTCCCTCTTCCACAGCCCTTCTGAATGGAGTTCCGTGGGTATACATTGTGCCACCAAAGTAGCTATTAAATAGATCTGTATGACTGTCAAAATGGATCATCCCAACAGGATTATCAGATGCAATTCCTCTTAGAATTGGTAAAGAACATAAGTGGTCTCCGCCTCCTGTTAACGGTAATATACCTAATGATTTCACTTTCTTGAAAAACTTAGACATCCTATCCATTGTATCATTGATATCTGCTGGATTGGGACCAACATCTCCCAAATCTGCGCAATTTACTAATTCAAAAGGTCTTATGTCTGTATGACTATTTTGTGCTCTTATCATTGTTGAGTAATCTCTCAACTGACGAGGCCCATGTCTTGGTCCAGGTCTATTTGTAGTGCCTGTATCCCATGGTGTTCCAATCAAACCAATCTGAACTTCATCAATGTCTGAATCATCAAGAGAAACATGAGGTAGACGCATAAAGGTTGGAACTCCTGCAAATCTGGGAAGCTCAAAACCTGATATTGGTTGAAAACTTTTTGGCATAATAAATTCCTAATAAAGATTATTTAATAAACATCTTAAATCAGAAAGTCACCACTTCCAAGCGATCAATCATAAATATAATTCTTCCTACTTTTATTTATGCACTCATAAATAAATATGATAATAAAATTATTCTTAAATCCATAAATTATTTGAGCTAAATAATGGTGCTGCACACTGGAATTGAACCAGTGACCTCTCCCTTCCTCCTCATTTTTCTTTCGAAATTTAAGAGAAGTGGACTGTCTCTTAGCCTTAGAACAGTTCCTTAGGCTGCTCCCGTTCAGTCTCTACACCTTCCTCATTGGCTTGGCTCGGGATTGGCTTAGAATTAATCCTTAGCTTTCCCCGAATTTGAGAGCTTTTCATCTTAAGTTTTCACCTAAGAGAGGCAAATTTTTACCAAGGGAGTGCTCTACCCCTGAGCTAGTGCAGCACAAATTTACAATAAACAAATATTTATATTATAATCAATAAATATTTTTTAAATCCAGAAATGTCTTATATTTGACAAATTAATTTTATATATTTTTTTGTATTTTTGTTTAAAAGGATCATTATGAAAACAAAAAAAGAAAAACAATTAGCTGATGCATTAAGAAACAATTTACTTAAAAGAAAACAACAAAAAAGAGAAGCAGGAGAAAATGCAAACAGATATAGAAAAAAAAATATAGGTGTCTCCTCCTTATTAAATAAGGAAAAAGGTTCAAATTAAGAAAGAATGGTATATGGATAGCTTAAAAGTTATAGGTGGAGAAAAATTAAAAGGGAAAATTAAAATCAGTGGTGCAAAAAACTCTGCTCTCCCACTAATGGCCTGTAGTTTACTTTTAAGCAAAGGGGAGCTCAAATTAGATTCAATGCCAAATTTAGCTGATACAAGATTTATGAGCATTCTACTTTCAAGTCTTGGGATGAAATCAAGAATTGAGAATAATGTTGCCTATATTTCTGGAGAACCCAAAACATATATTGCAGAATATGATATAGTTAGAAAAATGAGGGCATCTATTCTTGTTTTAGGTCCTTTATTAGCTAAGTATCGAATAGCCAAAGTAAGTCTCCCTGGGGGATGCTCAATCGGTACGAGGCCTGTTGATTTACATATTAATGCATTTCAAAAAATGGGTGCTAGTATCTTACTTAAAGATGGTTACATAGAAGCAAAAGCACCAAACAAAGGGCTTTATGGAGCAGATATAAGCTTCCCAAAAATTTCAGTTGGAGCAACTGAAAATGTAATTATGGCAGCATCATTAGCGAATGGAAGAACACGAATTCTTAATGCTGCAAAAGAGCCAGAGATTATTGATTTGGCAAATTGCCTTATCAGAATGGGTGCATCAATAAAAGGTGCTGGTAATAACGAAATTATTATAGACGGAGTTAAAGAATTAAAGGGATGCAATCATAGAGTTATACCTGATAGAATTGAGGCTGGAAGTTTTGCAATTGCTGCAGCAATGACAAAGAGTTCATTAGAATTATATAATTGTGAGCCAAAACATCTTGAGAGTTTATCCAAAAAACTAATTAATGCAGGTGTTAATTGGGAAAGTAATAAGGATATAATTAAAATTACTTCTGATGGTATATTAAAACCTGTTAATGTCCAAACAGCAGAGTATCCTGATTTTCCTACAGATTTACAAGCACAATTTATGACTTTAATGACCGTCGCTAATGGCAATTCAGAAATAATTGAAAATATTTTTGAAAATAGATTTATGCATGTTCCAGAACTTTTGAGAATGGGTGCTAATATTTCAGTCAATGGTGGTGTCGCAAAAGTTTCTGGAGTTCAAAACTTAAAAGGAGCTCAAATAATGGCAACTGATTTAAGAGCATCTATATCTCTAATAATCGCGGCTTTAAGAGCAGAAGGGGAGAGTTATATATCAAGAATTTATCACCTTGATAGAGGCTATGAGCAAATTGAACAGAAATTCCAAGATTGTGGTGCCAACATAGAAAGAATAACAAATTAATTAATATGGAATTCAAAAAAATTCATTTATATGGATCAGATATAGAGGATTATGAAGTATTGTCTTCTCTAATTCAAGATGCTGCTATTCCAACTAGTGAAATGAAGTTTGATAAAATTGAAAAACAATTTTTTATAGTTTGTTCAAGATTTTCTTGGGAAAACAGACTTCAAAATAAAGGTAATAAAAGAATTGTGTCAGGTATATGCTTTGATAATGTTATTGAAGTTAAGAAAAAAAATTTTCCCTCTTTCAATTCAGAAAATATACTAAATTTTCTAACTTTAAAAAAGGTGACAGGTTTTATTGAACTCATATTTTCAAACAATATTTTAATAAAATTAGTAGGTAATAATATATCATTTAGAATTGACGATTTAAATAAAGAATGGCCTACAATCTTTTCACCAAATCATAAAAAATTAGATGATGAATGATAAAGTAAACAAAATTATAAAAATAGAAATGGCCGAAATTCAATCGGAAAATATAACTCCAGAACAAAAACAGGAAAGAGCCATAGCAATATATGATTTAATCGAAAACAATACTTTTGAGTTAAAAGATCATTTAGGGCCATATATATTATTTTTATCAAAAGAAAGTAGACATTTACTTTTTGATATAAGGTCTCAAAATGATGTTACTCTCAATTCATTTTATCTTGCGATAGGTCCTTTTAGGAAACTAATAAAAGACTACCAACTCATTTGTGAAAGTTACTATGAAGCTATAAGGACAAAACCTCCTTCACAAATTCAGGCTGTAGATGTCGGCAGAAAAGCTCTTCATGACGAGGGCGCTGCATTGGTAGTTGAGCGCTTAGATGGCAAAATTAAAATGGATTATGAAACTGCAAGAAGAATATTTACACTTATATGTATTTTAAGATCTAAATAAAGCTTATATAATGAAAAAAAATATTAAAAAACCTAACGCTATTTTATTTGTATGTAATATAAATTCAATTCGTTCACCCATGGCTGAAGCAATTACAAAAGAGTGGTTTGATCGAAAAATTTTTGTAGATAGTTGCGGTATTAAATTTGGGAAAATTGACTATTTAGCTGTGGAGGTTATGGCAGAAAAAAAATTAAATTTGGCTGGTCATAAATCAAAACTGTTTTCTGAACTTGATAATACTTTTTTTGATTTGATAATTACTTTTACAAAAGAAGCTTATCAATATGTTTTGTCATCGACAAAAACTCAATCTTGTGTTGTAGAATATTTTGATATACCAGATGCAAGTTTAATAACAGGAAACAGGCAACAAAGATTGGACGGGTATAGAGAAGTCAGGGATATATTAACTAAAAAATTACACCAAAGACTGTTTGATTATTTATAAAAAGTAAGAAAATCGTTGATTTATATCTTATTTAAATACATTGTGAGCATAATTTTAATTATTTGGAGAAATTAATTTATGGCTAAAGAGGGTGTAATTGAATTTGAAGGTGTTGTATCTGAATTATTACCAAATGCAATGTTTAGAGTAACTTTAGAAAATGACCATCAGATATTAGCACATACAAGTGGTAAAATGAGAAAAAACAGAATAAGAGTTCTTGCTGGTGATAAAGTTAATGTTGAAATGACACCGTATGACCTGACCAAAGGTCGGATTACATTCAGACATAAATAATTTGATAAAGGTTTTATATTGGCCTTAAATAATTGACTAAGCCATTACTTATACTTGCCTCTTCCTCTCCTCAGAGATTAAACCTGTTAAAGTTAATTGGAGTTGCACCTGACAGGATTATACCAGCTGATATAAATGAAACTCCTCTCAAAAAAGAACTTCCAAAAGACTTTGTACTTAGGATGTCAAAAGAAAAAGCTTTAGAAGT
>CAZNBI010000076.1:0-5673 GCA_964571065.1 uncultured Rhodobacterales bacterium | reverse complement strand
TTAGGTGAACTTGTTTGCTCTAATTCTTTTCGTTCAGATGATTTTGAAACAAATGCAGTTGGTTTATTACATCAAGAACTTAGATTGTCTAATTCATTAATTATGAAATGTGCTGACAAATGCAAAATTCCCGCTGGCAGTGCTTTAGCAGTAGACCGTGAAAAATTTTCATCTTTGGTAACAAAACATTTAAATAGTCACAAATTAATTTCCATAGAAAGGAAAGAAATTAAATCACTTGATGAATTTGAACATGATAGTCAAATTTTAGTTGCTACAGGTCCATTAACTTCAAACGAATTAGCCAATGATATAATTAAAAAAACAGGACAAAGTTCTTTATCTTTCTTTGATGCAATAGCCCCAATTGTATATTTTGATAGTATTAACATGAATAAAGCTTGGTTTCAGTCTAGATATGATAAAGGTGATGGAAAAGACTATATCAATTGCCCATTATCTAAAGAAGAATACTATGACTTTGTTGACTCACTTTTAAAGTCAAAAAAAATTGAGTTTAAAGAATGGGAAAAAAATACTCCATACTTTGAAGGGTGTATGCCTATAGAAGTTATGGCAGAGCGTGGCATTGAAACGTTAAGACATGGACCAATGAAACCTTTTGGCCTTACAAATGCAAATGACCCTTCAACCAAACCTTATGCAGTTATTCAACTTAGACAAGATAATTCTATTGGAAGTCTATGGAACATTGTTGGATTTCAAACAAAGATGACTTACGAAGAGCAAAAAAATGTTTTTAAAAAAATACCTGGATTAGAAAATGCAGCATTTGCAAGACTTGGGGGTTTACATAGAAACACATTTATTAACTCACCTGACATTTTAAGCTCAAAATTAAGTTTGAAAACTAATTCAAAAATTTTCTTTGCTGGACAAATAACCGGAGTTGAAGGATATGTTGAGTCATCTGCAATGGGATTGTTGTCATCTATTTTTATTATCTTTGAAAGAAATAACATGAAGTGTTTACTGCCACCTGATGAAACTGCTTTAGCCTCTTTACTTAACCATGTAACTAAAAATGCAAATAGGGAAACATTCCAACCAATGAACATAAATTTTGGACTTTTCCCTAATATTGAAAATAGTCAAAAAAATCAAAAAATAGATAAAAAATTAAAAAGAAAGGCTATTTCAGAGAAATCAATTAGTTTAATAAGTGAATGGTCAAAAAGTATAAAAAAAATTATATAAATTTACTTTAACTTTAAACACGCAAAAGCCTGCCTGCCTTCCGAAATTAATATATTCCAAGTTCTACATGCTGAAGGAGTTGTCATTATTTCAACTGCAATGGACAATTTAGACATTTTTGAACGAATATCTAGGTAGGGACTGCTGATAGTATCACCAACTCCAATTAATAATAGTTCAGGATATGATTTCAGAGTTTTAATAAAATCAAAATTTTTAACAGTAATTTTAGAATGAATATTCCAAGTGTGAATATTTTCTGAGCTAATTAAAATTGAATAATTATATAATTTGTTATCAATTAAAAAACCATCTTTACTAAAGTTTTTAATGGTCAATGATTTATTTTTGCTTGAACTAAGCAAATCAACCATTTGAGTTTTTTCACTACTCATTATTAAAATAATTTAAATCTTCAGCTTCTTCTTCTCTTGTTCTCCTTAAATTAAAAAAAGTTAAAAAAGCAGAAGCAACGAAGATTGATGAGTAAGTTCCAATCATAACTCCCCATATCATAGCGAGGGTAAAGTCTGAAATTACTTCTCCACCAACAAAATAAATTGCTAATAATGCTAACAGTGTTGTAACTGATGTAGTAATTGTTCTACTAAGTGTTTCGTTCAACGATTTATTTATTATAGACAATTGATCAGAAGACTTAGTTTTTCTTAAGTTTTCTCTTACCCTGTCAAACACAACAACAGTATCATTTACTGAATAACCAGCAATTGTTAAAACAGCAGCCACTGTAGACAAATTAAACTCAAGTCCTGTAAAGGCAAACAGACCTATAGTTGCAATAACATCATGGAACAATGCCAAAATTGCAGAAACAGCAAACTGCCATTCGAATCTAAACCAAATATATAGAAGTATTCCTACAAGCGCCACGATGACTGCCCAAAAACCATTCTTTTTTAATTCATCACCAACAGTAGGACCAACAAATTCAGTTCTGCGAATTTCATAAGAATTGCTTAATATGTTTTTAACTTCATTAAGCTTGGCGTCTTGACTTTTTTCATCACCCTCTTGTTTTTGAATTCTTACAAGAGCGTCACTTGGCTGACCAAACTCTTGAATTGAAACTTCACCCAAATTGAAATCTTCTAGGTTCTTCCTTAATTCAGAAATATTAGCATTGCCATTTATTGATCTAAGTTCAAGTAAGACCCCTCCTCTAAAATCAATTCCAAAATTTAGCCCAATTATGAATGAAGCCAAAAGACTTATTATAACCATTGCCAAAGAACCCAATAAGAAAATTGATTTATATTTTAGAAAATTAATTTTTGTATTTTCTGGTATGAGGTGAATAGGTCTTAACATAATCAGATTATCAGCTTTTTGGGTTTGTAATTTCTTAGATAAAATACGACCAGCATTCTAGTAACCATTATAGCAGTGAACATCGATGTAAGAATTCCGATTGATAATGTTACTGCAAATCCTTTTATTGGTCCAGACCCTAAACCGTATAAACAAGCGGACGCAATAAGTGTTGTTAGGCTTGCATCTACAATTGTTCCAATTGCTCTTTTATAACCACTCTCAACACTTGATAAAACAGACCTACCGCCTCTAATTTCCTCTCTAATTCTTTCAAAAATCAAAACATTGGCATCGACAGCCATGCCCATTGTTAAAACAATTCCAGCAATGCCTGGAAGTGTAAGTGTTGCTTGAAGTACTGATAAAAGTGAAATGATCAAAGTAATATTTATGAATAGTGCAACATTCGCAAAAATTCCAAATACTCCGTAAGTAAATAACATAAAAATAATAACTAATATCATACCAATAATAGAAGCAAGCTTACCTGCTTCAACAGAATCTCTTCCTAGCCCTGGGCCAACAGAACGTTCTTCCATTACAGTTAAAGGAGCAGGTAAGGCACCTGCCCTCAAAAGTAATGCTAGGTCTTTTGTTTCGGTTACAGAAAATTGACCAGTTATTTGTCCAGAAGAAAATATTTGCGCCTGAATAACAGGAGCACTTACCACTTTTCCATCTAAAATGATTGCAAAAGGTCTTCCTATATTATTAGCAGTAACTCTTCCAAACCTCTTCCCTCCCTCTGGTGTTAGAGAAAAACTAACTGATGGCCTACCATTTTGATCAAAAGATGATCGTGCATCTGTTAACATTTCTCCCGAAACCATTACTCTTCTTTGGACTACAAAATGTTGATCACTATTAGAATAAGATTCTAATAATTTCCTTCCAGGAGGAACTCTTCCAGATAATTTAACCTCAAAAGGATCTGAATTAGTATCAACCAATTGGAATGTAAGCTTAGCCGTTTTGCCTAATAAAGATTTTATTCTTTCAGGATCATCAATACCAGGAAGTTGTATGAGTATTCTCTGCAAACCCTGACGTTGGATTAATGGCTCTTTTGTTCCTGTTTCATCAATCCTTCTTCTAACTATTTCTATGGCTTGCTCTATGGTTAAATCAATTATTTGTTTCCGAGCATTTTCAGAATAATTTACTGTGATCTCAAGATTTTCTGATCCAATACTTAGTTCAGAACCAAAATTTTGCCTAATGACTGTTTTAGCTCTCTCTGCAATTGAATTGTCATTGAAGTATAATTTTAAGATTCCATTATCGATCTCTTTTTGGGAATATGGCAAGTCATATTCATTTAATTTCCGAGAAACATCATCACTTATTGTCTCAAGTCTTTCATTAATTACAGATTTTATATCTGCCTCAAGTAAAAGATATGAACCACCTTGCAGATCTAAACCTAAATTTATTGTTTTACCTGGTAAAAAGCTGTTGTTGTTAACTTTTGGAAAAGAAGTAAAGTTTGGTATTGCATATATAATACCTAAAAAACAAATCAATGAAATTAAACCAATATTCCAACTTTTAAAATTTAACATATTGTTTAAAGTTTACTTGTTTTTCTTTTCCTTAGAGTCAAACATGTCACTAACGAAACGTCTTTCTGTTTCTATTTTAACACCCTCTGAAATCTCAATACTTATTCTTTCTTCTCCTTCTTTAGCTTTGACAACAGCCCCATATAGGCCACCAATTGTTAGAATTTTATCACCACGTTTTAGAGATGACTGCATATTTCTTCGCTCTTTTTCTTTCTTTTGGTTGGGTCTAATTAAAAAAAAGTAAAATATAATAAATATACCTACCATTAAGAATAAGAAACCAAAATCAGGGCTACCAGCACCGGTTTGAGCATAAGCTGGAGATATAAACATAGTATCCTCTTTAGATTAGTATAAAGGTTTTTTGAATAATATAACTTTTAAAATTATTTTCAAATTATATTTCTAGAAAAATATATTTGTAATATAAATAATGAATTATGAAAGAAATTATACTTAAAAATATCGAAAAGGCATTATTAAGAATTGCTTTAAGTCTTGAGAAGAAAAATACAAATCAATTAAATTTCAAAATTGATGAAAAATGTTCAGTTTTTATTTGGGATCCTGATGAAAATTATTTAAAGGCGGTAAATAAAGTAAATTATCTAGATTTAAATTTGCTTAAAGGTATCGATAATCAAAAAGAAATTCTATATCAAAATACATTAAATTTTAGTAAAGGCTACCAAGCTAACAATGCACTTTTATGGGGGGCAAAAGGAGCTGGAAAATCCTCTTTAATAAAATCAACTTTTTTTTCAATAATTAATAATAGTAAAAATAAATTATCATTAATTGAAATTAATAGAGAAGATTTAGAAAGCCTGCCTAAGTTACTTAATTTAATAAAAAATTTAAAAAGACAATTTATTTTGTATTGTGATGATTTATCTTTTGAAAAAAGTGAAACTAAATTTAAATCACTAAAATCAGTTTTGGAAGGAGGCATTGAAGGCAAACCAAATAATGTTGTTTTCTATGCAACATCTAACATTAGGCATCTCATCTCTAGTAATTCTAATGAGATGAAAGATTTAAATACTATTTCTCAAAAAGATCATTTGAATGAAACTATATCTCTTTCCGATAGATTTGGGTTATGGATAGGTTTTCATAATATTGATCAAAATACTTATTTAGAAATAATAGATAGTTATTTAAAACATTTTGAAATTGAAGATTTTAATAATGAAATAAGAGAAAATTCATTAAAGTGGTCAATTCAAAGAGGCTCTAGATCTGGAAGAGTTGCATGGCAATACATCGTTGATATTGCAGGGAAACTAGAAAAAAAGATTGCATTTTAACTATTTAAGTAAGGAATTGGATCTAGAGCTTCATTATCCTGTCGTATTTCAAAGTAAAGTTGTGATTTTGTGACTTTGCCACTTAAACCCACTTCGGCAATAGGTTGACCAATTGTAATTATTTCACCTTCATGAACATATATTTTTGATAAATGTGCGTAACTTGTAATTAAGTTTTCAGAATGCTTTATAATTAAAAGTTTTCCAAAATCTTTTAAATCAGATCCTACAAATATAACCTCACCATC
>CAZNBI010000075.1:3975-5688 GCA_964571065.1 uncultured Rhodobacterales bacterium | reverse complement strand
CTTTTTGCAGTAGAATTTGCTAAAGCTTGGCCATCTGTATTGGCAACAACAAATTCCACACCCTCTAGATTTGACTCTATCATATTATTTACAGCATTACCGCCGGCTCCACCGACACCAATTACTGTAATTTTAGGTGTTAATTCCTGCATATTATCTGGTATTGCAATGTTAAGCATAATAGTCTCCTATAAAAAAGTTAAAATTTTTATTATTTCAGATTTCTTTTTTGATCTGATTGAATTAATGCAAATAATCATTAACATTAAATTTCTCTAAACATTTGTAGCCATCCATCTATAAAGTTTTTGAAATGAATTTAATTTTTCGTTTAAATTAATATTATTATTTAAAGTGCTATTTTTGTTTATGGATAAAAGGGCTCCAATTACTGTAGCAAAGTTAGAAGTACAGGCTGCATCAGGAAGCCCATTTATCCTTACAGGAGAGCTTACCCTTGTAAATCTTGAAAGCAAATTTTTAGATATTTCTTCCAAGCCAGTAATTTGAGAAGCCCCACCTGTGAAAACAACTTTAGTTTTAAGAAAATGATCATACTTTTTTATTTTTAAATGTTTTTCTACAATCTCGAAAATTTCAGAAATTCTAGCCTTTATAATTTCATTAATAATACCAATTGAGACTGTTTGATAAGAATTGGTATTATTTTGATCTTGACTAGCTATATTTATTTGCTCATTAGAAGAAAAGGTTGAATTATACAAGTTGCCGTGTAGTACTTTAATTCTCTCTGCTTCTGTAATTGTAGTAGCTAGACCAGATGCTATATCATTTGTAATATTGTATCCACCTAAAGGTATATCAAAAGAATAAATTAAACTGTCTTCATAAAATACGCCAACACCTGTTGTGCTCGCTCCAATATCAATTAAAGCACAACCAAGTCTTAATTCCTCTTTATTTAAACTGCTAAATCCATTTGAGTAGGTTGAAGAGATAAAACTCTCTATTTCAATATGATTTCTTTCAATTATTCTAGCAATATTGCTTAATGTTGATTCACTTATACTACATATGTTTACTTCACCTTTTAGTATATGCCCTACCATACCTTTTGGATTTTTTATTGATGAGCTTTCGTCAATAAAAAATTTAACAGGTATTGCGTGAAGTAACTTTAAATTTGGTGAAGTGGCATTATGTATACAATTTCCAATTAGTTTTTGAATTTCATTATCATTAATTTCACCATTTACTATTGGTGTTTCAGAATTATGGATCATTGATGATTGTTTGCCACCATTGAAAACTATATGTGCTTTATTAATTGAAATTCCCGCCATTTTTTCTGATGCAGAAACAGCTTTAGCAATACATGTAGAAAGATCTTCTATATTTGTAACATTACCTAATCTAAAACCCTTTGAAATATTCTGACTATTGCCAATAACTTCATACTCTTGGTTTTGTTCATTTATTTTTGCAATTAAGCAAGTGATTTTAGATGAACCAATATCAATAACTGTTATTACACTACTTAATTTATTTGATTTAAATAAGTTAAACATGATTAAGTGCTTCTCTCTGTAATATAATTTTCTGATGGTTTTATTATGAGATAACCATTTTTTCTTAAATCTATAACGTTGATTTCTCTTGATAGAAGAGATTCTGATCTATCCATTTCAGATAATTTTGCCCAAGCCTCAGATGGATTTTTTTCTGGTAATTTTATTTCTACACCGCTTCTTA
>CAZNBI010000075.1:0-3875 GCA_964571065.1 uncultured Rhodobacterales bacterium | reverse complement strand
CCGATAGACAGAATTTTTTCTTTCAGTAAAGAAACATTAATACTAGTCATTGAGGTTTCGTTATTTAATTCAAGCACTTCCAGTAAAACAGATTTATTTATATTTTCTCTTCCAATAACATGTATTTCTTTTAATTTCGTAGATTGCTTTATGTCTAAATTCTTAGAAATAAAATTATCAAAATCCATAAGTAATAAAAAATTTGAGCTTGATAAAATTATGTAACAAAACAATATTGGGCCTAAAATTGCTAGAAAAAAAATTTTAATAAAACTTCTTGTTAAAAATGATTTTGGCTGATGAAAAGCAACATCTTTCTTTTTGTTTTCATAAAAATATGGAACCTTTAATCGCATCTAGCCACCTCCATAATTAATTTAATTAGTTCAAGAAATGAAATCCCACAATATTCGGCTTGCTCTGGTATTAATGAGGTTTCTGTCATTCCTGGGTGTGTATTTATCTCAAGCATGTAAAGTTTATTTGTCACTTGATCAAATCGAAAATCAGCCCTGATTATGCCTCTGCAATTCAAGAAGTTGTATGATTTTTCAGCCCAACTTAAAGCTAATTGACGAATTTCTTCTGGAATTTCAGCTGGGATAATATGCTTTGAACCATTTTTTATATATTTTGATTTATAATCATAGAAAGTATTTTTTTCTGCAATTATTTCTGTAACACACAATGACTTTCCATTTAAAACACCAACTGTTAGTTCTTGGCCATTAATAAACTCCTCAGCGATGAGATCATTTGGATTAACCCATTCGGAAGATAAGATATTCTCTTTATAATTTTCTGGAATTATTTTGACGCCAATGCTTGAACCTTCTGAATTTGGTTTTATTACAAAACTTTCATTATAATTAAGCGGCAATATATATTTACCTGTTTTCAAATTAATGGTTTTTGGAAAAGCTATTCCGTTTTTGGATAAAATCTCCTTTGTTAATTTTTTATTAATTGCTATGCTAGAGGCCATAACACCAGAATGCGTATATGGGATTTTTAAACAATTTAATAAACCTGGTATTGAGCCATTTTCACCTAAAGAACCATGCAATGCATTGAAACATTTACTCACTTTGCTATCTATTATTTTCGAAATAAATTGATCTTTTATATCAATCTCAACTATTTCATATTTTAACTCTTTTAAAGCAAACAAGCATGCCTCAGCAGTCTTCAAAGAAACTTCATTTTCACTATTTAGACCACCTTTCAAAAGAGCTATTTTATTCATGATTAAGCTCATTTTCTATTTCATTTCCAATTCGAATAATTTCCCATTCCAAATTTATTCCAGATTTTTTAAGTACTTTTTCTTTTACAATATTTCCTAACTTTTCAATTTCACTTGAATTTGCTTTCCCATTATTAATAAGAAAATTACAATGCTTTTCAGATACTTTAGCGTTTCCTAATGTAAGGCCTCTACATCCGGCGGCATCAATAAGTTCCCAAGATTTCATTTTATAAGGATTTTTAAAAGTCGATCCGCTAGTTAATTTATTAATTGGTTGATTGTTTTTTCTGTCTTTCATAATTTCTTTCATCTTAGATCGGATCTTATGACTTTCAGATTTTTCTCCTCTTAAGTTGCATGAAAGGAATAACCAATCATTGGGTGTATTGCTCTTTCTATATTCCATTTCTAATTCATCTGAATTAATTTTGAAGACAGATCCAGAGTAGTCAATAACTTCAACGTCTTGCAAAATATCTTTAATTTCCATTCCATAAGAACCTGCATTCATTTTAATGCCTCCGCCAATTGTCCCTGGAATTCCAATGAGAAACTCAAGACCTGTAATTCCATATTTTGATGCTTCTCTAGATATCGTCATGTCTAATGCGCCACATTCAGCATATAAACTTAAATCAAATGGTTTTATTGAATTTACTTTTTGCGTTGATATAACTATCCCTGGAATCCCTCCATCACGAATTAGAAGATTTGACCCTGCACCTATAACTGTTTTGGGGTATTCAATTGGGCATTTTTTTATAAATTTTATTAAATCATCTTTATTTTCAGGGATAAAAAGTATTTGAGCTGGACCACCAACTTTAAACCAAGTTAAATTAGCTAAAGGGAAGTTTTCTCTAAATTCCCCATTTAAATCATGATAAAATTCAGAAAATTTTTTCATTCTTTAATCCTGAATTATTAAGTTGATGGACAATTGTATCAGACCATTTGGTGATACTTCCTGCACCTAAAAAGATAACAACATCATTAGGCTTTGCTATAGAATGTATTTTATCACAAATTTCATTTTCATTATTGATAATTGAAACATTGTTATGCCCAAAATCTGAAATTCCAGCAGCAAGAGTTTCTTTATTAAAATTTTCTATTTCACTCTCTCCAGCTGCATAAACATCTGTTATAAATACATAATCTGCATTGTTAAAACATTGACAAAACTCATCAAAGAGATCTTTCAATCTTGAATACCTATGCGGTTGAAAAATTGCTATCAATTTATTTTTACTTGCTAAAATTCTTCCTGAACTAAGGGCATAAGTGATCTCAACAGGATGGTGCCCATAATCATCTATAATTTTTATTCCATCATTGGTTACTCCTTTGCTTTCAAAGCGTCTTTTTATACCTTTGAAATTATTTAGAGTATTCCTGATACTATTTTCTGAAATGCCCATTTCAATAGCAATACTTATAGAAGCAAGACAATTTAAGACATTATGCTTTCCAAGCATAGGTAAAGTAATCTTTTTCCATGTTTCAGCTGAAGATAGTATTTTGTTGGACATTACAACGTCAAAGCTTGTGTGATTGTCAAAATATTCTATGTTTGCCGCTTTGACATCAGCTGTAGTCGACAATCCATAAGTTAATAATCTTCTATCTTTATTTAATGGGATTAATTTTTGGACTACTGGATGATCGATGCATAAAACTTTAAAACCATAAAAAGGAATAGATGAAACAAATTTATTAAATGCATTTTCAAGATTTTCGAATGAGCCATGGTAATCTAAATGTTCGCTATCTATATTTGTTACAACAGCCACTGTAGGAGTAAGTTTAGAGAATGAACCATCACTTTCATCTGCTTCTACAACCATCCATTCCCCTTTTCCAATTTTTGCATTACTCTTCCAATTATTAATAATTCCTCCATTAATAACTGTTGGGTCAAAATCAGCTCCATCTAATAAAGATGCAACCAAAGATGTTGTTGTTGTTTTGCCATGTGTCCCAGCTATTGCGATTGACCACTTAAGTCTCATAAGTTCACATAACATTTCTGCTCTGTGTACTATTGGTATTTTCTTACTTTTAGCTTCAATAAGTTCAGAATTATCTTTTGATATTGCTGTAGACACTACAATTATCTGAGCGCCACTTACGTTCGTTTTTTCGTGTCCTATAAAGACTTCAATTCCTAAATCTTCTAATCTTTTAGTATTGCTATTTTCTGCTATATCACTTCCAGAAACTTTGTATCCAAGTTCGTTTAAAACTTCAGCAATGCCTGACATTCCAATACCACCAATGCCTATAAAATGTATTAAACCAATTGATAGTGGCAGATTACTCATTAATTAATTTCCTTGCGTGTTAATAAAATCAAATCAATTAAGTTTTTTGCAGCATCTTTTTTATATATAGACTTTGCATTAATAGACATTTCCCTTAAAAAAGATTTATTACTCAAAACCATGTTTAGTTTCTCTGAAAGGCTTTTTTCACTAAAATCTTTTTGCTCAAATAAAATACATGCATTATTATTTTTTAGTTCATAAGCATTTTCTCTTTGATGATTGTCTAAAGAATTAGGTAATGGTATTAAAAAAGATGGTTTTCCTGAGGCAATAATTTCAGTTATGGTTGAGCCCCCTGA
>CAZNBI010000074.1:0-5790 GCA_964571065.1 uncultured Rhodobacterales bacterium | reverse complement strand
CTATTTGGCAAAGAATTGGACCTGATATTGGTCAAATGAGAAAATTCTTTAAAGATAAATCAAATATCAAATATTTTATCGCAAGTGGTGTTGGTTTGTATAAAATGTTTATTGAACCAAAAGGCCTAAAAAAGTATGCAATGAAGTTTATGCTTAATGCTCCACCTGTATACCTTGGAAAAGATGGTATTTTGATGATAGGTGGAGGTTTAAAAAGATTACCTGAGGAAATTACATCTTTAAGTCAAGTAGTTCAGGCAACTGGTGAGAATATAATAGCAGGGAGTAGTAAAAATGATAATCCTGCTCCAGTTATTGATATGCTAGGATTAACTGAGTCTATAAATGTTTTTATTGGCGTTCCTACTGACCCTTTTTCAAATCATCCATGGATTAAGTACCCACATCCTCTTACATATGTAGCATTGTTAAACTCACCTAATGATTTGACACCTGTTGAAAATCCTGTTCCAGGTAAAGAATATTTACTTTTTTATGTAAATTTAATGACTCTTGATTATGTAGAAGCAATAATACCTGGTGATTTTGTTTTAGCATCTAAGAAAGAAAATAGAATTGAAACTGCATTAGGCAGCAGGAATATTTCTCAGTCTGGTTTCATATACTCTAGAAGAGCTGAACAAAATGAAGGCTTTAAAATACGTGAAGGATGCGGATGATTGGTCTTTTTAAAAAAAAAGAACAAAATAACAAAATCAATCTCTCAAATTACTTTAATTGGATAAAAAGTCTTGATAAACAGAAACTTGAATTATCTAACCAAGATTTAGATGAAAGATTAAGTCAAAGCAAATTAGTATATAAATTTCTAAAATCAGAAAAAGGTGAAAAACTACTGAACTCAATTTTTCTTGAAATGAAAGATATAGGTTTTCCAGAAATTTCTTCAAAAATTGAATTAGATCTTTTAATAGAAATATTTTCACCAGAAACTTTAAATCAAATATTTTTTAATCCAAGTAATGGTTTTTATAAATCAAATAATAATGGAGTTTTTAAACAAACAATTAAAGTCAATAAAAACTTTGGATATGTTTTAGCACCTAAAGGCATTATTTTGGTTGTTGGAAGTAGCAATACAATTCTTCCTGTAATTACTTCTATAATTTTATCCTATATTTGTGGAAATGTTACAGTTTGTCAGCTATCAAAATTGAATAAAAATATTATTAAAAATTTTATTGATAGTATTCCCTCTGATTGTTCTCATTATGTTCATTATACAAATCTTGATCATCACATTCCAAATGATGAAAAAGTATTAAAGGAATTACTAGTTAAAGTTCCTTGGAACGTAATAAATGTTTGGGGGGGCGAGGAGGCTAATAATTTTTACTATCAAAATATAGCTAAGAACTCTCATAGACCAAAAATTATAAATATGGAACCACTTACAGGCATTGTAATAATTCAAAAAAGTTTTTTAGAAAATAATTCAGAAAAAGTTTCAAAGGATTTGGCAAGATCTATCACAGAGATGGGACAACAACTTTGCAGTTCACCAACAGAAGGCTTTATCATTAATGACACTAATAATGATAAAAATGATGATGTTTTTTTTAATAAATTAGTAGGTCATCTAGAAAAGCTTTATATAGAGTTTTCTGATTTTGAATCTAGTTATTTTAGACTTGATAGAATGTTAACTTATGCTCAAGATAATAATTCTAAAGTTTATAATTCAAACAAATTTGGAAATAAAATTTCAATAATAAGAAGTGATATTAAATCAGTTTTTGCCGATATAAGTGATAATCAACATCTTTCAATTCATGAAAGAAGAAATTTTCTGGAGCTAATTTATACTTCTAATTTTGAATATCTTTTAGAATTAATAAAAAAAATTAATTCAAAAAAAACTCATGAAGAAATAAAAAAAATACAAACAATTTTAGTGTTTGGAGATAAAGAATTTAACACTAAAGTATTAAAATTAGCCAAAAACATAGGTGCATATAGAGTTGTTGATGCAAACTATATTTTTGAAAGACATCCATTGGAAGCATTAGATGGCATTCATTTAGTGGGTGAGTTCACTTATCAAATATCTATTATTGGTTCTATTCCCTATAATCAAAATATATAAATGTAACAATTTATTATTTTAAATTTTGTGTTATCAGTCGTAAATTATTAGGTATAATTAATGGCTAATTTAATGAATTATTTTAATATTTTTATTTGGGCAGTGTTAATTTGTCATCTTGGTTCTTCATTTTCGAATGCACAGGAACTAAATGATAATTCTAGTGGTTTTTCATCTGAGAATGAAATTAATAAAATTGTATTAGACTATGATAAAAAATTTTCTGATCTAGCTTTAAAAAAAAATAATTTAAATCAAACTAAAGTTTCAATAATAAAGTCTAAAAATTCTCTTATACTATTAAATGATCTTCCTTTATCGGATGAAGACAAAATTAAAATGATTGATGAAATTAAACTTTCATTTAATGAAGCATCATCTATAGATAGCAGAGCCTTATCTCAAAATTTTGATTTGCTTGATTCTATAAAAGCAAATCTTTTGATTGGCAACAATGTAAATGCAAATGAGAATATTGAAGCTCTTTTCACAAATATTTTAGATTTGGAAAATGAAACAGATCAAAATTTAAATTTAACTATGTCAGAAGAAGTTTATGAGATTAACAATAAGATTAATGATATATCTAATTTAATATCAGAAAACTCAAACCTTGATGAAGTTAATTTCATAAATTCAATAATTGATAATTCTAAAATTAAAAAAGAAAAACTAAATTCACGTCTTTTATTTGTTGATGATAATTTATTCAGTTTAATAGATAGTGAAAAAAATAATTTAATTAGCAAAATTGAGTTTTTTATTGATATAGAAAACAATTTTTCAGAGCCCCTTGAAATAATTTCTAATAAGCAAATTAAACAACTTGAGGATGAAATTAGTCAGTTAAATGACGTTTTAACTAATAAAAAATTTGAACTTCAGCAAAGAAACGAAGACTTAGTTAAAAATTACAGGTTATTAGAAGAATTATATAAAGCTCCAAGATATGGGGAGTACTTAATTACCAAGGAAGGGAATTTAGTCCCTTTTAATAATGAAGAAGACATTATTAAAAATGAAATTTCTTCCCTAGAGGAAAAACAGCAAGAATTAGAAAAAACTACATCATTATTAAATCTAAATATTAAAACAAAAGATATTCAAATTAAACAAACATTTGCTGAAGCTGCTGAATTAAAAAAAGAAATATCTATTCAAAATACAAAGATAAAAAGGATAGAAATTGAAAATAAAAATTTGATCAATTTACAAGAACTTACTAGCAAAGAAATAAATGAAAATAACACTAATTTAATTAATAAGTATAATGAAATTGATAAAATTAACTCTGCAGCCCGTTGGGGTGAATATGTTCTATCTGAAAATGGAAAATTAGTATTATTTTCATCATTAGAAAAAAAAATAAAAAATGAAATCTTAGAACTCGAGAATAAAAACAAAGAACTCAATTTGAAAAGAGATCAATTAAATAAGTCTATTGCTTTAAATAAAGAAAATATTTTAAATGAAAGTAATAATAAATATTTAGAAGCTAAAAAAAATCTTAATCAAAGAAAAATTTATAAAGCATTATATTCTATTAAAAATAAATTAGAAAAAGATCTTATTTCATCTATAAGTGCCTTAGAAATGGCAAAAAAAACTGGTGACCTGAACATTATTAGTTCAGCTCAAAAGAAAAAATTATTAGCTTCTTCAAAATTGGAAGTAGCAAGAGCAGATTTAGCTATTTCTAAAAATAAAGCAGAACAAAAAAAATTAGAATTTTTGAAAGATCAAAACCTTATTAAAAGCAACTTTAATGAAACTACAAGAGGAAATATTTTAAGAAAATATGATATAGACTTAAAAAGACTTAAGCTATCAAATAAAAAAATAAAAACAAAACTTGGAGCATCCATTAACAAAAATTCCCTGAAAAAAGATGAAGAAATGCTACTTGAAGAAATTAGCGAAGCAGAAGCAGAACTAAAAAAAGCAAGAAGTGAAGGGGATCTTAACAAAATTAACCAGGCATTAAAGAAAAGAACATTAGCTAAATCAAAATTACAAATTACTAGAGCAGAAATTTCAATTGCTCAAAATAAAGAAAAATCAAAGATGCTTGAATATGACCGTGATTTTAAAATTTCTCATCCTCTTCTAGATAAAAAGGAAATAGAAAAAATACGCAATAAATATGATATATCTATAAATAAATTGCATAAAAATAATCAAGGAATTGAAAGTACAATAAATGAAATTAAAAATACAACCACTCTGAGTCAAAATGAAGAAATGCTACTTGAAGAAATTAGCGAAGCAGAAGCAGAACTAAAAAAAGCAAGAAGTGAAGGGGATCTTAACAAAATTAACCAGGCATTAAAGAAAAGAACATTAGCTAAATCAAAATTACAAATTACTAGAGCAGAAATTTCAATTGCTCAAAATAAAGAAAAATCAAAGATGCTTGAATATGACCGTGATTTTAGACTGTCATATCCATCATTGAGTTTAGAAGAGAGAAGAAAAATTCATGGCAACTATTCAATTTCTGTTAATCAGCTTAACTCTGAATATAATAGTTTAAAAAATAAAATTCGAAATTCTATTAATGATAGAAAACTAAAACAAAAAAAGATTGAGTATGACACTGCTTTAAATCAATTGAACAAAGCAATGGATTTAGGCAATCCTGAAGATATTAATGCAGCAAGAAAGCTTTTAGAGACAATTGATACAGCTTTCGAAACAACAAAAAAAGAAATTGAACAAATAGAAAATTCTCAAAAAATTGAGCAAATTAAATTTCAAAAAGAAAGTCTCACAGAGAAAATAAATGATCTGAATAAGAAGATTGCAGAAAGCAAGAAAGCATCAATAGAGAAAAATAGAAATGTTTTCATTAAAAGTGGCCAAGTTTTTTCAAATGAATATGCAGAAGTTTTTAATGGACCTTCACCAAAAGAAAAAGAAGCTTTATTAAAAAAAATAAAAAGAGGATCTTCAAAAAATGTAAATGTTATGAGCAATAATCTTTTAATACTTAATGGGGAAAAATTAATTGTTATTCCATTAAAAGATATAATAGGCCAAACAGATGAAAATTTAAATTCAATAATAACAGCAGCTTTTGACCCAAAGCAAACCTTAACTGAAATAAGAGATAGTATAAATAAAGAATTAAAATCAAAAGTATCGAATGATAATAATGAAAAATCTGAAAAAAATGAAAACAATTTAAATACGACAGATGGTGAAATTACAAATGATGAAATTAAAGTCAGTGAATTTAAATCAACTGTAAAAAATAATATTAAAAATGTTGTTAAAGCAGAGAAAGAAAAGGCTGAAGCTGAAAAAGCTGCTGATAAGGCAGCTAAAGATTTGGCAATAGCAAAAAAAGAATTAGAAGATTTAAAATCAAAACTTAATAAAGAAGCATATGAAAAAGCTTTAGAAGCTTTAGAAGATGCAAGAAAAATATTATCAGAAAAGAATGATATTTTACTTGCCGCAACTACAAAAGCGTCAAAAGAAGCTGCTGAATATGCTTCAGCGAAAGCAAACGTTGCATCTAAAAAAGCAATTAAAGATGATGCTCTTAATAATTTAAAACTTGCTGAAGCATCTGCTGATGCTAAAGAAGTCGCTAAAAACACATCCAAACAAACTCTTGATGATATTTCTGGTCGAACAGCTTTCAATAATGCTTTAAAAGCTGGAGCCACGACAGCTGC
>CAZNBI010000073.1:1697-5855 GCA_964571065.1 uncultured Rhodobacterales bacterium | reverse complement strand
TCATCAACTTTATCAATCTTAGTAATTACAATTGCCCCATCTTCAATGCCAAGCAAATTTAAAATTTCAAGATGTTCAAAAGTTTGAGTTTTTGGACCATCATCAGCAGCAATCACGTTAAGCACAAAATCAATCCCTGCTAGGCCTGCTATCATATTGTGAATAAAATTTTCATGTCCTGGAACATCAACATAGCCTATACTGATTTGGTCATTTATTTTTTTATATGCAAATCCGAGGTCAATTGACATGCCCCGTTTCTTTTCTTCAGGTAATCGGTCGGTTTCTACTCCAGTGAGTTGTTTGACCAAAGAAGTCTTTCCGTGATCTACATGACCAGCCGTAGCAACAATCATTTAATTTCAAATATTTTTAAATTCAATTTCTTTAGTTGTGATAGAAATTGACTTTCATCTTCGAGGCAACGTAAATCAAATAAAATACTATTATCATGAATTCGACCAATTACTGGAATGGGTAACTTTCTAAACTCAGTGTAAAGTTTACTCAGATGTTTATTAGAGTTCGTTCTTATCTTTATTGCACAACTTGGAATTAATTCCACTGGTAATGAACCACTTCCTATTTGACTTTTACAATCTACGATTTCAACTTTTGCTATTTTTTTAAGTTGAGTATTTATGTCTTTAAAAACTCTTTTTGCTGTATCATATATTTCCTTTTTTTTCCTGTTCAGCATTCTTAATGTTGGAATTTCTTTTACGGCTTTATCAGTATCGTTATATAACTTTAGTATTGATGCAAATGCTGCGATTGTCATTTTGTCACATCTAAGTGCACGCTTTAGTGGGTTTTTATTTATTTTATGTATTAAATCTTTTTTCCCTAGAATAATGCCACATTGGGGGCCTCCAACGAGTTTATCCCCACTAAAAGTTACTATATCTGCTCCATTAGATAAAACTTCTTTTGGCATGCTCTCTCTGGGCAATCCTAAAAGTTTTAAGTCTATTAGTGAGCCACTTCCAAGATCAACCATAAAAGGGAGACCATGCCTGTTTGATAACTTTGCTAAATCTTTATGATTTATGTTTGAGGTAAACCCTTTAACAACAAAATTGCTTGTGTGTGCTTTTAGAATTAATCCAGTTTGTTTTTTAATTTCGCTTTCAAAATCTTCAATATGAGTTCTATTTGTAGTGCCAACTTCTTTAAGTTTACAATTAGCGCTTGTCATAATTTCAGGTAACCTAAACGAACCTCCAATTTCAATCAATTCACCTCTACTAACCAAAACCTCTTTTCTTTTCGCTAGGCTATTAAGTACGAGTATAACAGCAGCCGCATTATTATTAACAATTGTACATGCTTCCGCTCCTGTAATTTCACAGAGCACATCACTAATATGATCGTCTCTATTGCCCCTTTTTGTTTTTAAAACATCATACTCAAGATTAGAGGGATTTTCTGAAATTAACTTTACTTCTTGGATTGCTTTTAAAGGAAGGATTGATCGTCCAAAATTTGTATGTATAACAGTTCCAGTTAGATTAAAAACTGGCCTTAAAAGATCATTATCAATCTCAGAAATTTTATTTCGAAGTTTAGAAAGAAATATATCAATATCTATTTTATAGAATTCATTTTCTGAAATTAATGTTTTCCTTAGTTCTTTCTGTACCTCTCTAATTTTTGATAATACTAATGAGTTACCTAGCCTAGATATCATATTTTGTACTTCAGGCAATTTTTGAATTTTATGCACGGCAGGCAATGAGCTTAGTAAAGATTTGTAAGAAAGGTTATTCATCTGATTTTTTCAATTTTAAATTAATTAAAAGTCTAAATAAAAATCAAGTTAACTTCAACTTTGCTCATGCATGTTTTTGAAATTATTTTCTTGTCATAAAAATTCATCGAAATATAAATATTCATATAAAATTAAAAGGGCATGCATATGGGAAATTTACAAGAAGAAAGTGATCTTCAAAATACAGTGCAAATAAGTGCAAGAAGATTTGAAGAGTCTCCATTTATTTCAAGAATAGATGATTCAAAAATGATTAGAGGTGTATATGCAGGAAGATACCATGCAATATATAATGGTGAAGATGTTTTGCATAAATATTGGACACTAAGAAAAAAAGCTTTAATTTACGATGTCCCTGAAAAACCTATAGAAATTTCAGGTCCTGATGCAACCGCCTTTTTAGACAAAGTTTTAACTAGAAATATATCAGATCTTCAGAAAGGAAGAGGTTTATACGCTCTAGCTTGCACCCCAAAAGGAGGTATATTCATGGACGGCGTAGTGTTTAAGTTTAGTAATAATAAATACTGGTATGTTCAGGCAGATGGTGACTTTGAAACTTGGCTTTTAGCTCACACAGAAGGCTTTGATGTGAGTATAAAAGACCCAAAATCCAGAGTTTTGCAAATTCAAGGTCCTTTATCAATGGACATAATGAAAGAATTAACAGATGGAAAACTTGATGAAACGCTTAAATATTATCGATCTGGTTTTTATGAAATTGATAATCAAAGAGTGTACATATCTAGAACTGGATTTACTGGAGAACTTGGCTATGAAATTTTTTGTTTTGGTCATGAAACAGATCACGTTTCACTTTGGGATAAAATAACTAGTGTAGGTAATAAATATGGAATGGAATTTTCATCAACTCGTTCAATAACTATAAGAAGGATTGAAGCAGGCATTTTAGGAAACTTAACTGATATTGATACCACAATAACTCCTTTTCAAGCTGGATTAGATAGCATTGTTGACCTAGAGAAAGATTATTTTGTTGGTCAAAAAGCACTTTTGAATTCTGACAAAAGCACTTTACTATTTGGATTTAAATGTAGTGAAAAAACTCCATCCTCAGGAAGTGTCATAATTCATGATAATGAAGATGTAGGTTACATAACAGCAGGTGTTAATTCTCCTACATTAAAATGTGGTATTGGGTATGTTAGATTTAGTGAAAAAGGTGAATGGATTGGCAAAAAACTTAACATAAAATTCAGGGATGGATCAATTTCAAGTGGAGAGGTTGTTGAGTTACCATTCTTTGATCGTGAAAAGCTACTTTTGAAAGGTATCAAAGATAAAGCTCTTGAAGGTTAGGTAAATTATTATTGACAGCTATAGATATTAATTGACAATGTTATACAAGTTTAATTTTTGATAGGGAAGTTGAAATATGAAAAAATTATTTTTAGGTTTTTTAATTGGGTTTTTTTCTCTGACACTGTCTATAAATTCCTCATTTTCTAGCAGTATACCAGAGTCACAAGATCCCATAAAAATTGTTATTAATGACTGGACTGGCCAGCACGTGTCAACAAAAATTGCAGGCGAGGTTCTCAAAAAAATGGGCTATAATGTAGAATATGTTTCTGCAGGAGCTTTGCCAATGCTTGCAGCAATTGCTGCTGGTGATTTAGATTTTGTCACTGAAGTTTGGACCAATAACGTTAACCAGTTTTATCATGATGGAATAGCTAGTGGAGACATCATATTAGTTGGAGAGCTAGGACTTTCACCTCAAGAAGGATGGATTTACCCTCCATATATGGAAGAAAAATGTCCAGGGCTACCAAATTATATGGCTCTTTATGACTGTGCAATGGCTTTTGGAAGAGCCGATACTTTTCCAAAGGGAAGGTTAATTACATATCCAGCAGATTGGGGAACAAGATCTAAAGATGTTGTTGCAGCAATTGATATGCCTTTTATACCTATCGCAGGTGGAAGTGAAGGAGCTATGGTTGCTGAACTTCAAAGCGCTATTAAGAAAAAGGAGCCAGTTATTTCTATGTTTTGGCAACCGCATTGGATTTTTGCTACACAAGAATTTAATTGGGTTAAATGGAACCCTGTAGATGGTCCATGTGAAGAAGAAACTCAAAAGAAAGATACAGCATGTGGTTTTGAACAAGCTCAAGTTGTGAAAATTTCTTCAAAGCAGTTTAAGGAAAAATATCCTCATGCATTTAAATTCTTAGACGCTTATACATTAAATAATGACATCGAAAATCTAGGTATGTTAGAGATTGATGTAAATGGCAAAAAGTTAGAGGCTTGGGTTGATGAATGGATTGCCGGCAACGAGAGTGTTTGGCAAGCTTGGATTGATGCAGCAAAAAGCTAATCAAATATTAATTTAGTCTAAGGAGCGACAAGCTTATTGT
>CAZNBI010000073.1:0-1597 GCA_964571065.1 uncultured Rhodobacterales bacterium | reverse complement strand
GCAGGAGAAGTAATATTAGATAATGAAGACTTGCTTAAAAAATCACCAAAAGAATTAACAGAAATTAGAAGACATAAAATGGGGATGGTATTTCAGAATTTTGGTCTTATTCCACATTTAAATGTTATTGAAAATATAGCTTTTCCTCTAAAAATACAAAACTTCAACAAAGACACTTGTTTTGAAAAAGCAAAAAAAGTTATTGAGTTAGTTGGCCTGGAAGGCAGGGAAGAAAATTATCCATCACAATTATCTGGCGGCCAACAACAACGAGTTGGTATTGCACGTTCATTAATTGTTGAACCAGATGTTTGGTTTCTAGATGAACCATTTTCCGCATTAGATCCCCTTATTCGTAGGCAGATGCAAGATGAGTTTATGAAAATTCAATCAGTTTTAAATAAGTCGATAGTTTTTATTACTCATGATTTTGTAGAAGCTCTTCGAATTGCTGATAGGATGGCTATAATGAGAGATGGGTTTATAGTCCAATTTGGAAGGCCAATTGATATTGTGATGAATCCAGTTGATGAATACGTTAGAGACTTTACAGGGGATGTGCCGTTTGAGAGATTTTTAAAAGCTGAGGATTTGATTGAAAAGCCAAAAAGCAGCACTGATAAGTTGAAAATAATTTCAAGCACAACGCCAATCCAAGAGATACTCCCTCAGCTTGCTGATTCAAAAAATGGATTAGCTGTTGTTGATGATAAAAATAAAGAATTAGGCATTATTACACCGCAAGGAGTAATTAATGTAATGGCATCTGCGGGCTCAAAAAAAGTACAAAATAAAAAATGAAAACATTACTTAAACTAGATTTATTTCAGTGGTTTTTTGTAATAGCAATTACGGTTTCATTTCTATTAATGCAAAATCAATTTGTATGGTTAAAAGAGTTTCCTAAAGAATTTATTTTTCCATTATCAGCTATTTTAAATTCTGGAATGGAGTGGGTTGTTGACTACTCTGGTTGGTTCTTCAAGGGAATTTCATGGTTTTTGGAATGGCCAATTAAAGGTGTAAGGTGGCTATTACATTTTCTTCCATGGACGGTAACAGTTTTTTTATTCTGTTTGGTTTCATACATTGCTTCAGGTTGGGGACTTGTAACTTTTACTCTATTGGCAACTTTTTATATGGTTCTTATCGGATACTGGGTAGAAAGCATGAATTCATTTTCTTTAGTGGCAATTAGTGTGCCCATGGCAGTGCTTGTTGGATTTGCAATAGGGAGTTGGGGATTTTTTTCAGAAAGGGCAGAAAAAGTTATAAAACCAACGCTTGACTTTCTTCAAACTGTACCCGCTTTTGCCTATTTATTACCAATTTTATTATTATTTGGTTTTGGAACAACAGTTGGCTTACTAGCTAGTTTAATTTACTCATTTCCGCCTATGGTAAGAAATACTATTTTAGGATTGCGCCAAGTTCCATCTGAAATTATTGAGTCAGGAATTATGTCTGGAGCTTCAAGTAGACAATTGTTTTGGTTGGTTCGAGTGCCTACTGCTTGGAAGCAAATTCTATTAGGTGTTAATCAAACCACTATGGCTTCACTAAGCATGGTTATTATTGCATCGATAATTGGCGGAAC
>CAZNBI010000072.1:0-5924 GCA_964571065.1 uncultured Rhodobacterales bacterium | reverse complement strand
GACACATTTATCTGAGTTTCAAAACTATCTATCTGATCCTTTTTAGGAGCAAAATCATAGTAATAATCGAGACCAGCTTCCCCTACTCCCACACATTTTTTATGTTCACAATTTTTGTTAATCAAATTAAAATCTTTTGCAAATTTATCTATACTAGCTTTGTGTGGATGTATGCCTGCAGTATGCCAAATAAAATTATATTCTGAAGAGATTGCTTCTATTTTTTTTATTTCTTCAAGAGAAGTACATATAGTAATTAGTTTATTAACATTGAATTCTTTTGCGCGTTTAATGATACTTTGCAGATCATTTGATAATTGCTCATAATCTAGGTGGCAATGTGAATCTATAAATTCAATCTTTCCAACCTCATTCATTCTATTCTTCAATTCTTGGGAATATAGGTGAAGGTGAATTTATTTTATTTGTTTTTATTACATGTTTGCTATCTAAATAGCTAAAATCTCTTTCTGATATATCAATAGATAGCTGATCCAAAATTTTATTTGATGAATCAGGCATGAATGGTTGAACTATAATTGCAATTTTTCTTATTATGTCAGCTAGAATCCAGAGAACATCATTCATCCTTCTTTCATCAGTTTTTCTAAGCTTCCAGGGCGCCTGTTCATCTACATATTTATTAGCATCTGAAATAAATGTCCAAATTAATTTTATAGCTTCATGAAATGATTGTTTATCAATTTCATTTTTAACTTTTTCATATAAAGCATTAGATTTATTACAAAAAATAATATCGTTATCATTTAATTTTTCACACTTGCTTGGTATAAAACCATTACAATTTTTATAAATCATTGAAATTACTCTTTGACAAAGGTTCCCTAAATCATTTGAAAGGTCTCCATTTATTCTTGCTAATAGAGCAGTTTTAGAAAAATCTCCGTCACTTCCAAATGGCACTTCTCTCAGAAGAAAATACCTTATCTGATCAAGTCCGTAAGAGCTTATAATTTCTAATGGATCAATAACATTTCCTTCAGATTTTGATATTTTTTTACCTTCATTTGTCCACCAACCATGAGCAAAAATTCGCTTTGGCAGAGGTAATTCAGCTGCCATCAAAAATGCTGGCCAGTATACGGCATGAAATCTTAGTATATCTTTTCCAACCATATGAATATCTGCTGGCCAAAAATTAACATATTCATTTTCTAAGGTGTCTGGGTATCCTATTGCAGAAAGGTAGTTGGTCAAAGCATCTAACCATACATACATTATATGTTTATTATTATTAGGAACTTTAACCCCCCATTCAAAACTTGTCCTACTCACAGACAAGTCTCTTAAACCTCCTTTGACAAAACTTTTAACTTCATTCATTCTGCTTTTTGGAAGAATGAAATTAGGATTTTTATCGTAAAATTCCAATAATTTATCCTGCCATTTTGATAAATCAAAAAAATAGCTTTCCTCTTCAACCCAAGATACATCGGCTCCCGATGGAGCTTTGCCATTTATGATTTCTTTTTCAGAATAAAAAGCTTCATCTCTTAAAGCATACCATCCTGCATATTTATCTAAATAAATATGCTTATTTTCATATAATTTACTCCATAAACTTTGTGCAGCTAATATATGTCTCTTTTCTGTGGTTCTTATAAAATCATCATTCGAAAGGTTTAAGGTTTTTGTTAAGGATTTAAAATCTTTACTAATAAAATTTGCATACTCTAATGGAGATTTATTTTGTGATTTAGCTGCTTTTTCAACCTTTTGTCCATGTTCATCAGTTCCTGTTAAAAACTTTACACTGTATCCGTCTAATCTTTTAAACCTTGCTAAAACGTCACAAGCAATACTTGTATACGCATGACCAATATGTGGTTTGTCATTTACATAATATATTGGTGTGGTTATATAGTAATTTTTATCCATTAAAAAATTCCAGAAAATCAGTGAAATCTATTTAAAAATTGAAAAATTTCAAACTCTAAGCTTGAATTAAATGTTTTTACTCGTGTTAATCTATAATTCAAATCATCCAATAATTCCAATAATTCATTTATATTTTTAATATTTAAAATATGAATAATAATTTCTTTTTCATTTAGTATGAGATTATGTATTACTAATTGATCATTTATTGAATACTTCAAACAATTAGATAATAGTCTTTTTAAAAGAAATTCAACAATCCATATGTTCGCTATTTGATTTTTTGTATTTGAAACAATTTTTTTTGAACAACTTCTAATTTTCTCTTTTTTTAAAAATGTCTCTAACAAATCTATATATAGTTCAATGCCTGAAGATGTTAAAATTTCAAGTGATATGCCTGGTGAAAAATTAGAAAGTTTAATTAAATTTTCAATTTCATCTTTTTGTTCTGATTGGGTATTTTCATTTAAAATTTTTTTACAACTCTCGAAACTATGATTTTGAAAAAAAAGTTTTTGAGATCTTGATTGTATTGTAGGTAAGACATTTGTTAGTTCATCTACGATTAAAAAAAAATATAAACCTTTTGGTGGTTCTTCTAAAAATTTTAACATTGAATTCATGGCATTCATTGTAAGCCAATTAAATTTGTCAATAATTATTACCCTATTATTTGCATTCGATGAGTAAAATCGAAATTTAGATGATAAATTGTCAATTTGTTCCTTAGAAATTTTCCCAGAAACTTTTTCATCTAGTGAAGTAATATAAAATAAGTTGTCAGTTTCTTTTTTAAAAAGCTCATCAGTTAATTTTGTTTCTTCCCATTTGCTATTAAAATTATTGATAACAAAGGCTGCAAATCTCATAGATAGTGTTCTCTTGCCAATCCCTTTCCTTCCAACAAGCATCCATGTTTGATTTTTCCTTAATGAAACTATTTTCTGGAATTGGCTTTCTAAATTTTCATAGCCAATATTTTTTTTTAAGGTAATTTCTTTATTCATTTATTTTGGTAAGAAATTTTTTTACTACTTTGGTTATTTCATTATGAATTTCAGAAATAGTTTTTGATGCATCTATAACATATATTCTTACTGGTTCATCTGATGCCAACTTTAAATAAGATTTTCTAATATCTTCATGAAATTTTAAGCCTTTTGATTCAAATCTTTTTTCATTTGATTTTCTAGAATTTGCTCTTTCAAGTCCTTTTCTTACATCTAAATCAAGAAAAAAAGTAAGGTCTGGGTAAAAGTCATCTAATGAAAATTTATGAAGCAAGTCAATATTTGCATCTGAAACACCTCCAACGTATCCTTGGTATACTTTTGTTGAATCAGAGAACCTGTCACTAATAACAATATTCCCTTCAGACAATTTAGGCTTAATTATTCTAATAAAGTTATCTCTTCTAGCCGCATACATTAACAAAGCCTCTGTATGAGCATCCCAACGATTGGGATTACCTGTTACAAGAAGTTGTCTTATAGTTTCTGCTCCTATAGATCCACCAGGCTCTCTTGTTATAAATACTTTATATAAATTTGAATTTAGGAATTTAGAAAGCAAGTTTATTTGGGTTGATTTGCCAGACCCCTCACCTCCTTCAAATGTAATAAACAATATACTATACCTTTAAACTCAAATTACTTTACAGAGCCCCAAATAATAAAATCAATTGTTGATCCTATTCTTTTAAAAAAACTTTGTTTATTTACTTCTTTACCTGCATATAGAGGAAATGAAAGAGTTTTTTCATCAGAAACTTTTATCAAAAGCTTACCTAATTCTGTATCTTTTTGAATTGGTGCGGAAATTGGTTCATTCCAAATAGCTTTTACAATCATTTCTCTTTGTTCGATTGAATTGAGTAATAAACTTATATCTTCTTTGACTACAAGAGGAACAGCTTCCATTTCGCCAAGAAAAACTTTTGCATTAGCCACGTTCTCATTAGATAAATATAAATTTAATTTTTTATATTCACGAAAAGCAGAATTTAATAATCTTGATGACTCCTGCTTTCTTTGTCTCATAGACGTCATTCCATTTAAGACTAAAATAAATCTTAAGTTCTTTTGTTTCGCAGAAGCAGTAAGTCCATAGCCAGATTCTTCAGTATGACCAGTCTTTAATCCATCTGCACCAAAAACAAGATTGTTATAAAGTATTGGATTTCTATTCCCCTGCTTAATTCCATTATAAGTAAAAGAAATTTCAGCAAACATTTTGTATAAGTCAGGAAAATTTTTAATTAAATTTGTTGATAGTATTGATAGGTCTCGTGCGCTGGTATTTTGTTCAGGGTCTGGCCAGCCTGTTGAGTTTCTAAATGTAGTATTATTCATGCCTAATTCACGAGCTACAGAGTTCATTAGATCTGAAAAAATATCTTCAGTTCCTGAAATTCCTTCAGCTAATACAATTGCAGCGTCATTTCCTGATTGAACAATCACACCTCTTAATAAATCAGAAACTGTAACATTTTGACCTGGTTCTAAAAAAGTTCTAGATCCTCTTTTTTTCCAAGCTTTTTCACTCACAATAAATTTATCGTCTAAAGAAATACTCTTATTTTTTAATTTTTCAAAAACTATATATATTGTCATTAACTTAGCCATTGATGCTGGCTTCATTAATTCATCAGAATTTTTTTCTAATATTATTTGACCAGTATCAAAATCAATCATTATTGCTTGTTTAGCAACAGTATCCATAGAAAACGCATTGTTACTAAAAATTATTGAAAAAAATAGTGCTAATAAAAATTTATTAAATTTCATTTTTATTCCTATAGTATAAATTTATTCTACAATGATTTTTGATCCATTATATCCTAATTGAAAGACTTTCGTAAGAATTTCATCTGCTTTTTCAATTTCTTGTGTTGGACCAAGTCTAACTCTATGTAAAATACGACCTTTAAGTTCTATTGTAGTTATGTTTGTGTCATAAATATGAGATATTTTTGACACAACTTTGTTAGCATTTAGTGTAGAAGCAAATGCACCTACTTGAACCCATACTTTAGTTTCTTGCGGTTCAACTTTCCTTAGGTTGCCTTGACGTGATGAAGCAAGTATTTCTGTAAAACTTGTCTTAATTTCATTCTTTTTTGTTAACTTGCCACTGTTACTATCCGTTACAGTATTAATTATAGAAACCTTTGGTCTAGAGGCAGAGTTAATATTAGGAAGTTTAATAATTTCATTTGTCGTATCTTCACTACCAGGAAATTTACCTTCTTTTGCTGACCTCTCAAGCCATAAAGATTTTTCAACTAAAATTTTTACCTTAACCCTTGCTATCCCTATATCTTTAAAACCTAATAAATCAGCTGCTTTTTCTGATAAATCAATTATTCTACCATGGATGTAAGGCCCCCTATCATTTATTCTAACATTTAAAACGTTTCCATTATCTAAGTTCGTTACTCTTACCATGCTTGGCATAGGCAGGGTTTTATGAGCGGCACTAATAATGTCTTTATTAAATATTTCCCCATTAGCAGTAAGTTTTCCATGGAATTCTTTACCATACCAGGAAGCTATGCCTGTTTCTTCATAAGTGAGGTCTCTCTTAGGGTAATACCAAATGTTTTTTATCTCGTATGGGCTGCCAATTTTATATCTTGGGCTTGCAACTACTTTAGGTAATGTTTGAATTTTTGTATTGTTTTGAGTTATTTTTTCTTTAGAGGAAGTAGACATATTGGTATTGTCAATGCTCTGAATAATTTCTTTTGAATCTAAAGGGTTGTTAACCCTATCCTTTACAGCAACTTCAACTATCCCACCAATATCTGAGCAGGAAGAAAAAATGAAAACTAATATATAAATTTTCCATGCATTTTTTAAATTTAAATATAGTTTCATTTAATTAATTAAAGTATCCGAAAGTATGCCAACCGATAATGCAAAATAATTAGATCTATTCCATTTAAGAATAGTATCAAAATTATCATACACTAAAAAAAGGTTTTTATTAGATTTATCTATTACTAATAGTTTTGCTTTAAT
>CAZNBI010000071.1:0-5940 GCA_964571065.1 uncultured Rhodobacterales bacterium | reverse complement strand
TTTTTAATGTAATCATCAGCACCAATTCGCAATCCAAGCGCCTCATCAACTTCGTCATCTTTACTAGTTAAGAAAATTACCGGTAAGTTAGATGTTTTTCTCAATCTTTCAAGAACTTCCATACCATCTAATCTTGGCATTTTGATATCTAAGACTAATAAATCTGGTGGCCGTCTATTAATGCCATTTAAGCCTTGCTCACCATCTAAATATTTGTCTACACTAAAACCTTCTGCTTCTAATGCTAAAGAGACTGATGTTAAAATATTTTGGTCATCGTCTACTAAGGCGATCTTATTAGCCATATAACCCTCCTAGAGTTTTAACAATACTATTTTTTAAAGACTTAAACAAATTTGAGGCAAATAAGTGGCAAGAAGTTGGTCAATTAAGAATTTAATGGGCTTCAGACCAATTATCTGCTTCACCAAAATCAACTACTATTGGTATATTTAATGGGAATAAAGGTAAATTTGCCTGTTCCATCTCTTTTTTAATCAAATGTGTAACAGTATTTATCTCATCTTTTGGACATTCAAAAACTAATTCATCGTGCACCTGAAGTAACATTTTTGACTCAATGTTTTTTTCTTGAAAAACATTGTGTATTTTTATCATGGCTCTCTTAATAATATCTGCTGCACTACCTTGAATTGGAGCGTTTATAGATTGCCTCTCCGCAAATGACCTTTCTTGAAAGTTTTTAGAATTAATACCCTTTATTGGTATCCTTCTTCCAAAAAAGGTCTCTACATAACCTTTCATTTTAGCATTTTCTATCATTGCATCCATATAACTTTTAATTTTTGGAAATTGATCAAAATATGACTCTATGAAGTTCTTAGCTTCACTTTGAGAACATGAAAGTTGTTTTGATAGTCCAAAAGCAGAAATCCCGTAAATTATCCCAAAATTAATAGCTTTAGCACTTCTTCTAATTTCAGAATCAAGATCTTCAATAGGAATTCCAAAAACCTTTGAAGCAGTTTGAGAATGAATATCTACATTTTCATTAAATGCTTTTATCATTTCTGTTTCATTTGCAGCATGCGCCATCAACCTGAGTTCAATTTGACTATAATCAGCAGATATTAATTTATATCCGTCTCTTGCAATAAAAGCTTCCCTAATTCTTCTTCCATCAGAAGTTCTAATAGGGATATTCTGAAGATTTGGGTTTGTTGAAGCAAGCCTTCCTGTAGAAGCCGAAGCCATTGAGTAAGATGTATGTACTCTTTTTGTTTGTTTATTAATACTTTCTTGAAGAGCATCAGTGTAAGTTGACTTTAATTTTGAGAGGGTTCTCCATTCAATGATTAAATCTGCAATCTCAAACCCTTTCGTTGAAAGCCCCTCCAAAACTGAAATAGAAGTGCTATAATTTCCAGTTTTTGATTTTTTATCTTGAGGTAAATTTAATTTCTCAAATAAAATTTCTCCTAACTGCTTTGGTGAGGCAATATTAAATTCCTCACCACATAATTCATAAATTTTCTTTTGAAGTAGGGTTAATTTATCCTGAAATTCAATTGATAAAGCGTTTAATGTGCTTTTATCAATTAAAATGCCCTCTTTCTCCATATTAGCAATTACATTTATCAGAGGTCTCTCTATCCTTTCATATACTGAATTTAATTTTGAAATAAAAAGCTCTTCTTTTAAGGCCAAAAATGTTCTTAAGCAGAAGTCTGCATCCTCAGCAGCATAATTTAGCACATCATTAGGATGAATTTTATCAAATGTAACTTGTTTGGCTCCCCTCCCACAAACATCATCATATTTTATTGTTTCGTGATCAAAAAAGTCCTTTGCCAAACTATCAAGTTTATGACTGTATCTGTTAGCGTCATTTACATATGACATACACATTGTATCATGGACTGGATACAAATTGATACTTCCATTTCTCTTCTGAGAAAATACCAACATATCATACTTAATATTATGACCTACTTTAATTATTGAGGGGTCTTCTAATATTTTTTTTAACAAGTTGATTGCACTATCAAAATTTATTTGTTCAATTTTATCCTTTTGGTCCAACTTTTCATCGATCAATAAAGGTACTGAATTTTCTATATGCCTTAAAGGAATATAGTAAGCAGTTCCTGGTTTGGTAGAAATTGAAACACCAACTAAATTAGCTTGCACTGCATTAATAGAATCAGTTTCCGTGTCAACTGCTATAACACCACATTTAATGCATTCATCAATTAAATTTTGTAAATCAGATAATTTGGTTATGAGATTATAATTTTGCTCTATATTTTTACTTTCGGGCTGAGAATTACCTGCTTGTTCCGGATCAAAGTATCTATTTTCAAGCCTCTTAAAATTGTTTTCTTTCAAAAAAGCCAATAAATTATCATCGTTCCTTGGCGTCCATTTTAAATCACTTATTTTATATGGAATTGGTACATCTGAAAACAGTGAAACTAATTTTTTTGATACTATTGCAAGTTCAGCATTATTAAGAAGGCTTTCTCTTCTTTTTTCTTGCTTGATTGAACTCGCATTATCTAAAAGTTTTTCAAGAGATCCGTACTCATTAATTAATTGAGATGCAGTCTTAACACCTATACCAGGCACACCAGGAACATTATCCGAAGAATCTCCAGCTAATGCTTGAACATCTATTACCTTATCAGGCGAAACTCCAAATTTTTCCAGTACTGCCTCTGGTCCAATTTTAATATTTTTCATTGGATCATATAGTGACACACCATCTTGAATTAATTGCATCAAATCTTTATCAGAAGAAATTACTAATGTTTCTATATTTTCTTTTTTGGCTATTTTTACATAAGTTGCAATTATGTCATCAGCCTCATAATTTTCAACTTCAAGAGATTTTAATCCTATTGCTGTAGTTGCCTTTTTAATCAAATCAAATTGAGGTACTAATTCTTCAGGCGGTTCAGATCTGTTTGCTTTATATTCTTTATAAATTGCATTTCTAAAAGTTGTTCTCGCAGCGTCAAAGACAACGAGTATATTTTCTCCTTCCATATCTTCTGAAAGTTTAAGAAGCATTGAGGTAAATCCAAAAACAGCATTAACTGGAGTACCATCCTCTCGAGACATAGGAGGAAGAGCATAAAAAGCCCTGAAAATGTAACCTGAACCATCAACAAGGATAAGTCGTTGACTACCCATTTTTATTATTTAGTTTTTCAGCTAAAAGAAATTTATGAGAACAATAAGGGCATACTGTGATTTCATTTTTATTAACAGATAAAAAGATTTTTGGGTGCCCATATTGACCACCATCACATGAGACACGTTCCTCATATACTAACGTTTCATCATCTTTTTGACCAAATTCAGTATTCATAATTTAAAAGTTCTTCATATTATTGAGACAATTCTCAATTTTATAATTTAACAGAATAACTAAGTTGTTAAAACTTGTATTTCCATTTATCAATCCAAAATTTTATTTCAGGAAAAATAAACTCGAGTTCTTTTTCGTAATTTTTCCATCTTCCTGACGCTCTAGTATATATTTTTTCTGTAACTTGGTTGTAGCTAGGTGTATTAATCTTCTTTTTTAGAGCTAATTCCCTATATTTAGTCATATTATCTTGCCAAGACAAATCTAAAAACTTTAATAGGGATACAGCCTCACTTTTAAGAGAATGAATCAAATTCTCATATTTAACAATATGGTATTTAATTTTAAAAACTTTGCTGTAAATATCAAATAATTTCATAGAGTTACTGTATAATTGAGCTGTAGTTTCTAGATCAAGAAAATTTGCCATTGCATTATTTAAATTAAATGTTTGCATAAAACAACTTAAAATACAATCAAGTGGATGCCTCAAAGATAAGATGAACTTTGCATTAGGAAAAAGTCTTAAAATAAGACCAATATCTATTATACTTAAAGGAAGTTTGTCTATGAGTATTTTATTTTTAATCTTTTCTATATTTATATGCTTTATTAATTCTTGATGATAAATATCCCTCAATTTAATTACTTCTCTTTCCGATAAGTTCAATAAGTTTTCAATTGTAGCTATTTTATTTAAATGCATTTTAACCATAGCAACCATTGGTTTTTCTTCTAAGGTTATAATATCAGAATGTGAGCTTAGAATAGTATCTAAAAGTGTGGTACCAGAACGTGGAAAACCAACTAAGAATACAGGTTGAAAGTTTAGCTTTTGATGATAATTCGTCCAAGAAATTTTTTTTGTTTTAGAATATGAATTTATTAGCTCCAAAACCTCTTCTTGATATATAGCTGGGTTAAATTGTTTATATTCTACGCTCACCTTTACCAGTTCATTAGTTTTCTGAAAACATTTAAATGCCTCTTTATAATTTTGAACCTTATCAAAATCTTTTCCTAATAGTCCATATTTGTTCGTTTTTGTTTTTTCTGAAATTTCATTATCATCAATAGATTTTAATAATAAAATAGATCTATCAAAATCTTTTTTTCTTGAAAATAATTGAGCTTCATGAAACTTAATTTCACCAAATTGATCGAGCTTAAGTTCTTTAGTCTTTTCTAAAATATTTTCAAATTCCTTTAAATTGTTGGACTTTTCAAATAACCCACAAAGATTTGAGTATGCGATTATTAATTTAGGATTAATGCTTATTGCTTTATTATAATGCGCAATAGCTTCATCTTCTTTGTTTAAGTTAAGTGCTGATGTTCCTAGATTATTAAATGCATCTGCACTATTAGGGTTTAAGGCTATTGCTTTTTGGATATTCTGATAGGCTTTATCATAATCTTTTTTAAGGTTATAAACTGCTCCTAAATTATTATAAGCATCAAAATAGTCTGATTTAATATCAATGGCTGTTGTAAACATATTTATAGATTTTTCTAATTCGCCAAGTAGATTATATACGTTTCCTAAATTGTAGTATGCTTCCGCATAATTATTTTTAAGTGCTATAGCTTTCTCAAGAGATATTATTGCTTTTTCAAATTTTCTTTCCTCTTTCAAAGAAAGAGCCATATTATTAAATGCTTCAGCAAAATTAGGTTTTATAGAAATCGAATTTTCAAAACATTCATTTGCTTTTTTAAAATCTCCAATTGCTTTAAATGTTAATCCAAGATTATTCAAAACTTCTGCATTTTTTGGTTCAAGTTTTAATGCTGCTTTATAGTGATTTAATGCTTTGCTAAATTGTTTTAATGCAGTATAACCTGCTCCAATAATATTTTTAATAATAACCTTTTCTGGAAATTGAAGAGCAGCTTTCTCCCCAAATAAAATTAACTCTGAATATTGCCTGGCATTATAGTATTCAATTAATTTTTTTACACATTGATTAAAATTTACTTCAACAGGTGATGAGTTTTGCCTAATTTTTTTTAACCCTTCAAGAGCTCTGATATTTTTTGGGTATTTATTTAAAATACTTTGGAAGCAATTTTCAGCCTCAATAACATCACCTTTTGACAAAAAATTTTTTGCCTTTTTGAGTTGTTCGTCTATTGAAATAAATTTTGCCATAAAGAATTAAATTTAATTATAATAAATATTATATTATTTATATATTTTTTTTCATATAAGAATGATTGAATTAATAAGGGTTTATTATGAACGATAATATGAGCACACAAACATTTGGAACTCAAATAAGAAAATCTCCTTTTTTTAAGTCAACACTTAAGGAAGGTTGTAAAGGATTTTCAGTATATAATCATATGTATATTCCTAGAAGCTTTGGTGACCCTGTTCAGAATTATTGGAATTTAGTAAATGATGCAATTTTATGTGATGTATCTGTTGAAAGGCAAGTTCAAATCAAAGGTCCAGATGCATCAAAATTTATTCAATATTTAACCCCCCGAGATTTATCTAAGATGAAAGTAGGCCAATGTAAGTACGTCCTTATTATAAGCAATGAAGGAGGTATTATTAATGACCCTGTTTTATTGAAAATATCCGAAAATGAATACTGGTT
>CAZNBI010000070.1:0-5960 GCA_964571065.1 uncultured Rhodobacterales bacterium | reverse complement strand
TCTCATGAAGTAAGATGTAAGGATCTTCCATTACAACACGCATTTTTTCAGCATCGGTAACAAAGTATGGTGAAAGATAACCTCTATCAAATTGCATACCCTCGACAACGTCTAATTCAGTATCTAAAGACTTTGCTTCTT
This sequence comes from uncultured Rhodobacterales bacterium, assembly GCA_964571065.1. Taxonomy (GTDB): domain Bacteria; phylum Pseudomonadota; class Alphaproteobacteria; order Puniceispirillales. Next base: position 5,819 of record CAZNBI010000070.1, on the reverse strand, counting down.
CAACTGTAATGACGCCTTCATTTCCAACCCTTTCCATTGCTTTGGCGATCATTTCACCCATTTCAGATTCACCATTAGCCGCAATAGTTCCAACCTGAGCAACTTCATTTGATTTACCGATTTTATTAGATTGCTTTTCGAGGTTGGCCACAACAGCTGATACTGCAATGTCTATTCCTCTTTTAAGATCCATAGGGTTCATTCCAGCTGCTACTGATTTTGAACCTTCTCTTACAATAGCTTGAGCAAGAACAGTTGCAGTTGTAGTTCCATCACCAGAAACATCATTAGTTTTAGATGCAACCTCACGTACCATCTGAGCGCCCATATTCTGAAATTTATCCTGTAATTCAACGTCTTTTGCTACAGTAACGCCGTCCTTGGTAGTTCTTGGAGCACCAAATGATTTGTCTAGTACAACATTTCTTCCTTTTGGACCAAGTGTTACTTTTACAGCGTTAGCTAAAACATCGACACCTTCTAGCATTCTTGTCCTAGCATCAACACCAAATTTAACATCTTTAGCTGCCATTTTTTTCTCTCTCTCTCTCTTTAATTTAAGTTATATTTTACTAAATATTATAACGTTAAAGAACGCCCATAATATCTGATTCTTTCATTATTAAGTAATCCTCATTGTCGATTTTTACTTCAGTTCCTGACCATTTTCCAAAAAGAACAGTGTCACCTGCTTTGACATCCAGCGGCATAATCTTCCCACTATCATCACGTGCGCCATTACCGACTGCAATAATTTTACCTTGCATTGGTTTTTCTTGAGCACTGTCTGGAATTATAATTCCGCTTGCAGTTTTTTCTTCACCATCAAGGCGCTTGACTACAACACGGTCATGGAGTGGCCTAAATTTCATAGTTATCTCCTCATATACTTTTAAAATTAAGTTGTTAGCACTCTCACCATGAGAGTGCTAAGGACAAATAGCTATTAATTAGATTTATTTCAAGACCTAAATAAAAAAATTTTATTTTTTTTACTCAAAGCTTTTTTTGTAGAAAGAAAAAAAGATATTATATATTGAAAACATTAAAATGTATTTTTTTGTCTGGATAAATGTATTCATGTGCATAACTTGCGAGATAAGGCAAATTTATGAAATCTTTAAAAAATTAATTTATGTTTAACTGGATAAAGTTTACCACATTGGCCACCAAGTAAACCTAATAAATCGCCTAAATGGAATTTTATAATCTAAAAGACCATATTTGAAAAAGTAAACAGGTAAATTGGCTTGGAACCAATTATGAGTACATCAGTTTGATGCATTTTCCCAAGTTTTTCAATTATGGGCTCAAATTTGATACCTTGCTTTATTATTTTTAAAATATATATGTCATTATAAAGATTTTTAAACATGGATACTTTAAATCAAAATATCAATCTTAAATTGGCAATTTGGCTGTTTGCTTTATGTATTATGATTGTAGCAATGATATTCATTGGTGGCGTAACTAGATTAACTGGTAGCGGCCTTTCAATGGTTGAATGGAGGCCTTTTCTGGGGTTTTTGCCTCCACTCACAGAAACAGAGTGGATAAGGGTATTTGAACTTTACAGGTTATCTCCCGAATTTAACCAAATAAACTTTTGGATGGAAATTTCTGATTTTAAATTTATTTTTTTCTGGGAGTACTTTCATAGAGTTTGGGGTAGGTTAATAGGTCTCTTTATTTTAATACCATTTGTGTATTTTATTATTACCAAAAAACTAAAAAACAAAATTTTATTCAGAAGTTCTGTAATATTATGCCTCGTCTGCATTCAGGGCTTGATAGGTTGGTGGATGGTAAAATCTGGTTTGAATGAAATTGCAACTGTATCTCAATACAGGCTTTCAGTTCATTTAAGTATGGCATTCATAATTTTAGGTATAAGTTTTTGGACTGCACTAGATCTGTTTGAAGGCACTCCAAAAAATTTAAAAACTTACGATATAATTCCACTCTTATTTATTTCTTTAACTATCATTGCAGGAACTTTTGTTTCGGGAATGGATGCTGGATTAGTTTATAACACTTTTCCTTATATGGGTGACGGCATCATACCAATTGAATATGGCAATTTGGGTTTTATTGATCCATTTGAAAATCCAGTCACAGCTCAGTTCCACCATAGATTGCTTGCATCAATAACGTTAATAATAATAATTTTATATTCTATTAATTACATGATCAAAAATTCTGTAAATTTAAGAGTACTTTTGCTTTTGTTTGCAATAGTATGCCAATTCATTATAGGCATTTTTACTTTATTATATTCTGTACCAATCACATTAGGCGCTATGCACCAATTTGGTGGAGTTTTGCTTTTTCTAAGCGCATTATGGCTTCTTCATTCTCCAAAAAAAAATACATTTTAAAATAAATAAGTTTTTGTATTAATATTCTTTGTATGATTGAAGAGATTATAGCAAAAGATGTTTAGCAATTTCTCAATAAAAAAAAGTCAGAATTAAAGAACTCTCAATTTACTTTATTTGCTTTAGTTTTTTTACATTTAGTTCTTTTAACTGTTGATCAGAAACTTCTGAAGGAGCGCCCATCATAAGATCTTCAGCTTTACCATTCATAGGGAATAAGATTACTTCTCTAATGTTAGGCTCATTAGCAATAAGCATAACTATCCTATCAATTCCAGGGGCAAAACCTCCATGAGGTGGCGCACCAAATTTAAAAGCATTAATCATTCCTGAGAAATTACTATCGACAGTTTCTTGTGAGTAACCAGCTATTTCAAATGCTTTGTACATTACTTCTGGCAAATGATTTCTTATTGCACCAGACGAAAGTTCTACACCATTGCAAACTAAATCATACTGCCAAGCTTTAATATCCAATGGATTTTTATTATTGAGTGCTTCCAAACCTCCCTGCGGCATAGAAAATGGATTATGTGAAAATTCAATTTTACCCTTTTCATCTAACTCATACATAGGAAAATCAATAATCCAACAAAATCTATAGCCATCAGTTTCAGAAATGCCTTGATCTATGCCAATTTTAACTCTTGCTTTTCCAGCTAAATCAGCTGCGTCCTTTTCAGTTGAACAAGAAAAAAATGCAGCATCTCCATCTTTAAGCCCTAACCTGTTTTTTATTTCGTCACATTTTTCTTTTCCAAGTGCTCCTGCAACTGGCCCTTTAGCCTCGCCATCACCATAGATTATATATCCCATTCCCGGAGCACCCTCTCCTTGAGCCCAACTATTCATTCTGTCAGCAACAGACCTGCTCCCACATTTTGGTCCTGGAACAGCTCTTACAACTGCGTTTTTACTAGCAATTAAATTTGCAAATAGCGAAAAGCCGCTTCCATCAAAAATATCTGTAACATCTACAATCTTTATTGGATTTCTTAGATCTGGTTTATCAGTTCCGTAAAGCAACATAGCTTCAGCGTAAGTCAATCTTTTGAAAGGTTTTTCTAGTTTTGCATTGGTAAACTCTTCAAAAACTCCACCTATAACTGGCTCAACAGCATTAAAGACGTCTTCTTGCTCAACAAAACTCATTTCAAGATCTAATTGATAAAACTCTCCAGGACTTCTGTCAGCTCTACTATCTTCATCACGAAAACAAGGCGCGATTTGAAAATATTTATCGAAACCTGAAACCATTATTAGTTGCTTAAACTGCTGTGGGGCTTGAGGAAGAGCATAAAACTTTCCAGGATGAAGCCTTGCTGGAACCAAAAAGTCTCTAGCACCTTCTGGACTTGAAGCTGTCAATATAGGCGTTTGAAATTCCATAAATCCTTGATCAATCATTCTCCTTCTTATTGATTGAATCACTGAAGACCTTAAAATTATATTATTATGTAGGCGATTTCTTCTTAAGTCTAAATATCTGTAACGAAGTCTTATTTCTTCTCCTGCATCATCATCTGAGTTGACTTGTAAAGGAAGTGTTTCAGCTGTTGATAAAATTTCCAAATCATTGATTTTAATCTCAATTTCACCAGTTGGTATTTTTGAGTTGATGGTATCATCTGACCTTTTCACTAACTCACCACTTACTTTAATAACTGACTCCACTTTTAATGGCTCAACAAGTTTAAATACTTCTGACTCCATATCAGTTACACATTGGGTTATTCCAAAATGATCTCTTACATCAATAAAAAGCAAACCTCCATGATCTCTTTTGCGATGAACCCAGCCAGAGATTTTTACAATTTCACCTACGTTACTTGCTCTTAATTCTGAGCAATTATGAGACCTGTAATGATTCATTTGTATTCCTAATTTTTATTAATTTTTTTTATGCTTCTTCTGTTAACTCTTCTTTTGAGACCTTGTCTTTCCCTAAGTATAGGTAATAAAGATAATCTTTCATCATTATTCATAGAGGGCCAAAGAGCAATTTCATTTTTAGTTCTAAAACATCCTTCACAAAATCCAGTTGATTTGTTTAATTTACAAATACTAACACAAGGTGACGGTAGATTTTTCATTTAGGCTCATAATTAATTATTTTTTCAGTTACTATCAAGATAAATTTTAAATTATAATCTTAAATTAAAGGTTAATTTAATCAATTTGGAGATTTCATATTGGAGACACAAAATGCTCTAGTCATAGGAATTGGTTATGTTGGAATAAGACTAGTAGAAAAAATTAATAGTCTTGGCATAAAAGTGTTTGGATTAAGTAGGAATGAAAAAAGTCTAGAAAAATTAGAAAGATATGATGCTCAAAAAATTTATTGGGATGAAAAAAGTTTATTAAATTTTAGTTTAGTAGATAATAAGATAAATTTTGTTCTTTCTACAGTTCCACCTAACAGCATAGGAAATGATCCTGTTTTAAACATATTTAATAAAAAATTATCACAATATAAAGGATGGCTCGGATATATATCTTCTACATCAGTATATGGAGGTGAAAATAATGAAATTATTGATGACAATTCAGAATGTTCACCACAAACTACTAGGGGAATTACAAGGCTTAAAATTGAGAAAGCATGGCTTAACTTTGGTTCAGAAATTTTTAGAGTTGCTGGAATATATGGTTATAAAAGATCACCTTTTGAGAAATTACTAGATAAGAAAACTTATGTAATTGATAAAGAAAATCATGTTTTTAACAGAATTCACATTGATGATTTAGTTGAAATCATTATCAAGTCCTATACAAATCCTAGACCACAAAGAATTATAAACATATCAGATGGCAATCCTTGCAACCAAATTGAATTCTATAGAGAGGCTTGTAGAATATCTAACTCTAAAATGCCAAAAATTTATAAAATAAATGAAATTAATATGTCAGATAAGCAAAAAAGTTTTTGGCAATCATCTAAACACATAGTTTCTTCAATTCTTAAAAATGAATTCGATTATAAGTTTATTCATCCGGATTATAAGTCAGGTTTAGAAGCGATTTGGAAAATGAAAAATTAAATTTTTGATGAAATAAATTTGTAAAAACTTTCTTCATTATTACTTTTCATAAATTTATTATTCCAAATAATTTTTTTCTGTAATACTCGAATTATTTGAATATTAGTAAAACTATTTTCTACTTTAAGTTCTTTAAAATAATAATGACGCCAATATTTATAAGAATTGTCAACGAGTTTACTGAAATCCTTTTGGAATGTTTTACTCTTTTCATTGAGCCAAATTTGATATTTGGAATGAGGAGGAATTTTAGATCTGTACGGGATTTTTTTAAGTAATTTTATGCAATGAATTACATCTTGTGATGCACCATCTGGGAATGGTCCTGCAAGTTTTTTTAAAACCAAAGGATGAAAACTACCAGGAAGAAGACCAAAATGTTTTATTTCAAAATTAT
>CAZNBI010000069.1:0-6160 GCA_964571065.1 uncultured Rhodobacterales bacterium | reverse complement strand
GAAACAATATTCAACATTTCATTTTTTGCCTCATTTATTAGTCCCTTTTCAACCATCAAATCTACCCTTTTATCTATGAAAGAATATAGTTCATCTCTAGGAGGTGAAATTAATATTTTTAAACAATTCTTAATAATTGGCTCATTAACTGAATTATTTTGCCACCATTTAATTGATCTTCCTGTTTGCAAGAAAACTTCATATGCTCTAATTAATCTTTGTCTATCATTTTTTTCAATTTTAAAATCTTTATCAATTTTGATTAGTTTCTTTAATATAAAATCAAATCCTTTAATCCTATAAGAATGTTCGGCTTTATGTCGATAAATTTTCTTAATCTCAGGAATTTCAGACAAACCATTTATAGCTGCATTTAAATACATACCCGAACCACCAACTACAATAGGAACTTTACCTTTTTCATGAATTTCAGATATTTTGTCTTTAGCAAGTTTAATCCAATCTGCAACCGTAAATTTTGTCTCTTTTTTTATGACACCAAATAAATAATGTTTAATTTCAAATTTTTCTTCTGTGGATGGCATTGCTTTTAAAATGTTAAACCCTTCATACATTTGCATAATGTCAGCATTTATAATTTCACCATTATTATTTTTTGCCATCTCTAAAGATAATTTGGTTTTACCACTTGCTGTAGGACCAGTAATGACTATAGTTGGTATATTTTTTGACATCATATTTATATAATCATGAAAAGATTTCTAATTGTTTCATCTTCAATTGATAAAAATTTATTAAACGAAAGTATATTAAAAAAAATTTCTTATTACACTGAAAGCAAAGAAAATGTGCTTTGGAACAAAGTAGCAGCAGAATTTCCATTGAATGTAAATTTTGGTTCAAATCAATATATAGACTTAATTTCAAAATTTAAAAACATAAAGATTGATTTTAATATAATTACCTTAAAGAGAAATGAGCCAAGAAAAAAAAAATTACTTATTGCCGATATGGACAGTACAATAATAACTTCAGAGACATTGGATGACTTTGCGAAATTAGTTGGAAAAGAAAAAGAAATAAAGAAAATAACTGATGATGCTATGAATGGTAAAATTGACTTTATTAATTCAGTTACAAAAAGAGTCGAGATTTTAAGTGGGATTAACATAAAATACTTAGATATAATAAAAAACAAAATTAATTATAGCTTAGGCGCTAAAGAGTTAATCTCTACGATGACTAAAAATAAAAGTATATGTGCATTATGCACAGGTGGATTTCGCTATATAGCAAACAAAGTAAAAGCAGACTTGGGGTTTCAGCACCTTCAAGCTAATACATTAGAAATTAAAAATGATATAATAACTGGAAAATTATTAAAGCCTATCTTTAACGAAAACTCAAAATTAGAATTTCTAAGATACCTTTCAAAAAAATACAACGTATCAAAAAATGAAACCTGTGCAATTGGAGATGGCGCAAATGATATTAAAGTTATTAAAAATGCATCTTTGGGAGCTAGTTACAGAGGTAAAGAAATTTTAAACAAACAAGCTAAAATAATAATAAAGCACTCAGATTTGACTGCTTTATTATTTTTGCAAGGATTTACAAAAGATGAAATTATTAATTAATCTTTATCTTTTATATTAATAGCAACAAATCTTTCTCTTTTACCATCACTTAATAATAGTAAAAGAGCTTTTGATCCTCTTTTATTAACAGATTCTAATGCGTCTAAGACATCGTCTACACTTTCAACATCTTGCCTATCAGCTCTTTTTATAATAGTACCCGGGCGAATGTCTTTTATGAACGCTGGGCCATTCTCCTCAACATCAATAACTACAACATTACCAATATTTTTATCGATTTTGAATTCATTAGCAACTTCAGTACTCATTGGAGCAACAGTTATACCTAAACTACTTATTTTTTCAACAGTACTTTGTGGTTCTTGTTCAGTTGCTGACATTGAGTTTTCAGCTACTTCAAGTTCTCCAAGAACAACTGTTAATTGTTGAATCTTTCCCTCTCTCCAAACCTCAACGTTAACCTTTGACCCCACTTCGGTCTCAGCAACTATTCTTGGTAATTCTTTCATCTTTTCAATTCTTTTACCATCAAATGATAAAACGATATCACCGGCTTTTATTTTTGCAGCCTCAGCTGGACTATCAGGCCTAACTGAACTGACTAATGCACCTCTAGTTTCATTAAAATCAAGGGAAGCCGCTATTTCTTCGGTTACATCCTGTATATATACTCCAAGCCAGCCACGTCGAGTTCTTCCAAATTCAACTAACTGCTTAACTACTGAGTTAGCAAGGTTTGATGAGATAGCAAATCCAATTCCTACTGAACCACCAGATTGAGAAAAAATCGCTGTATTTACGCCAATAACTTTACCTGACATATTAAAGAGAGGGCCACCTGAATTACCTCTATTTATTGATGCATCAGTTTGTATAAAATCATCATACTGTCCTTGACCTATTTCTCTACCTCTTGCAGATACTATTCCTGCTGTTACTGTTCCTCCTAAACCAAAAGGATTTCCTACGGCAAGGACCCAATCACCAACTCTTAAAATATCTGAATCACCAAAATTAACAAAAGGTAGTTTTTCACCTTTTGTATCAACTTTTAAAACAGCTAAATCAGTTTTAGTATCTCTGCCAATTATCTTAGCAATAAACTCTCTATCATCAGGCAAGAATACAGATATTTCTTCAGCACCTTCAATAACATGATTATTAGTAACTATAAGACCATCATCACTGATTATAAAACCCGAGCCCAATGCAGTTGACGGTCTTCTAGATGGTCCTCTCTCATTAAAATCTTTAAAGAATTCTTCAAATGGTGAACCAGGAGGAAAATTTGGTATTTCTCTGGGAGGTGAGTCTTTAACAGCAACGCTTGTAGCAATATTAACAACTGCAGGAGATACTTTATCTGATAGGTCTGCAAAACTTTCAGGTGGCGCTTTGGCAAAACTATCAAAACACAAACTAAATATAAAAACAAAAATTGTTGTTTTTAAAAGAATAAAGTTTTTATTATATGAATTATTTTTTAATATATCATATTTCATATTACAAATTACCTCTAAATAATAAAATTTAAATAAGATATTTAAGACAGAACAGTGTTACTTTTTTGACAATTTTAGGGCAATTAATTTGAAGGTAACTCAAAAAATTTAAAGAAATCACCAGTGGGATTAATTACCATAGTATCATCTTGGTTAAAAGATTTCTTATAGGCCTCCATAGACCTGTAAAAACTAAAAAATTCTGGATCCTGACCAAAAGATTCTGCATATATACGTATAGCTTCTGCATCACCAGCACCTCTAATCTCCTGAGACTGTCTAGCACCGTCTGCTACAGTTACTACTCTTTGTTTCTCAGCAGAAGCTCTAATTTTTTGAGCCTCTTCTTCCCCTGTTGCCCTAAATTCACGAGCAATTCTCTCTCTTTCAGAAATCATTCTAGCAAATATAGCTTGACTTGTTACTTCAGGATAATCTGCTCTACGAATTTGAATATCAATAATTTCCATCCCCAAAGTTCTAGCTTTAATATTTACTTGATCTCTAATATTTTTTGTAATTGAATTTCTTTGTTCAGAGAGAATTTCCTTTAAACCCCTTAAACCCAATTCCTCTCGTAAGGCGGAGTCAACTATGGTGTCTAACTGTTTTCTTGCTTCAATTTCATTTCTAACAGATTGATAAAATCTAAGTGGATCAACAATTTTAAACCTAGCGTAAGTATCAACTTTTAATCTTTTTTGATCTTTTAGAATTGCCTCTTCACCTTCATCAGGGATAAAACTTAAAACTCTTTTTTCAAAAAAGATAACATCTTGGATAAATGGTAATTTAAATTTGAGTCCAGGCTGATCTACTGTTCTTTTTGGCTCACCAAACTGAATAACTAAAGCTTGTTGTGTTTCATTAACTATAAACAAAGCACTAGATGCAGTAGCAGCAATTGCTGCAATTATTATTAATAGAATTATGTTTAGTCTACTCATTAATTGCCTCCACTGCTTATACTGCGGTTTTTATTATTTAGTTCTGGAAGAGGAAGAAAAGGTAAAACACCTGATTGACTAACTTCAGTATCAATAATAACTTTATTTACATTTCCTAATATTTCTTCAAATGTTTCTAAGTAAATTCTTTTAACAGTAACATCTTTTGATGATAAATAGCTTTTGTAAATATCATTAAATCTTGAAGCATCACCTTTAGCTCTATTAACAATCTCTTCGGAATAAGCTTCAGCTTGCGCAACTAGTTGCGCAGATTCACCCCTTGCTCTTGGAACAACATCATTAAAGAATGCCTCAGCTTCATTTATAAGCTTATCTCTTTCTTGCCTTGCCCTTTGGACATCATTAAATGCATCAATAACTTCCTCACTTGGAGGATTAACACTAAGCAATTGAACATCCCTTATTTCAATTCCAGCACCATATTCATCTACGAGTTCTTGTAATTTAGACCTAGCTCGAGATTGAATTAGTTCTTTAGCATCAGTTAATGCACTTTCTATCTTTATCTGACCAATGATACCCCTCATTACAGACTCAGCAGCAACTTTCACTGTTTCTTCTGGATCCTGAAGATTAAAAAGAAAATTTTCTGCCATAGAGATTTTCCACATCACTCTAAAATCTATATCAACAATATTTTCATCTCCAGTAATCATTTTAGACTCACTAGAGACATCTCTTCTAGCATTTGAATTACCATCTAATGCCCTAAAACCAATATCTATTCTATTTACACTAGTAACTTGGGGTAAAAGAACTCTTTCAATAGGACTTGGTAAATGATAATGAAGTCCTGGTTGTGTTGTTCTAGAATAATCACCAAATCTTAGAACAATACCTTGTTCTTGTGTGCCAACACTGTAAAATCCAGAAAGCAACCAAATAACAAAAATAATAAATACGATGAGAAGTATAAATCTATTTCCACTAGGCCCAGATGGATAAAACTTTCCAAATCTTTTCCTCAAACTATTCATTATTTCATCGAAGTCAGGGTTATTGTTTTGATTTGAACCGCCGCCCCAAGGATTATTATTGTTTCCTGATCCACCATTTTTTGAACCAGAACCACTTCCCCAAGGTCCTCCAGATTTATCGTTAAAAGCCATTTGTATTCCTATATGTAAAAATATTGGTAATTTAGTTTGTTATATATACAATAAATAATTAATTACATAGTAAATATGGATTTAATTAAAAATTTCAAGAGTACAAAGATTAATTTTATGAGTGTAGATTTAAATGAAAAAATTATAGAGTGCTTAAAGCAGCTTTCCGTAAAAGAATTACCAGATTTCAAGATAACTACTGAGATGATATCTGGTATTAATATTAAAGATGGCAATGTACAATTTTTATTAGAATTAAATGAAAATTATAAAAACCATTCAAAAATAATTTCTAAAGCTGCAGAATTAAAGGTTTCTTATTTAGATGGTATTAGTTCAGTAACGGCTATACCCACATCTCACAAAAATCTTGAAGTTAAAAACAATTCAGATGAAAAGAAAATTAATGGAATAGATAAAATTATTGCCGTTGCAAGTGGAAAAGGCGGGGTTGGTAAATCTACTACATCAATTAATCTTGCAATAAGTATTAAAAATTTAGGTTATAAAGTTGGCATATTAGATGCAGACATATACGGTCCTTCTCTTCCAAAATTAATAGGAAATTACGATAAACCTCAAAGTGATGGAAAACAATTAATACCAATAAAGGCTTTTGGTCTGCAAGTTATGTCTATAGGTTTTTTGGTTGCTGAAGAAAGCCCTACTATATGGCGTGGTCCAATGGTTATAAGTGCACTAACTCAATTACTTACTCAAGTTGCCTGGAAAGATTTAGACTATCTAATCATAGACCTTCCTCCTGGTACAGGTGACATTCAATTGTCTTTAAGTCAAAAAGCTAACTTGAACGGTTCAGTAATTGTTTCAACACCCCAAGACTTGGCTTTAATAGATGCGCGCAAGGGCTTAAATATGTTTCGAAAAGTTGACGTACCAGTTTTAGGAATCATTGAGAATATGAGTTACTTTATATGCCCGTCATGTAATGAGCAAACGGATATCTTTGGGCATGGTGGAGCTATGAAAGAAGCAGAAAAACTAGGGATTGATTTCTT
>CAZNBI010000068.1:0-6298 GCA_964571065.1 uncultured Rhodobacterales bacterium | reverse complement strand
TTAATAAATAAATTAAATATTTTATTTTAAAAATCAAAAGTTAATTTAATAAATTAATTATTTTATTGCTTTATTACCAAATAAAGTGAAAATTTATCTCATGTTAAGTTTAAATATTAAGGAGTAAGCATTATTAAAAAATTTTTTTGGGCCGATTTAAATTCATCTGATTTCCAAAAAATGGACTTGAAAAACTTTGTAGCCATTCAACCAATTGGTGCAGTCGAGCAGCATGGCCCTCATTTGCCTTTAAATGTTGATTATAAAATAATTGATGGATTAATCAGCTTATTAGTCAAAAATTTAAGTGAAAAGAACAAACTTCTTTTTCTTCCAACCCAAAAATTAGGAAAAAGTAATGAACATTTAAAATTTCCTGGAACTTTAAGCCTATCGACAGAAACATTAAAATCAATGCTTATGGACATTGGACATTGTGTTAGTAAAACAGGCGTTAAAAAATTAGTTTTGCTTAATAGTCATGGAGGTAACTCTAGCCTTCTTGATGTAGTTTCTAGAGAGCTTAGAATAAAATATGGAATGCTTATATTTAATATGAACTGGTTTAATTTTGGATTTCCAGATAAATTGTTTACTGATAAGGAAATTCAATATGGGATTCACGCAGGTGATATTGAAACCTCTGTAATGCTAGCCTTGGATCCTCAAAACGTAAATATGCAAAAAGCTGAAAATTTTATCTCTGAAGTATCTAAATTAAATGAACAATTTAAATATATTTCAATAAATTCACTAGCAAAAATAGCCTGGCAGGCACAAGATTTAAATAGAATGGGTGCTTGTGGAAATGCGAAAATAGCAACCTCTGAAAAAGGAGAAATTACAGTTAAATATGTTTGTAAAAAGCTTTTAGAAGTTTTTAATGAAATAGAAAAAGTTCCAATAAGTTTTGTTTCAAATTGAGTAATTTTATTCTTAATTATTTACGATGAAAAAATTACCAAAAATAATAAATTTAAATGAAGTTAGTAAAACTTTTGACAATGGTACAATAGCAGTCCAAGGCATGAGTATTGATGTGTTAAAAGGTCAGTTTATAAGTTTTTTAGGGCCATCGGGATGTGGAAAAAGTACCGTACTGAAAATGATTTCTGGTTTATTAAAGCCTACTACAGGTGAGATAGTCTTTAATAATAGTAGTTTTGGGTCAGAAGAAATAGAAATTGGATATGTTTTTCAAGACGCAACTTTAATGCCTTGGGCAACAGTATCAGAAAATGTTTACTTACCTTTAAGATTAAAAGGTATAAGCAAAAGCCAAGCATCAAATGAAATTGAGAGAGTGCTTACACAAGTTGGTCTTAAAGACTTTTACAATTCTTATCCCAGAGAATTATCAGGCGGCATGAAAATGAGAGTATCAATAGCAAGAGCTCTAATAATGAAACCTAAACTTCTTCTCATGGATGAGCCATTTGCAGCATTAGATGAAATGACTAGGTTTAAATTAAATGATGATGTATTAAATTTTTGGGAAGATGGTAATCTAACTGTAATTTTCGTGACTCATAGTGTTTTTGAATCAGTATATCTTTCGAATAGGGTTGTAGTTATGGCACCAAGACCTGGTAGAGTAATTGCAGATTTGCTCCTCAATAATGATTACCCTCGATCTGAGAAATACAGAACAACAAGTAATTATGCTAAAAACTGCAGGTTAATTAGCAAACATTTACAAAGTACTTTATAGAATATTTAAAATGCAAGAAATTACAAAAGAAAACATAAAAATTGATCGCTACGAAATATGGCAAAATCGCCTGAAGTGGATCATGCCTATTTTAGCTATAACACTTGCAATAATTATATGGGAACTTTTAGTTAGAATTTATGATATTCCGCATTATTTAATCCCTGCCCCAAGCAAAATTTCATCAACCTTATGGACTGATGGACCTTCTCTTTTAAAAGCAATGATGTTTACAATAAAATTAACGTTCTTTTCATTGTTTCTTGCTATAGTAGGGGGCGTTCTTTTAGGAATGCTATTTGCATTATCTAGAACAATTGAAATGAGTCTTTTTCCATTTGCTGTGATACTCCAAGTAACACCAGTTATAGCAATAGCTCCTCTAATTTTAATTTATGTAGATAGCACCTTTGCAGCTCTTTTGATTTGCGCATGGATTGTGGCTTTTTTTCCAATTTTATCAAATACTGCAATTGGACTTAGAAGTGCAGATCATAATTTAAGAGATCTTTTTTCACTTTATAAAGCCTCACCATGGCAAAAATTTAGATATCTGTTATTTCCTTCTGCCCTTCCATATTTTATGGCCTCTTTAAAAATTGCAGGTGGATTATCTCTTATTGGAGCTGTAGTCGCAGAATTTGTAGCAGGATCAGCAGGTCAAAATACTGGATTAGCGTCAAGGATTTTAGAATCAAGTTTTAGATTTGAAATACCTAGGATGTTCGCAGCTTTGTTTCTAGTTTCTGTTTTAGGTATCTTTATATTTTTAATTACAAGTCTTCTATCACATTTGGTTCTTGGCCATTGGCACGAAAGTGAAATAAAGAAGGGGAAATAGTGAATTCAACTCTAAAAACAAAAAAAGTTAAGATTATAGAAGGAACTAAAATTTATGGTAAATCAGGGTGTTTTGATCTAGTTTTAAAGGAAGGAAAAATTAATAAGATAGTAAAATCAAACAAAAATAATAACGGTATTATTATCCCTAAACTTACCAACATACATGCCCATCTCGATAAAACAGGTACACATAAAAGAATAAATAAAAAAGCTAAATCATTATTTGAAGCAATTGAATTCATGGACAAGGATAAACTTTTGTGGACTGAAGATGATATTTATGAAAGAGCAGAAAAAGCTATTCAAGATGCATGGAGAAACGGAACAGGTTTTATTCGCACACATATTGATTGGATAGAAGAGAAGACACCTTTAGCGTGGAATGTATTGCTTTCATTACAAGAAAAATGGAAAAGTAAGGTAGTAATTGAATTGGCATCTCTTAGCCCACTTGATTTGTTACCTTCTAAGGGTGAACAAATATGCAAAGTAATTAGAAAAAATAATTCAATACTTGGTGCATTTATTTATATGAATGACAATTTAGAGGAAAAAATCAAATCAGTTTTTGAAATCGCTGATAAATATTCATTAAATTTAGATTTTCATGTTGACGAGGGGCTTGATAAAGACGCAAACGGAATTGATTATATAATTAAATATACAAATATATTTGGAATGAAAAATAAAGTTTTATGTAGTCACGCATGTTCACTATCAATAAGAGATGAAAATGAGGTTTTAAAAATCCTTGAAGGTGCAGCGCATGCTGGCATTGGTTTAACTTGTCTTCCTTCAACAAATTTATGGTTACAAGACAACAATGAAAATAGAACTCCTAGATTCAGAGGATTAGCACCAATCATCGAAGCAAAGAATTTTGGTATACCCATAATGATTGCTTCGGATAATTGTCAGGATTCATTTTATCCATATGGGAACCATGATTTATTAGAAATATTTAAACTAGCTTTAATTAGTGGACATTTGGATGAGAATGTCTGGTTTGAAAGCATAACAAATCTACCATGTAATTGGATGGGTTTTAATTGTCTTATTTCTGAAGGTTCAGATGCAACTTTTCTTAAGTTTAATGAAAATAGTATTAGTGAAATAATAAGTTTATCAAACCAAAATTTTGAAATTTGGGAAAAAGGTGAATTTTTAAAAATTAAATAAAGGTCGTAAAATGAGTAAACAAATTAATTGGTCAGGTTTTAAATCACAAATCAAAGGTATAAGATACGAAGAGTCAAAAGATTTTGTTGCATCACGATCAAAAGACTATTTTTGGTATAGTCCGATTTTACAAGAAGAATTAGAAGATAAAGTTGGTGATCTAGTTGTTATTCCAGAGAGTGAAGATGAAGTTAAAAGAATAGCTTCTGCTATAGCAAAATTCAAAATACCACTAACTCTTAGAGGTGGTGGAACTGGAAATTATGGCCAATGCGTTCCTTTAGAAGGCGGCGTCATAATGATTATGACTAAACTAAATAAAATAATTAAATTTAAGAAAAATTCTGTACTAACCCAATCAGGCATAAGAATTTCCAGGTTAGACGATGCAGCAATAGAAAAAGATTTAGAACTTTTAATGTATCCTTCTACAAGACAAACTGCAACTATAGGCGGTTTTTTAGCAGGTGGCTCGGGTGGTTGTGGTTCTCTAAGAAACGGAATGTTAAGAGATCCTGGAAATATACATTATTTGAAAATTTTAACTATTGAGGAACAACCACAAATTATCGAATTGTTTGATGAAGATATTCAAAAAGTCCAACATGCCTATGGCACAAATGGTATTATACTTGAAATGGAACTTGCATTGTCAAAAGCAAAAGATTGGATTCATTGTGCTGTTTTACTTGATAGTTACGACAAAGCTCTTAAATTTGCGATGTCTGCTCAAAATCGTTCATTAGATTGTTATTTACTTACAGTAGTAGAAAGAAGATTTTCTAAATTTTATCAAAAACTCAATAATCTTTTTCCAGAAAACAAAGATGCTGTTTTTTCAATGGTAGCACCCGAATCATTTGAAGAATTTAAAAAATTTGTTAGTGAGTTCGGCGGTGAGATTTCATTTAACTATAAAGAAAAAGATCTGAGACCGAATGGGCTTCAACCAGCATATGAATTTGGCTGGAACCATACTACACTTCAAGCTCTTAAGGTAGATAAAAGCTGGACATATCTTCAAGTTGCTTATCCACAACCCTTTGATCCAAATTTAGTTATGGCTCAAATGAAACGTTATGGTGAAGATGTTTATTGGCATCACGAAATGGCAAGGATGGGTGGGCATATTCAAATTTTTGCTCTGCCGCTTGTGAAAAGCAAAGGGAAAAAAGCAATGTACAATCTTATAGGGGAATTAGAAGAAAAAGATGGTTGCACAATATATGATCCACATGTTTATACTATAGAAGATGGTGGGATGAAGGAGATTGATAATAATCAAATTGAATTCAAGAAAAAAGCTGATCCACATGGTTTAATGAATCCAGGAAAAACTAGAGGTTGGCTCCCAGAAATGGCAAAATAATTTTATAAATTAGGGAGGATTAAATGAAAAAAATTATTTTATATTTATTAAGTTCAATATTTTTTATGAACTCATACATCGTTTATGGCGCAGACAAAGTTGTTTTTGGAACTAACTGGCTTGCGCAAGGCGGTCATGGAGGATTTTATCAAGCTATTGCTGATGGTACCTATGCTAAGCATGGATTAGATGTAGAAATAATGATGGGTGGACCACAAATGAATAACCGCCCAATGCTTATAGCTGGGAAGCTAGATTTTTTAATGACAGGAAACTTATTACTTTCATTTGATAATGTCAGAAATGGAATACCTACAATGGTAGTTGGTGCTTTTTTTCAAAAAGACCCGCAAGCAATGATATCACATAGTGGCCAGTATAGTAATTTTAGTGACCTTAAAAATGCACCAACAATCTTAGTTTCAAAAGACGGTCAATTTAGTTTTTGGAAGTGGATGGTTAATACACATGGCTTTAAAGATGAACAAGTAAAGCCTTATGCATATAACCTCGCTCAATTTTTACAAGATGAAAAAATGGTTCAGCAAGCATATGGAACTGCAGAACCAATTTATGCTGCTGCTGCAGGTGCTAAACCTGAAACTTATTTATTAGCTGACCATGGCTGGACAACATACTCAACCACTATTGAAGCTAGATCCGAAATGGTTGAAAAAAATCCAGATCTTGTTCAAAGATTTATGAATGCTTCGATTGAAGGTTGGTATAACTTCTTATATGGAGATAGAACTGCAGCATATGGATTAATTATGAAAGATAATCCTGAAATGACAAAAGAAAAGCTTGATAAAGAAATGGCTCAATTTGAAAAGCTTGGTATTATTGACGTTGATGATGCTCTTACTAAAGGCATAGGTGCATTGGACATGGAAAGAGTAAAAGCTTTTCACAAATTAGCTATTGATTCTGGCATTATTGATGAAGGTTCTGTTGATATACAAAAAGTTGCAACAGATAAATTTGTTAACAAAGGTCATGGCTTAGATATTAAGGCAAAGTTAAAATAAACTAAATTTTAGGGCAGTGCGATTTTTAATTATATTTTCTCACCCAAGTCAGAAAAGCTTTAGTGCTGCCCTTTTTAGAACAGTTATAAGTTCACTTAAAAAAAAAGGGCATGAAGTTAAAACCATAGATTTATATAAAGAAGAATTCAATCCTGTATTAAGTTTAAG
>CAZNBI010000067.1:0-6453 GCA_964571065.1 uncultured Rhodobacterales bacterium | reverse complement strand
ATTTATTTAATCTCGCTAGTTAATACTTTACTTCCATTTTCTTTTATAGATTTTGAAATTGCCTCAAATGTTGAAACGCCATTTAAGACTTCTTCCTCTGAAACTGGATAAAGAATAGGATTTAGTATGGATTGGGCAAAGCTCTCCAGCTCAAGTCTTTCAATATTTGCATAAGAGAATTGTTTTGTTTTAGGTTTTTGATTAATAAATGAGGTGATAATTTCATTCTGTCCATTCATTTGCACCCATGCATTCGATCCAAATAAATGAAGTCGCCATAAGGAGGCAGTTGCCATCAAGGTTGAAATATAGCCTGTTGCACCAGACGCAAACCATAATTTGACGCTCGTAGTATCATCAATATCGAGATTTTTAAGTACATTATTCTTGCTAATACATTGAACAGCTTCAACTGACCCTAAAACTGATATCATTGCATCAATGAGATGTATGCCCATTGCAGCCATCCCTCCAGAGGGATTTTCAATTAAACTGCCACGCCACATATCTTTATTGTAATCATATCCAAACGGACCTGAAAAATTACCTTCTATATGGAGTTTATTCCCAAATGAAGTTTGATTTGATAAATCCTTAAAGTAATTAAACGATGGCAAAAATCTTCTATTAAAGCCGGCGCCAATTTTTATTCCATTTTTTTTTGCGCAATCGAAGGCTATAACTGCATCTTTAACAGTTAATGTAAAAGGCTTCTCTACAAAAACATGCTTTTTCGCATTAGCTGCTTTTATAATTTGCTCACAATGTTGAGTATGTGGAGTTGCAAGAACAATGATATCAATATCATTGTTATTAATTAAGTTTTCATATGAATTACAGATGGTTAAATCATATTTATTACAAAAAGTCTTAACCTTTTCAATGGTTCTGGTAAAGCAATGCGTAAACGTTAATAAAGAACTATGTTGCTCATTTATCGATTTAGCTAGAATTTGTCCCCATCGGCCTAAGCCAACAATTCCTGCTTTCAATTGTTTATTATTCATTATTAATATTACTTATTAAAAAGTGTATCTGGAAGCCATAAAGCAATTTGAGGAAAGATAGTTATTATTGCAGCTGCACAACACATTAGTATAAAGAATGGAGCGGAGGCAATAGCAACTCTCATAATTGGTGTACCAGTCAATCCTTGAATTATAAAAAGATTAAATCCTACTGGTGGGGTTATCTGAGCAAGTTCAACCATAATTACTAGAAAAATACCAAACCAAATTGGATCAAACCCTGCAGCTAAAACTAATGGTAGTGTAATTGGCAAGCTCATTACAGTTATTGATATGCCCTCTAAAAACAATCCAAGTAATATGTAAAATACTGCTAAAGTTGCAATCATTTCATACGGAGATAAATTAAGTTTTGCGATGCCAGCAGCTACTTCTTGTGGGACATGCAAAAAAGCCATACTTGTAGATAAAAATGCAGCAGCTAGTAAAATTGAAGCGATCATACATGAAGTTCTTACAGCACCCATCAAACTATCAAGAAATACTTCCATAGATAGTTGCCTTGTAAGAACTGTTAAAATTATTGTTGCCAATACCCCTACAGCAGCAGCTTCAGATGGCGTTGCTATTCCAGAATATATAGACCCTAAAACAATTATTATTAAAATTGTGATAGGAATAAGATTTATCAACCCAAAAGCAATATCCTTAAATGTGGGCTTTTCCTCTAAAGTTGGAGCGAGAGATGGATTAATTAGGCACCTTATCATAATATAACCTGAATAAAGAGTAGCAATTAATATCCCAGGATAAACTCCTGCAGCAAATAAACGAGAAATAGATACTTCAGCCAATACGCCGTAAACAATTAGTACAATTGACGGTGGTATTAACAAACCAAGACTACCAGCACCAGCTAAGGACCCAAAAGCAAGAGATTTTGAATAGTTTCTTTTCAATAATTCTGTTGTTGTAATTTTTCCAACGGTTGCAGTTGTTGCAGCGCTAGATCCGCTTACAGCTGCAAATAAGGCTGACCCAATAACATTAGTATGAAGTAGCCTGCCTGGTAAATAATGTACTATAGGTGATAAACCTCTAAATAAACGATTAGAAATATCAGTGCGAAACATTATTTCTCCCATCCATACAAACATAGGAATTGCAGATAATTCCCATGAAGTTGCACTTCTTATGATCAAGGGAGCCATAATGGTTCCAATTCTATGGATTGGCATATCAAGTAAAAATATCAAACCTGAAAAGCTAACTAGCAATAATCCTGCAAATACCCAAACACCTAGACCTAGATAAAAAATAAGTAGTACTAAAATAAAAAAAGCTGTTGTTAGAGATTCCATTTAACTTTCTTCGGGCTTTCTTAGTATGACTACCAAAGCTGTAACCAGCATTTGAAATAAAAATATAGTTAGACCAATAAAAAAAACTGTTTCTACCATCCAAATTGGAGTTTCTGTTAGGGTAGGGCTTACAGTTCCTCTCTCAAAATTTCTAGTTAGGCTTCTCCAGACATATCTTGCAAAAAAAGAAATTATAAAAAAGGTAAAAACAATACATAAAACTTCGACAATTTGACTTGTTAAACCTTTAATAGAATTTGTTAAAATATTTACTCTAATCAAAGCCTTTCTTTGAAAAGTATGCCCGAGACTTAAAAAAGTCATTGCCCCTACAGCGTATCCTACAAATTCGTCTAAAGAGTATGTTGAACTGTCTAAAACTGTACGAAAAAAAATTTCTACTAATATATGGCAAACCATGTAAACAAGTAAAAATGCAGAAACCCATGCCCCACATAAACTTAATTTTTCAGCAAATTTTTCAAGCCAGCTTAAAATCATTTATAATTATGGATTAAAAAAAGGGGTAACAAAAACATTACCCCTTTAAATTTGATTATTTTTTGCTGTTATAAGCGTCAAGTATATCCTGTCCAGTTGAGCCAACTTTTGCCAACCAATCAGAATACACATTACTTCCAGCTGAATTTAAATCACCTAAAAAGTTAGATGGGACAGTTTCTGCAACTGTAATACCATTTGCCCTCATGTCTTTAAAGTTACCACTTACTCTGGTAGCAAGTGCGCCCCATGCAGCATCACTTGCAGCTTGAGATGCAGCTTGTACAGCAGCTTTTTGATCAGATGATAAGGAATTATAGGCATCCTTATTAACATGTGTCATATTAAGTGACATTGAATAATTTATAGCATTAAAATGCGTTAATCCAACTTCCCAAAATTTAGCATTAACTCCACCTTCAGCAGAGGTTAAAACTGCTTCAATGCCTCCTGCAGATAATTGAGGAACCACATCAGCCCAACTCATTTGAACTGCAGCAGCTCCAGCTGTTTTAAGTGTGCTTGTACCACTAGCATCCCAAGCTCTAATTTTTAAGCCACTAAGATCGCCACTAGAAAGAACAGGCTTTTTTGACCAAATACCTGCTGGTGGCCAAGGTGATGCATATAAAAGAACTTGATTATGCTTATCAAATACCTTTTCATAGTGTGGCTTAGCGACTTCCCAAAGTAGTTTTGCTTCTTCAGCAGAACCAACTAGAAATGGTAAAGATGATAGTAGAAAAATTGGTTCAATTCCTGCTACCTGACCCATACTTGTATTTGCGATAGGTAGTGCGCCATCACCAACAGCATCAAAATGTTCCTTAGACTTATAACCTATAGATCCACCAAAATGATTGGTAATTACTATAGAGCCTCCAGATTTGTCAGCTAGAACAGATGAGAAGACTTTTTGCCCTTCACCATGAATTGAACTTTCTTGATATTCATTTGCCATATCCCATTTAACATCTGCAGCAAAGCCATGAAATGCAAAACTAAGGATTGTAACAATAGAAGAAAGCCAAAATAAAGTTTTTTTGATCATTTATTCCTCCTGTAATAAAAATTTTTATAATTAATAGAGTTAAATAAAGTAAGTAAGTCAATAGTATTTTTTAAGAAATGAATTTGAAAACTTTCCGGATATCTTATCTTTTAATATATTATTTTTAGTTCTTTTTTTCGGATTGCCGTAACCACCTGCACCTGGAGTTTCCATCACTATTGCATCATTTTCATTTGTATAAATACTTGATGACTTCGAAGATAGATTGGTTATTTTCCCGTTCTTATGTTTGAGATAAAATTTCCCTGGTTTTCCAGGTTGACCACCAAACACACCCCAAGGTGAGTGTTTAAATCTTTCACCAACACCTGAAAATTCACATTTATGAGCGATTGGCCTAATTATTCTTCTAATACCTAGGCCTCCTCTATATTTGCCAGCCCCGCCCGAATTTTCAACAAATGAATATTCTTCAACTCTAAGTGGATATTCCATTTCTATTGCTTCCACAGGCAAATTGGAAGTATTTGTAAGATGAACTTGAACGCCATCTTTCCCATCTTTTGTAAAACGAGCACCCATACCTCCACCTAATGTTTCTAAATAAACATATCTTTTTCCATTATTTGGGTTAGTTCCAGCAAAAACTGCGCTTGTATTAGCTCCATTTGCAGCGCCAGTGATCTTTTCAGGCAACACAGAAATAAAAGCACCTAATACAACATCAACAACACGCTGGCAGGTATTTAATCTTAATGCGACACTTGCAGGTGCTATACAATTAAGTAATGAACCCGTAGGAATTTTAATATCAATTGCATCAAAAATCCCGCTGTTATTTGGCAATTCTGGATCAAGAAGAGCTTTTAAAGAGTAGCAAACTGATGATTGAGTGGCATTAAATGTTAAATTAAAATTACCATCAACTTGATCATCAGTCTTTGAAAAATCAAATAAGATTTTTTTTCCTTTTTTCTTAATATCAACTGAAATTTTAATATTTTTGGTATTTAAACCATCGTCATCCATGTAATCAGTAAAAGTATAATTTCCATCTGGAAGTTTTGATATTGCCTTTTGCATTCTAAGCTTTGATCTTTTTAAAATTTCTTCAAATGCTGTATTTAAATAACTCGCCCCATGTTTTGATAAAAGCTCTTGAATTCTTTTTACACCAAGCCTGCAAGCTGAAATTTGAGCGTTAAGATCTCCTTTTCTTTCGTCTGGCAATCTCATGTTTAATAATAGAAGTCTTTGAATATCTTTTACGATTTTTCCTTTGTTGTATAAGCGAACAAGTGGAATTCTAAGTCCTTCTTTATAAATTTCATTAAGTCCACCTGACATAGAGCCAACAGCTGCACCACCTACATCTGCATGATGAACTATATTGGCTACAAAACCTAGAAGTGTTCCCTTGTTAAATACTGGCATTGCCATATTTATATCTGGCAAATGGGTTCCTCCAGCAACATGTGGGTCATTTGCTATAAAAATATCACCTTCATTGATATTATCTTTATATTCATCCAAAACGTGCTGAATTAATCCACCCATTGATGCCAAGTGAGCAGGCAAAGCATTTTCAGCCTGAGCAATAAGTTTTCCTTCAGAATTTGTAATTGCTGTAGAGTGATCATGTCTTTCTTTAATATTTGTTGAAAAAGCACTTTTCATCAAAGTTATATAGCTTTCATCTGCTATTGATTTTAGACTATTCCAAGTAATTTCTAAGGAAATAAGATCAATTTTATTATTCATTAATTTGTCCTTATTACTAAATTAAGTTGATCATCAACATAAAACTCACAATCTGTTGGTATAAGTGTTGTGGCATCTTCTTGAACAATAATTGCTGTGTCTTTAAATTTGAAACCTGGGGGAAGGTCTGATCTTTTAAAAACATTAGTTTTATGAGATTTTTTATTATTAAACCAAACATCTTCTATTGAGATAGGTTTTGGTTTATTTTTGAACATTTTTATTTTAGGCTTTTTAGATTTCAGCTCAGAGATTGCCTGAAGTCTAATATTAACAATTTCAATTTCAGCTTGAGGATCAAAATGGCCATAACTTTTTTTATGGTTATCAAAGAATAAATTTTTCAAATTGCTCTTAGGCGGCATTTTGTATTTTTTAATAATATCTCCTAGGCTAATAGATAGTTCATAGTTTTGGCCAACATATCTCATTTCAATAAATAGCAATAAAGATTTTTTTCCAACATTTTGACCTTCATTTAGAAACCATTTTTGAGCTCTATTTTTAAGTTCTTTAATTGATGCTTCTATATCTCTAAAATTGCCTTCTAAAGAAGTCCTGCAAGTTTTGACGAATGTTTCTTGTAAATTAGAAAGAAGGAGACCTTCAGCACATAAAATACCTGGGGAACGAGGCACTATAATATTTTTAATTGATAACTCTCTTGCAATATCGACTGCATGAAGACCTCCAGCACCACCAAAAGGCATTAATGAAAAAAGTCTTGGATCATGGCCTCTCTCAACTGATACCGCTCTAATAGCTCTTGTCATGTTTGAATTGACAATGCCAATAATGCCTAGAGCAGCTTGTTCTATAGAAATTTTTAATTTTTTAGAAATTTGTTTAA
>CAZNBI010000066.1:0-6536 GCA_964571065.1 uncultured Rhodobacterales bacterium | reverse complement strand
ACACCAGTAGCTCGCTTAAGTCAAGTAACAGTTGGAGGAGTTGTAGTGTCAAATGCAACACTTCATAATGAAGACGAGATAAAAAGAAAAGACATTAGAGTTGGTGACTATGTAATTATTGAAAGGGCTGGTGATGTCATCCCACATATACTTGAAGTAATTAAAGAAAAGAGAAATGATAGTAGTCAAAAATATGTTTTTCCTAAAGAATGCCCCTCATGCAAAGAACCATTAATAAAGCCTGAAAAAGATGCAGTAATTCGTTGTGTAAATGAAAATAATTGTGAAAGCCAATTAATAGAAAAGATTAAGCATTTTATTTCTCGTGATGCAATGAACATTGAGGGCCTTGGTGAAAAACAAATTGAAAGTTTTTTCAAAAAAGGAATTCTTAACTCAATTTCAGATATTTATAATTTATCTAAATTTAGAAACAATCTTATAAAAGAAAAAGGCTATGGTGAAAAATCTATTGGAAATTTACTTGAGTCTATTGAAAATTCAAAAAATAGCTACCTTGATAAATTCATTTTTGGTCTTGGAATAAGGTATGTTGGAAAGAAAACATCTAAAATACTTGCATCAAATTTTAACTCGATTAAAGAGATTATAGACAATTTTGATGAAACTATTGATCAAAATGGGCCAGATAAAATATTAGAAATTGATCAAATAGGTGAGAAAAGTTTAAGAGAATTAAAAGCCTATTTTAGTAATAAATTCAATATAAATTTAATAAATAATTTGCTTAACTATTTGAACCCTAAACCACTTGAGAAAACAAAAGTTGAAGGAAAATTATCGGGTAAGAAAATAGTTTTCACAGGAACATTAAGAAGCATATCTCGCGCTGAAGCAAAAAACATTGCTGAAAATAATGGAGGGATTGTTATAAATTCAATTTCTAAAAACGTAGACTACCTAATAGTAGGTGAGAGCCCAGGCTCAAAAAAAAATAAAGCACTTGAAATAGGAATTAAAATTTTGTCTGAGGATGAATGGCTTTCTCTAATAAATAGCTAAATTATATTTTTTTTGTTTTGTTTCTTAACCACTTTCTGACGTCTTGAGAAAGGAAATTTTTCAATTTATGAAAAACTGTTTCGTGATAATCATTTAACCAATGAACTTCTTTCTTATCTAATAAATCCTTATTAATGAGTGTATTTTCAAAATGACAAAAACTTACTGTTTCAAAACAAAAGAATTTGTTATGAATAGAATTAGAAAATTTCTTAACTAATATCAAGTTTTCCAATCTAATACCAAATTTCCGAGGTATATAGAAACCAGGTTCATTTGAAAGAAGTTGCCCTATCATTAAAACTGAATCTGAGTTCTTAGATATAGTTGGGGGAAATTCATGAACACCTAAACAATAACCTACCCCATGGCCTGTTCCGTGATTGTAGTCCATACCTTGTTCCCACAAAGCTTTTCTTGTAATTGCATCAATTTCACTTCCACGTGCATCTGTTCTAAAAACTAATTTTGCCAAGCATATATGGGCTTTTAAAACGTACGTGTAGTAATCAATTATTTGACTAGATTGCTTTTCAAATGCAACAGTCCGTGTAATGTCTGTTGTTCCATTAAAATATTGGCCACCACTATCAATTAAAAATAATTTTTTTGTATCAATTATTTTTGATTTTTTTTCATCTGGCCTGTAATGAATTATGGCTCCATTACTGCCTGTAGCTGCAATTGTTGGGAAACTTTCACAAATAAAATTTTTATTTTCAGCCCTAAAGTTTTTTAACTTTTCTGAAGCATCATACTCAGTAATTTTTTGTTTTTTAATATTTTTTTCAATCCAGTAAAAAAAATTAGCTAAGGCAACTCCATCTGCTATATGGCAACGTCTAATGTGCTGTATTTCTTTATTATGTTTGATAGTAGCCTTCTCTTGCAGGAATGAGAAACTATTTTCTACTTTTGCACTTATATGTTTTAACTTATTGTAAATAATTGATGGGCAATTTTTGTTGTTTATTGCAACATTTTTATTCTTAAATTTAGATAAATATTGCTCCAGTTTATAAAATAAATGATTACGAAGATTATCTTTGATATATTTTATATCACATTGAGAAAAAATGTTTAAATCACCATTTTTTTCTACTACTAAAAATCCTAAAAAGAATGGTGTATATTTTAGGTTATTTCCTCTAATGTTAAGAAGCCAACAAACTTGATTAGGTTGGGTAATTATTAGTGCATCAAGGTCTCTCAACTGCATTTCAGCCAATAAGTCATTTACTTTATTTTTTGCGTTAACTGCAAAATAATTATCTTTCCACCTTACTGGTTCTTTCTGAGTAATCTTTGGTCTATTTATCCATACCTGATCAACTAAATTTTTTTTATCTAACTTTATTGCTATATCTTTGATTTTAACTTGTTCACTCAATTTTTGAAATGTACTTGCAGTAACTAGCCATGGGTCAAAGCCAATATTCTGACCTGCGCTTAAATGATCTGTAACCCAATCTATCCAGTTATTTGAATGCAATGGATGTATTTCCCAAGATTTATTTAATTGCATTCTAGCTTGGAGTGTGTACCGTCCATCAGTAAATAAAATAGCTTTTTTCAAAGTAATAACAGCAATTCCTGCAGAACCAGTAAAACCAGATAATAATTTTAATCTTGCATCATAATCTGGAACCTCCTCTCCACCAAACATATCACTTCTAGGCTGTATATAAGCATCTAGATTATTTAGCTTTAAAGCATTACGAAATTTACTAAGATAGGTATTTTGTTTCATTATGTTTGACTTCTTTTTTTAAAATTATTGTTACCCAACCAGATATAGATATTTTCTTATTTAAAATAATATTGAAATTTCTAAATTTACTTAAAATTATTTTTGATTGATAGTCTAGAATACCTGAAAGAACTAAGTAACCATTTTTTTTAATTTTCTTTTCTATATATTTTGCAAGCAAGATTAGTTCTGACGTAATTATATTAGCTACAACTAAATCAAACTCTGATTTATATTTAAGATTCAAATTTGTTTTTGGATGAATTAGTTCAAATCTAATTTTGCTTTTAAGATTGTTGTTTTTGATATTTTTTCTTGATCTTATTATTGATGTTTTATCAATATCTACTCCATATATTTGAGCATTTTTCCAATATTTAGATGCACATATTGATAGTATTCCAGATCCACTACCTATATCTAAAAATGAATTTATTTTTATTTTTTTATTTAAAAATTTGATGGCTTTTATGCAGCCTTCAGTAGTTGGGTGTGCGCCTGATCCAAATGCATCTGATGAATTTAATCTAATTTTATGTTTCTTATATTTAATATGATCTTTAAAATGATCGCCATAAAAAATAAAATCATTATATTCAACTGGCAAAAATAATTTAAAATTTTCATGTAACCAATCAATACCACTAATATTACTTACTTTGATTTTAATCTTTTTTTTAAGTTTGTAATTTTCTGTACTTGGATTATTAAAAATCAAATTCAAAAATATCTCTTCAGTAACGTATTTATTTAAGTAAACTTTGTACTCAAAAATATTATTGCTTTCAGAATATGAAATCGCTTGAAAATTATTTAAATTCTCAATTAAATTGATTGCTTTATTATCTAATTTTTTTGTTTCAAACTCTAATAGCCAACAAGCCATTATTATTGTTTTTTTACAAAATTAGATTGTATTTTTTTATGCCCTGCATTGTCAAACTTAATATCTAGTTTATCATCATTGATATTTATAACATTTCCCATTCCAAATTTTACATGGAAAACCCTGTCACCTTTTATAAATTTATTTATTTGAAAATTATTTTCAGAATTTTTTGGTAATTGAGATAAATTTTTATCTTTGACATTATTTATTTGAAGTTCTGACATTCTTTTCCAGCCAGGTCCGTAGCCTTGATTTTTAAATTTTTGAGTATAATCATATGAAACATTTTCATCATATAAAGAGTATGCTGAATAATCATTAGCATCAATCTTATTAGTTATATCTTTTGGCAATTCTTTTAGAAAGCGTGAAGGTAAGGATGACATCCATATTCCGTTAATTCTTCTATTTGAAGCATATGAAAGGAATAGTTCTTTCTTTGCTCGCGTTATACCAACATAAGCTAACCTTCTCTCTTCCTCTAGACCATCTTCACCCCCCTCCTCTAAACTCCTAAATGAAGGGAAAAGACCATCTTCCCATCCTGGTAAAAAAATTACCTGGTATTCACTTCCTTTTGCTGCATGAAGTGTCATTAAAGTCACTTCACCGAGTTCATTACCCGCGTCATTATCAGTCATAAGGGAGACGTGCTGAAGGAAGCCTTCTAAGGTATCAAACTCAGATATTACTTCTAATAATTCTTTTAGATTGTTAATTCTTGTTTCAGCCTCTTCTGATTTTTCATTTTCCCACATTTCATAATATGTTGACTCTTCTAATACCTGATCAAGAATATCCATCGGCTTTTTTTCATTCTTTAGAAGCTTCCATTTTTTAATTTGATTTATAAATTGAGCAATTTTTTCTACTGTACGATTATTAAAAATTTCAGAGTTAACTATATTTTCAGCAGAATGAAAAAGTTGCATGTCATTTTGTCTTCCATACTCTGAAAGTTTTTTAATTGTTGTAGGGCCAATACCTCTTCGTGGAGTATTAATAATACGTTCAAATGCAAGATCATCTAATGGATTACATAGGACTCTGACATATGCTATCGCATCCCTTATTTCTTGACGATCATAAAATTTAGTACCAATAACCCTGTAAGGCAATCCTATTGAAATAAATCGTTCCTCGATGGCTCTGAGCAATGAAAAAGTCCTTACTAAAACAGCAATTTCAGTGAGATGAACTTTATCTCTTATTTTATCTTCAATTATCTCTCCAATTTTTCTAGCTTCGTCAGAGCTATCATAAGAGTTAAAAATTTCCACATCCTGATCACTATTGTTTTCAGTCCAAAGATCTTTACCAAGTCTATTTGTATTATTTTTTATTAAACAATTTGCAACATCTAGAATTTTATTAGTGGATCTGTAATTTTGCTCAAGTCTTATAACTTTTGAGTTTTCAAAGTCATTGGAAAAGTTCAGAATATTTTTTACTTCAGCGCCTCTCCATCCATAAATAGATTGGTCATCATCTCCTACGCAACAAATATTATTATGCTTAGAGCAAAGTAATCTTATCCATAAATATTGAGCAGTATTAGTGTCTTGATATTCATCAATAAGAATATGTGTGATTTTAGATTGCCATTTTGAAAGAACATCGCTGTTCATTCGAAGAAGCTCCAATGGATGCACAAGTAAATCTCCAAAATCTACGCAATTACTCTTTAAAAGTCTTTCCTGATATTCAATATAAATGTCTTTGATTAATCCATTTGAATATTGAAAAATATGTTTGTCTGTAATTTTACTTGGAGTTAATCCCTTATCTTTCCAGCTACTTATAATATTTAAAAAGAATTTAGCTGGCCATCTTTTATCATCAACATTTTTTGCACTAATAATTTGTTTCAAAAGTTTAACTTGATCTTCAACATCAATTATAGTGAAGTTACTTTTTAAACCAATGAGTTCACAGTGCTGTCTAAGCATTCTTGCACCTAAAGAATGAAACGTACCCATGAGAACTTGCTCAGAGGAAGGGCCTATTATTCTCCCAACGCGTTCTTTCATCTCTCTTGCAGCTTTATTGGTAAATGTAACTGCCATGATATTCCAAGGCTTTGATTTGCCAGTAACTAATAAATGAGCAATTCTTGTCGTTAAAACTCTAGTCTTTCCTGTGCCAGCACCAGAGAGAACTAATACTGGACCGTCAAGCGTTTCTACAGCAATACGTTGCTGTTTATTTAAACCTTGAAGATAATTATATTGATCTGAATGGAGCATTTTAAGATATTGAGAAAATTTAAACTGTCTTTGAAAAAGGATATGATTACATTGTATATTAATCCTAAATTACTTGTAATAAATTTTCTATATATTAAGTTTTATTTATGCAATTTTCTTTATTAAAAAAAATATTAATATTATTATCACTGGTTTTCTTTTCTTCATGTAGCCTAAATAATACTAATAACTTGTCAAATGCTTGGGACCCAATTGAACCTGTAAACAGAGCTGTTTTTTCATTTAATATGTTTGTTGACACTTATACTCTAGAACCAATTGCAAAAGCTTATGATTATGTTATGCCAGAATTTGCGACAAATGCATTAAGCAATCATTTTGATTGGATTAAAACTCCTCTGAGTGCATTTAACTCTTTGCTTCAAGGCAAGGGTGATGAAGCTTTTGATTCGATTACTAACTTTAGTGTAAATATATTAACACTAGGATTTTATGATCTTACAGGTAACAAAGAAATTAAGACTGCTGAAGATTTTGATCAAACTTTAGGTACTTATAAAATTGCCTCAGGACCATATGTAATACTTCCTTTTATTGGTCCAAGTACGTTTAGAGGTATGGCTGGGACAATTTTAGATGGACTTGTTGATCCATTAAATCTCTTAGG
>CAZNBI010000065.1:0-6622 GCA_964571065.1 uncultured Rhodobacterales bacterium | reverse complement strand
TTCATTCCTAACTTTGCTAATTTTTTTTCTTCTAAAATTTCAACTTCAAGACCTAGCTTGGACAACTCTTGCAATCTATTGGAAAATTCTCGTGTGTTTAAAATATTAGCGGGTTCATTCACTAAGTTCCTTGTAAAAAAAACTCCATCAACTATTGCCTTGATTTCTGATAATGGTTTTTCAAAATCTTTTGGGTTCTTCAACATAAGTGTTAATGACCCCAGACCTTTATTTTCGATTGTTTTGTACTGTGAAAATTCATACCGACGCAAAAGATAACCCGTTATCAGTTCTTTTGAATACTTTTGGACATCACAACAAACTAAAACTTTGCTGTTGTTTGAATTCTTAGCTAAGTTTACTCCAGCCTTTCTGGCATCGTTCGGTTTACCCAAATTTGACCATTTTACCAGGTCTAAATATTTTGCTTGGATACCACCAGGGAAAGAGAGCGTTAAAACATCACCACAAGATTTTTTTTCGAATTCTTTTGAGCTTATCGCTTTCAAAATTGAGCCATTTGTTAATTTATTAATGCGACTACAAATACGATTTAATTTTTTTGATCCCTCTACCAGTATTGATATCCGATCATAATTCTTTTCAAGCAGCGCAAGATCGTATTCTCTTAGTATTACATCAATGGATGTTTTCATCTTTGCTCCAATCAAATCTATAGATGCAGATAGTCTTAAATCGGATAGTATTCCAGTGCATTACAGTAAAGTATTTTTTATGTATTAATTTGTGAGTTTTCAGAATTGATTAAATAATATAAATCCATGAGAACTATTTATAGTTGGTATCTTATCCATGCAGAAGCTAGACAAATATATATTTAGGCAACTATCTTTAATTTTTGTTTTCTTCTTGTTTATTTTTACCTTAATTTTTTGGATTAATAAAGCGGTAAGTCTTTTCGATCGGCTAATAGCTGACGGACATTCATCATCTTTACTTTTTCAATTTGCTCTGTTGAGCTTACCTTCCACAACTACAACTGTTTTTCCTCTGGCATGCTTTGCATCTGTAATTTTTGTAACAAACCGATTAAAAAACGACTGTGAATTAACTGTACTTCAATCGGCGGGTCTAAGCCCATGGAGAATGAACAAACCGTATTTGATCTTCGGACTTTTAGGTATGCTAATCCTAGGGGTTTTTACAACTTTTGTTGTCCCAAATACTGCTAAAATACTACATGAAAAACAAAAAGAGCTTGATTCATCAGTGTCAGCAAGACTTTTGAAAGAAGGCAAATTTATACATCCTCTCAAAGGTGTGACCTTTTATATTCAAGAAATTGAGAGTGACGGAACTCTTTTAAACGTTTTTCTTAATGATAGAAGAAACAAAGATGAATTTTTGACCTATACTGCTACTCGGGCTTTTCTGGCAAAAGACGAAAATAAAACAGTTTTGTATATGGAAAACGGTTTGATCCAAACTGTTGGGAATTTGAGAAACGACTTGTCTACAATTGAATTCAAAAGTGTCTCTATCGATTTATCAGACGCTTTAGCAAAAAAGGAAAATAATACTACCCACCTATCACATGTTTCGACTTGGTTATTAATAAATAATAAGCGCGAGGTCGCCTCTGTGACTAAAGCTTCATATGGATCGATAGTTTTAGAACTGCATAATAGGATACATAGACCAATGTTTTTCCTTGTGGCAGCAATACTTGGATTTTCGACTCTTCTGATGGGAAATTACAATAGGTTTGGTTTTGGAAAACAAATTGCTTTGGCTATATCGATAATAGTTGTAATAAAAATTACCGAAAGCTATTCAATTAAGCTGTCTTTACAAAACTTTCTACTTTGGCCTCTTGTCTATTTTCCCAGTCTGATCGGCATAATATCGTCTATATTGTTTTTGAATATTTCCGCGTCAGAATACCAATTAAAAAATCGAGCCTAGTGATGACACTTCATAATTATTTTGCCGTAAAATATTTAAAAGTAATTTTAATTATATTCTCAATAATTTCTCTGTTATTGATTTTCATTGACCTTATAGAACACTCTAGAAGATTTTCGTATTATACCGATCTTTTTGGCATTCTTCATCTAACCTTTTTAAATTTACCTAAAAGTATCTACGAGGTCATTGACATAATAATATTACTATCATCCATCACATTCTTTTTGTCCCTGAGTAATACAAGTGAGCTGGTTATAGTTCGAGGCTCTGGGCGGTCGATTTATGGAGCTATTTTTTCTCCAGTTATCGTAACCTTTCTATTTGGAATAATAGTTTTGACAATACTTAACCCATTGGTAGCGATAACGAGCAAGACATATTTAAATTTGAAGGAAACATACATAAAGGGCGAAAAACCTGTTTTTTCAATTGGCTCAGAGGGTCTATGGTTGCGCCAAGGCGATAATTTGGAGCAGTCTGTTATAAGAGCGAATAGGGCAAATTATGATGGATCCATACTATACGATGTAACAATTACGTCATTTGCCGAAAATGGTTTCCCTACTCGGCGGCTGGAAGCAAAAAGAGCAAAAATTGGTGACAAGAGTTGGAATCTAGAAAATGTAAAGCTTTGGCCATTAGGTAAAGGTTTGAGTTCAGAAAAAAATGCCGAAATTAGACAAACATTAGTTATCTCTTCTAATTTGACTAAAGAAGAGATTAGGGAACGAATAAATGATCCATCTAGTATATCTATTTGGGACATCAGATCCCATATATCGCAATTAAAAGCTGCGGGATTTTCTGTACTTAGATATGAAGTAAGGTTTCACTCGGAGTTGTCCCATCCTTTATTTCTTGTTGCTATGATGTTGGTTGGGTGTGCTTTTACAATGAAAAATTTTATAGGAAATAAAAAGAGCTTCACAATAATTGCATCTATAATGTTGGGCTTTGGTTTATATTATGTACGAAATTTTGCGCAACTTTTAGCAGAAGGAGGTCAACTTAACATTATTGCCGCCACTTGGATCCCATCTATTTCTAGCATACTAATTGCACTAGGATTAATCCTACATATGGAAGATGGATAAAATGAAATTTAAAACTGCAACGCCAATCTTTATTTTTGTTATCCTGTTTACAAAT
Organism: uncultured Rhodobacterales bacterium; assembly: GCA_964571065.1. Lineage (GTDB taxonomy): Bacteria > Pseudomonadota > Alphaproteobacteria > Puniceispirillales. The sequence goes on along the minus strand of CAZNBI010000065.1, from coordinate 3,544 downwards.
TTCTTATATGCAAAAAATACTTTTGTACCTGCTATACAGGTAGATGATATGATTATAACTCAATATGAGATAGATCAAAGAACGTTATTCTTTGAGTTATTAAAATTTCCAGGCAATCATAAAAAAGAGGCAGTAAAATCACTGATTGATGATCGCTTAAAGTTAAGATCTGCCGAAAAATTCAACATAGAATTAAATATAAATGCATTAAATTTCGAAATGGAAATGTTTGCAAAGCGCGCAAACCTAACCGTAGATCAATTTGCTAAACGTCTTGAAAAAGCTGGTGTAGACAGAAAAACTTGGGAAAATTACATGCAAATTCCAATTTTATGGTTTGAGGCAGTAAACCGAAAATTCGCCTCCGAGATCTCTTTTTCTGTCCAAAGTAATGGTATTGAAAATAAATCAATTTCTGGATCAGAAATACAAGTTTTGTTAACCGAAATTATAATCCCGGTCCAATTAGGATTTGAGGAAGAAGCTTACCAAACGATAGAAACATTAAGAAAAATAAAATCAGCGAAAAAGTTTTCTGAGGCAGCTTATACCTATTCGGTTGCTCCAACCAGAGATGTTGGTGGAAAAGTAAAATGGCAAAATATTTCAAAACTTCCCTCGGTAGTTAAACCTTTAATTGCAGGTCTTGCAATAGGTGAGATCTCTGAGCCATTACCGATAGCCGGCGGTCTTGCTATCTTTCAATTGAGAGACTTAAGAGAAATAAATAAGAAGCCAACATCGAAATTTGTTGAATATGTCGAATTTAAATTCAAAAAAAATCCAAAAATCAATAATCTAATAATCAAGAACGTGATGGTATGCGACGATTTATATAGTTTATTTAAAAGTGTCGAAAAAGCCGAGTTAGATAGAAAAAGCGAAAACGAAAATTCTATATCAATAGAGCTAAGAAAAATCTTAGCTGAATTGGACCAAAATGAATTTATTTTTCAAACCGATAACAGTTCAACTTCTAAATTAATTATGGTCTGTGGACGCAGCGAGAAGAAGAAATTATCAAAAAAAGATATAAACCAAATTAGTCGCAGCCATGCAAACAAACGACTTTTAAGTTTAGCAAATTCTTATCTTGAGAATTTACGGCAAGAAGCTCGAATAGTTTTCAAATGAGTATAACACATCAACCAATAGTAATTACTTGTGGCGATCCAGCTGGTGTTGGCCCGGAGGTGGCAGTTTCTGCTTGGAAAGCACTTAAAGACGAAATTCCTCTTTGCGTTCTTATCGACCCAAATTTTCTACCAAAAAATGTAAATGTTAAAATTCTTGATCGGGCGCCGCTCAAATCTGACATCGAAAAAAACGTCCTTACAGTTATTCAACACGAATTTGCCGAACATCGAGACCCAGGCAACCCAAATCCAAAAAATGCAGAAGCGATCATTACAGCAGTGAAGCGGGGAGTCAATTTTGTAAAAAAAGGACAATGTTCCGCTATTTGTACAATGCCAATAAGTAAATCAATTCTGCGGGATGGGGCAAATTTTTCCTTTCCAGGACACACTGAATACTTAGCTCACCTGGACGGGAAAAATAAATATGGGATGATGCTAGTTAACAAATATTTAAGAGTAGTTCCTGCAACTATTCATGTTCCTATCAAAGATATAACCAAGTATTTGAATGGAGAATTAATTGAGAAAACAATTAAAATTACACATCAAGAACTTACAAATAGATTTGCAATTCCGAATCCAAATATTTGGATTTCAGGGTTGAACCCTCATGCCGGAGAGGCCGGAACAATTGGAGATGAGGAGAACAATTTTATAATACCAGCCATTAAAAAACTTAGATCAGAGGGGTATAGTTTAGTAGGTCCAATCTCTGCAGATACTATGTTTTACAGAAAAAAAAGACTTAAATTTGACGCTGCGATTTGCATGTATCACGATCAAGCACTAATACCGATCAAAACATTAGATTTTCATAGTAGTGTGAACTTGACAATTGGGTTGAGTTTTATCCGTACCTCACCAGATCACGGTACAGCTTTCGATATAGCGGGTAAAAATCTAGCTAATCCTACATCAACTATAGAAGCCATTAAATTAGCTTGGAAATTAGTAAAAAAGGAAAAAAAGGATCGATAAGCTCCCACCTATAAGAAAGGTCATTGAAAATTATGGCCTTACTGCAAAAAAATCTTTGGGCCAAAACTTTATCTTTGACATAAATTTCACCTCAAAAATCGCAAGGTCAGCCGGAGATCTAGCAAAGTTTGAAGTTTTAGAAATAGGTCCTGGGCCAGGGGGATTAACAAGAGGACTTATTGCAGAAGGAGCTCACAGGATTGTTGCTATTGAAAAGGATAAAAGGTGTGTTTTAGCATTGAAAGAAATTCAGAAACATTACCCAGGAAGATTGCACATAATAGAAGGCGACGCTAGCAAGATCCAGCATGAAAAATATTTTACAAAGCCAGTAAAAGTTGTAGCTAATCTTCCTTATAATATAGGAACAAAACTTTTGATCGATTGGTTAACTATTAGAGATTGGCCTCCTTTCTGGCATAGTTTAACACTTATGTTTCAAAACGAAGTTGCGGAAAGAATAGTAGCAAAGTCAGGTGATAAGTCATATAGCCGGTTGTCAGTACTTTCAAATTGGCGATGCAAAACATCTATAAAAATGAAAGTAAACCCTGAAGTGTTCTATCCTCCTCCTAAGGTGACCAGTGCCGTTGTTCAACTAGAATCTTTAAAATCACCAAAGTATTTTGCCGATTTAGAGGATCTCCAAAAAGTTGTTTCTATGGCTTTTAGCCAGCGGAGGAAAATGCTGAGATCATCGCTTAAAAACTTTGTACCTGATTTAGAAAGAACACTCGCCAATTTAAAAATAGACCCATCAGCAAGAGCGGAAAACCTATCTATTGAAGAATTTTGTTTATTGGCCAACCATTTAAAATTGAACTAACTACTCAGCGGCTTCTGTTGAGGTATCGACAGAGGATTTATTATCTGCTGCTTCAATAGCATTAGGCTGATTATTATTTCTTTTTTTTCTATTCGCCTTGAATGGTCTTTGATTATTCTCAAACCCTGAACTGTCTTTATGTGAGTTACCAGTTTCATCATAAGTTTTAATGTCATTTGCATTTGAAGCAGTATCATTATCCTTTTCAAGATCCGAACTATTTGCGTCCGATATATCTGAACCGCTATCAATCCTACTTCTTTCTCTATCAGAATTACGACTTTTATTCTCTTTTTCTTGTAGCTCACGTTTTGCCTCTTGCTCTTTTTGAGCAATGGCAAGAAGCCTAAGATAATGTTCAGCATGCTGCTGAAAGTTTTCAGTGGCAACGCGGTCATTTGAAAGCTGTGCGTCTCTTGCTAGCTGATTATATTTATCGATAATCTGTTGGGGCGTACCACGAACTTTACCTTCGGGTCCTGAGCTATCAAAAACTCTGTTTAATACGTTGCCAACAGAACGGTTGTTATTTCTATTCTGCTTGCCGCGAGAGCGCGATTTTGGAGATCTCATTAAATTTTCGAGCCTTGTTTCAATCTAT
>CAZNBI010000064.1:0-6676 GCA_964571065.1 uncultured Rhodobacterales bacterium | reverse complement strand
GATTATGCTGCTGAATTAGCTGAAGAGGCAGGGTTAGAAGTGATTATGGATAGGTGCCCAAAAATTGAGTTTGGTAGACTGTCAGGTGAATTATCTTGGTTAGGGGTTAATTCAGGAATAATAACTTCAAAAACTTTGAAGTCGCCTAAACATGACTAAAAGAAAAAATGTAGATGATGTAACCTCAAATATTCCAGGTAGTGAGGGGCAATCAAGGAAATACGGTATGTCAACTTTAGCTGTTCATGCTGGAGCAAGACCTGACCCTGTTACTGGTGCTCGAGGCACCCCAATATATCAAACAACTTCATTTGTTTTTGATGATGCAGAGCATGGAGCAGAATTATTCAACCTTCAAACATTTGGCTATGTATATTCGAGAATGACCAATCCGACGGTTTCAGTCTTTGAAGAAAGAGTTGCACAACTTGAGGGTGGTAGAGGCGCAGTTGCAACATCCTCAGGGCATGCGGCACAATTTATAGCTGCTGCAACTCTTATGGAAGCTGGTGATGAATTTATTGCTTCAAGAAATCTTTATGGAGGTTCAGTTACTCAGTTTGGAGTAAGCTTTCCAAAGCTTGGCTGGAAATGTAATTTTGTAGATCCAACTGATCCTGCAAATTTTGAAAAAGCAATGAATGATAAAGTCAAGTTTATCTTCTGTGAAGGTGTTGCAAATCCAGGTGGAATTATTCTTGATTTAGAGAAAATTGCTGATATAGCCCATAAACATGGTGTTTTACTAATTGTAGATAATACTCTTGCATCTCCATATTTATTAAGGCCTTTTGAATGGGGCGCTGATTTAGTTGTTCACTCAACAACTAAATTTATAGGTGGACACGGTAACACCATGGGCGGTATTTTAATTGAATCCGGTAAAATTGATTGGCATAAAAATGATAAATACCCAGGAATGTCTAAACCAGATCAGGCCTACCATGGTTTAACTTTTGCAGAAACTTTTGGCGATTTTGGATTTACTATGAAGGCGAGAATGGTTGGCTTACGAGATTATGGATCTACGCTAAGTCCGCAATCTGCTTGGAATTTGCTACAAGGAGTTGAAACTCTTCCTTTAAGAATGGAAAGACACTGCTCAAATGCACAAACAGTTGCTGAGTGGTTAGAGGGTCATTCTAAGGTATCTTGGGTTTCTTATCCTGGGCTTAAATCAAATAAATTTTATGATCTTGCTAATAAATATCTTCCAAGAGGTAAAGGTGCAGTTTTCACTTTTGGTGTAAAGGGAGGATATGACGCAGGAGTTAAACTAATTGACTCTGTTGATCTGCATTCAAATTTAGCAAACATAGGTGATACTAGAAGTCTAATTTTGCATCCTGCATCTACCACTCACCGCCAACTTACAGAGGAGCAAAGAGATGGTGCAGGTGCATCTTCAGATGCGATTAGGTTGTCGGTCGGAATTGAGGATGTGAACGATATAATAGCAGACCTCGATCAGGCTTTAAATCAGGTATAATAACTATCAGTTAGACGGAAAATTTATAACTTTCCGTCTATCACGTATTTAAGAATAGGTACAATCTGAGAAGGACTGCTAACTACCGCTAATGAAGCCGCGTCTATTTCTTTTAGCGCATGCTGATTTGAAGCATCGTGTATGGTTATGATTGGTATTCCAAGAGCTGCAGCGTACCCAGCATCAAAAGCTGCGTTCCATTGCTTATATTTGTCGCCAAATCGAACTATAACTATGTCTGCATTTTCAATATGGTTACGGGTTCTTATGGCATTAATTTTTGCTCCCTTATGGTCATGCCAGAACTTATTATCTTCTGGGCCGGTCAAAACTACTCCACAATCATCTGAAAATTCATGATTAGTAACCGGTTCTGTAAAATTAATATTCATTTTTTCTTTTGATGCCTTTTTTTTGATTTCATCTCTCCATTCAGTATGGATTTCACCTGATAAATATATATTCCAAGTCATACAGTATCCTTTTAATTAAAATTATCTATTTTGTCGCAATGCAATTATATTTGAAACAATTAAAACTGAAAGAACAATTAATCCACCATAAATAGTGCTGCTATGAGGTATTTCAAATAATATTAGCCAAGCAAGAATTGGAGCTAATACAGCCTCCAACAACAAAAGCAATGAAACTTCAGCTGAAGTTATATATCTTGGACCAGTGGCAATTAAACAAGTAGCTATTGGAGCAAAGACAACCCCTAGAAGTAAAATATAGATCCAATCTAGATATAATAAATTAAATGGGTTTATAAAGGAAACTATGCATAATGGGGTCAACAGAGATGATATTCCAACTGCTGGGATCATTGAGAAATTACTTGCACTTCTTGCAGCTGTTAAACTTATTGCCAAACAAATAGCTACCCCTAAAGCAGCAACATCACCTACTGCAAAAAATTCTTCTTCGTTGAATGACCCAAATGTAATAAATCCAATGCCAATAAGTGCTCCAACAATAGTAAAAATCATTCTTAAAGAAATTTTTTCTTTTAAGAATATTCTACTTATTATTGTAGCAAAAACTGGGGATGTGCTTATTATAAATAATGCACTTGCGATAGATGTTAATTCGATTGCTACAACAAATAATAAAGTACCTATTGAATGTGTTGCAATAAATATAATTCCGCTTACTCCAGGGGACTTAATAAAAGATAAAGTAGGTTTTCTATAAAATAATAAAACTGCAGTTGAAATAAGTACTCCAGGAATTAATGCTCTCCAAAAAGTAATTGTAAGAATATCAGCCTGAATTAATCTGATTAAAATACTATCAGGAACAATTGCAAGAACCCCAATAGCGGTTAATAATAAACCTTTTGCTTGGTCGTTTTGTGAAATCATTTTTCTTTTTATTATTTAAATAAGTAATTTTAATTTATTATTCATTAGTTTTGATGAACTTATATTTCTCTCTGAGGAGTTTCTTATTAACTTTTCCAACACTAGTTTTTTCAATTTCTTTAACGTATTCAATTTTATCTGGCATTGCCCATTTGGATAGAAGCCCTTTTTTTATTTCATTTGAAATTCTTTCTTTAATTCTTTTAGTTATATCTTCTGGGTTTTCTGTAACAATTTTAGCAACTATTATTATAGGTCTTTCACCCCATTTGACATCTTTAATACCAATAGCAGCAACTTCTTTAACACCTTTACACTTAGAAACAATGTCTTCAATTTGCAAAGATGAAATCCATTCACCACCAGATTTTATAATGTCTTTAATTCGATCTGTAATAATTAAAGATCCAGTATCATCTATATACCCGACATCTCCAGTATGTAAATAACCACCTTTCCATAATTCTTTAGATGCCTTTTCATCCTTTATATATCCATTTGTTAACCATGGAGCTCTAACCACTATTTCTCCAGTTGAGTTGTTGTCTCTAATTACATCTTTAAAGTTTTCATCAACAATACGTAAATCAACTAAAGGCCCTGGTTTACCTGTTTTGGTTCTCATTTTAATCAGTTCTTTTTGACTAGATATTCTGGCCTCTGATGGCATTTGAGCTATTGTAAGAAACGGGCATGTTTCTGACATACCATAAGCACTTACGACATTGATACCCTGACTTTGAGCCTCTTCAGCAAGGCTTTTTGACATTGCAGAGCCCCCAATTATTAGTTTTAATTTAGATAAATCATAATTTAATTTTTTATTCTCATTCAATAGCATTTGTAAAATAGTAGGAACGCAATGCGAAAATGTTACCTTTTCTTGTTTTATAAGATCTAATAGCCTTTTAGGCTCATATCTACCTGGATAGACTTGTTTAACACCTAATAGTGTTGCCATATATGGAAATCCCCAACCGTGAACATGAAACATTGGTGTAAGAGGCATGTAAACATCTTCATTATGTAATCTATGGCTATAATTTGATACTGATGAACCTGCAATAAATCCTAATGTATGGATTACAAGTTGACGATGTGAGTAGGATACTCCTTTTGGATCACCTGTAGTGCCAGTAGTATAAAATTTTGTTGCTGTTGTGTTTTCATCAAAATCTTCAAATTTGAATTTCAACTTTTTATTTTTAATTAAGTCTTCATATAGATAAGTATTGTTATCACTGAGATTATATTTGTTACTATTAAGAAGAATAATCTTAATTGGTCTTGAAATTTTTTTTCTGATTTTATCTATAACCTGAATAAAATCATGATGAACTATAAGTATATCATCATCTGCATGATTTATAGTATAAAGGATTTGCTGTTCTGAGAGTCTAATATTTATAGTATGTAATATTGCTCCCATCATAGGAATTGTGAAAAAAAACTCTAGATACCTGATTGTGTCCCAGGCCATAACGCCAATAGTGTCTCCTTTTTTAATTCCTATTTCTCTCAAAGCATTGGCTAGGGTATGAATATTGGTATTGAGTCTTTTGTAGTCATATCTTTGATTTTCATTATCAACTATTTCTTGTTCAGGGTTTGATGATAAAGGAGAGATTAATAACTGTTTTATTAAAAGTGGGTAGTTATAAAATGAGTTTTCCATAATTTATTAAATTTAATCAATTAACCATATGAGATTGAAACTAAAAAAAATTTACGTCAACCTAATAAATTAATGTGTTAATTAAATTCATAATTATGATATTAAATATAATAAAAAACAAACAAATAACGCATAGGATATTTAATGAATTTTGGCTTAACTGACGAACAGGAAATGGTTGTAAATACAGTGAGGACATTTGTTGAAAATGAAATATATCCTCTTGAAAAAGAAGTTGAAAAAACTGGTTTAGTACCAGATGAAATAGGTCAAGAAATCAAAAACAAAGTTTTGAAATTAGGTTTTTTTGCGCCCAATATGCCAGAAGATGTAGGTGGTGGTGGATTAGATAATTTATCATTTGCACTTCTAGAAAGAGAACTTGGTAGGGGAAGCCAAGGTTTAACTATTTTTTGGGGTAGACCGTCCAATATATTATTAGCTTGTAATCAGGAACAAAAAGAAGAGTATTTATTTCCAGCAATAAAAGGTGAAAAATTTGATGCTTTGGCTATGACAGAGCCAGGTGCTGGATCAGATGTTAGAGGCATGAAATGCTTTGCCAAAAAAGATGGGGAAGATTTTATAATTAATGGTACAAAACATTTTATCTCTCATGCAAATATTGCTGATTTTGTAATTGTTTTTATTGCTACTGGAGAAGAAGAAACACCTAAAGGGAAGAAGAAACTAATTACATGTTTCCTTGTGGATAGAGGAACTCCTGGATTTCAAATAAAAGACGGTTATAATTCAGTTTCTCACAGAGGGTATCAAAATTGCATACTAACATTTGATAATTGCCGTTTGCCAAGCTCAAAAATCCTTGGAGAACTACACAAAGGGTTTGATGTAGCCAATGAGTGGCTATATGCAACAAGAATTACAGTTGCAGCGATGTGTGTTGGAAGAGCTAGGAGAGTTTTTAATTACGCTCTTGAATGGTCTTCAGAAAGAGAACAATTTGGACAAAAGATTGGAAAATTTCAAGGTGTGTCATTTAAATTAGCGGACATGATCACCAAAATTGATGCTGCTGATTTTTTAACTTTAAATTCAGCTTGGAGATTAGATAATAATTTGTCAGCTAATAGAGAAGTTGCTCAAGCAAAATTATATGCTTCAGAAATGCTTGCAGAAGTGACGGATCAAACTATCCAAATTTATGGTGGTATGGGTTTAATGGATGATCTCCCCTTGGAGAGGTTTTGGAGGGATGCAAGAGTCGAAAGAATTTATGATGGGACCAGTGAAATACAAAGGCACATTATTTCAAGAGATTTACTAAGACCATTAGGCGCGTAGAAAAGGAGATAGTCAATGACAGATAATCCAGTAAAAATTAATAAAAGAGGTTCAGTGTTTGAGGTCGTTTTGGATCGACCAAAAGCAAATGCAATAGATGGAGCAACGAGTAGAAAAATGGGTGAGGCTTTTGTTGAGTTTCGAGATAACCCTTCTTACAAGGTTGCAATTGTTACGGCAGCAGGTGAAAAGTTTTTTTGTGCTGGTTGGGATTTAAAAGCAGCTGCTGAAGGGGAAGAGCCAACGACTGATTATGGTGAAGGTGGTTGGGCTGGCATTCAAGAATTACCCAATTTAAACAAACCAGTTATAGCAGCAATCAATGGTATATGCTGTGGTGGAGGTTTAGAGTGGGCCCTATCATGTGATATTATTATTGCTGCTGAACATGCTTCATTCGCTTTACCTGAAATAAAATCAGGTATAATAGCAGATGCCGCAACAATTAAGTTACCCAAAAGAATCCCCTATCATATTGCAATGGAACTCTTATTTACTGGAAGATGGATTGATGCAAAAGAGGCTAATAGATGGGGACTTGTAAATGAGATTGTGGATAAAGACTCTTTGATGGATCGCGCTAGAGAAATAGCTGATCATTTAGCATCTGGGCCGCCACTTGTTTTTGCTGCTATTAAAGAAATTGCTAGGTATTCTGAAAATCACTCTTTTCAAGAGACATTAAATAAGATGAATAGAAAAGAATTTTCCACTATTCAAACTTTATATGGGAGTGAAGATCAAATTGAAGGTGCCAAAGCATTTGCAGAAAAAAGAGATCCAGTTTGGAAAGGTAAATAAATAAATGTCAAAAGCATCATTTTTAAATGAAATGCTTAATAA
>CAZNBI010000063.1:0-6797 GCA_964571065.1 uncultured Rhodobacterales bacterium | reverse complement strand
GAAGAACAAATGCTTTCCTTTTCGAGAAGGGCTCTATTAATTGGAGGGCTACAAATTGGAGCATTGGGATTAATAGTTAAACATTTATATGGAATTCAGGTAAGTGACTCACAGAAATACTTATCTTTATCAGATAGCAATCGATTTAATTTTTCATTAATTCCATCATCGAGGGGGTCAATTTTTGATAGAAAAGGGAGAATATTAGCAACTAATACAGGATCATTCGATATAGAAATTGTGCCTGAATGGTCTCGAGACATACACGAAACACTTTATAACTTAACAAAATATATTTCTATAGATGAAGATGAAATTAAAACGATTTTAAATCTTGCTAAGAAGCAAAAATCATTTATTCCAATAACAGTAAAAAGTAATATTGATAGACAAACAGTATCGAGAATTGCTGTCAATCTACCTTATCTTCCTGGAGTAAGCATAGAAAGAAATGAAAGAAGAATCTTTCCTCAAGGAAGTCTCGCTGTACATGTCACAGGCTATGTTGGCCGGGTTTCAAAGTCAGAACAAAATAAAAATTCTCCTGAATTATTTTTACCAGGCTTCAGAATAGGTAAATCAGGTATTGAATTACAATATGATATTGATATGAGAGGATTACCTGGAACTAAAAGAGTTGAGGTAAACTCTTTGGGAAAAGTTATAAAATCCTCTATTGAGAAAGACACAATCAAAGGAAAAAATATAAATCTCAGTTTGGATATTCATTTACAAACTTTTGCCCTTAGAAGACTTCAAGCTGGTAATGATAAATTAATAAGTATTAACGAAACTAAAGCAAAACAAGTTCTAGATAAAAGCAAATCACTTGCATGGCAGCTTAAAGACGACAGAAATCATATAAATCAGAACCATAATGGTGATTATGTTTTGCCAGAATCAGGATCTGTTGTTGTTATGGATATAAATACTGGAGAAGTAGTAGTTTCAGTATCTGCTCCAACTTATGATCCAAATAAATTTGACCCTGGTATTTCAACATCAGACTGGCAAATGTTGTCTAATCATCCAAGAAATCCTCTAATCAATAAAACAATTTCTGGACAATACCCACCAGGGTCAACTTTTAAAATGATGGTCGGATTAGCTGCTCTTGAAACAGGAGTAATTACTTCAAAAACAAAATCTTTTTGTTCTGGTCATGTTGAAATTGGGGACATGAAATTTCATTGCTGGCATAAATACGGTCATGGTGCTGTAGACTTATTGGATGCAATTGCACAATCTTGTGATGTTTTCTTTTATGAGATTGCTCTTAAGACAGGTATAAACAATATTGCAAAAATAAGTAGAGAGTTTGGATTAGGCTTGCCCACAGGTGTAAATCTACCTGGTGAGAAATCGGGATTGATACCTGATAGAAAATGGAAACTTGACGTTAAAAAGCAGGTTTGGAGACCTGGCGAGACAATTATTGCAGGTATTGGTCAAGGATATGTTCTTGCAACTCCAATACAATTAGCATTAATGACAGCCAGAATTGCTAATGGAGGGAAAAAAATAAAGCCAACATTGTTGAAATCACCAATGTTACAAGCATCAAACGCCAACTCTGTTAAAGTTTCTGAAAAGAACCTAAATATAATTAAAAGGGCTATGGAAAAAGTCTCTTTAGACGAGTTTGGAACTGGAAGGAATTTTCGTCTTGGTATTAAAGGTGTTGAGATGGCTGGAAAAACAGGCACAGTTCAAGTTAGAAGGATTTCTACTAAAGAAAGAGAAAGTGAAGAAGGTGTAATAAAAAATGAGGATAGAATTTGGGAGTGGAGAGATCACGCACTGTATGTTGGATATGCTCCAATGGATAAACCAAGATATGCAATTTCAGTTATAGTTGAACATGGTGGAAGCGGTTCTAGCAAAGCTGGGCCTATTGCAAGAGATATTATGGAAGCCACACTAACAGATGATCCTACGAGATTTATTCCAAAAAATCCCATAAAAAAACCACTTATATAAATAAATTTATGGAAAACTTATCAATACTTAGAAAAATCTTAAAATTTGATTGGTTGTTAATATTTATGATTATTTTATTGGTTTGTATTGGCTGTCTTTCATTATATTCTGCTGCTGGAGGAGATTGGAACCCGTGGGCAAGTAGACATTTTCAAAGATCTATTATCGGGTTTTCTCTAGCTTTTGTAATAGCAATTACAGATATAAAATTAATTTATAAGTATGCTTGGCTTCCTTTTATAATTTCAATTATTTTACTTTTAATTTTATACATTACTTCAAATCAGGGTGTAAACCGATGGCTTGATTTAGGTGCAATCAAAATCCAACCTTCAGAAATAGCTAAGATATCTATTATTTTAGCTTTAGCTAGATACTTTCATGATATTAATATTCGAGATTACGGAAAGGTGTTGTATTCAATTTTTGCTCTCTTAATTGCTATGCCAATAATTATTTTGACAGTAATTCAACCAGATCTTGGTACTGCGGTTATGCAAATGCTTATTGTAGCTGTTATAATTTTTCTAGCTGGATTGAGAATTTGGTTATTAATTTTATCATTAGGTGCATTTATTGCATGCATGCCATTGGTCTGGTTTAACCTGCACGATTACCAAAAGCAAAGAATTTTAACCCATCTTGATCCATCTTTAGATAGTTTAGGTGCAGGATATCACATTAATCAGTCAAAAATTGCCCTTGGTTCAGGAGGTGTTTTTGGAAAGGGTTTCTTGCATGGTAGTCAGAGCCATCTTGACTTTTTACCAGAGAAACAGACAGATTTTATTTTTACTATGATTGGTGAAGAATTTGGCCTTGCTGGAACTTTATTTGTTTTAATGATCTTTGTTTTAATTATGTTGTATTGTACAATTATCTCTTTTCTTCAATCTTCACAATTTTCTAGATTGCTATGCAGTGGAATTGTTTTCATGCTTTTTAGTTATGTTTTTGTAAATGTAGGTATGGTATCAGGATTGTTACCTGTTGTTGGCGCCCCATTACCATTAATATCATATGGTGGATCAAGTATGCTTACTATATTTATTTCATTTGGTATTATTTTGTCAGCATCTATTCATAGATTTGATAAAATTGAAATCAAAAATTACTAGAAAATTTAATAATCAAATTTTGTTGTTTTATAACCTTTATATTTACTAGTAGAAATTTCTAGTGTGAAGCCATTTAAACTTGATTTGTTATCAAAGCCTTTTCCTATTGATGTTACATATATACTTTGAAGATTATTTCCACCAAAAACAATTTTAGTTGGCTTTTCGACAGGCACCGGAATAACAGTATCAATTTCTCCATTTAAATCAAACCGGTAGATTTCGGACCCTTCAATGCCTGCAACCCAATAATAATCATTTGCATCTACAGTAGCACCGTCAGGTCGTCCTTTTAAATTAAATGTTGTTGAAAAAACTCTCTTATTAGATGGTATGCCATTTTCTAAATCATAGTCTAGATACCATATTGTTTGAATGTCTTTTCCGGTATCAGCATAATACATTTTTGTTCCCAATTTATTAAATGCTATACCATTAGAGGTATAGATTTTATTAAAAAATTTTTTAACTTTTCTATCTGGAGAAATACAGTAAATAGAACCGCTCTGTTTTTTTGTATTTCCTTCACTTGTCATTGTGCCTACCCAAAATCTTCCTTTGGGATCAGTTGTACCATCATTAATCCTATTTTCTAAAGGTTCGTCTTTTAAATCAACAAACTTACTCAAATTTTGAGATAATGGATTATAGATATAAAAACTAAGATCTAATCCAATTAAAAATTTTCCATTTTTGCATGGTGCAAAACATCCTAATTTTCCATTAAACTTTTTATATGTTTCTTTTTGGGTTTTGAGATTAAAGCTATATAATTTACCCTCTAAAATATCAGTCCAGTGAAGGAGCATATTATCATCATCCCACCAAACACCTTCTCCAAGCTGATTTTTAAAGTTTGATACTTTAGTTATTTTCATAAAAAATCTATTGAGTATTGATCCAATATCACTATATAATAATTATAATTTAATGATATGATTTTAAATGTTTGAATCCTTTTTTCCCAAACCCAAGCTTTTTTTATTTACGTTAATTGTATGGGTTGCATTTGTAATAGCAGTTTATTATTTACTTGGTAGAAATATTGCCGAGCTATTAGGCTTCAATTTTTCACCAGATGATGCAGAAACAGTTATTGGTTTAGGCTATTTTATAACTCCTGAATTTTTATGGTTTGATCTATATTATATTTTTTCGACTTTAATTTTTTATATTTTCTGGTCTAGATACTCACCTCATAAGTGGCAGGTATGGTCCATACTTGGATCATCACTTCTTATACTTATGGCTTATATGACAGTACAAGTTTCAGTTGTAATAAACGCTTGGTATGGCCCTTTCTATAATGATGTTCAAACTGCTCTTGGTGGTAATGGTGAAATTTCTGCATCTGATTTATATGGTCATATTCTTGTATTTTGTGTAATTGTCTTCCCTTATATAATTTTTGTTCCTTTTAAGTTTTTTTTCACATCTCATTATATTTTTAGGTGGCGTAATGCAATGAATGATTTCTATACCTCAAAATGGGAAAAAGTTAGAGGTATTGAAGGTGCTTCTCAGAGAGTACAGGAAGACACAATGAGATTTTCTGCAATTATGCAGGGCCTTGGTGTGTCAATGATAGATTCAGTAATGACTTTAATTTCATTTTTACCAGTTTTGTTAGCATTATCTGTTCATGTTCAAGATGTTCCAATTTTAGGAAGTATCCCATTCCCGCTCGTTTCTTTAGCTATATTTTGGTCAATTTTTGGAACTTTTGTGTTAATTTTTGCTGGTATTAAATTACCAGGTTTAGAATTTAAAAACCAGCGAGTTGAAGCAGCGTTTAGAAAGGAACTTGTCCTCGGAGAAGACACAAGCACAAAAGCTGATCCTCCAACATTAGTTGAACTTTTTAATAATGTAAGACGAAATTATTTTAGAATTTACTTCCATTATGCTTATTTTAATTTGGCAAGATATTTATATTTGCAAGCTGATAATATAATCGTTTATATGTTTTTAATACCAACTATTGTAAGTGGTAAGATAACACTTGGAATAATGAACCAAATACTTAGAGCTTTTGGCCAAGTTGCAAGTTCGTTTCAATTTTTGGTTAATTCTTGGACAACAATTATTGATTTGATTTCAGTTTATAAAAGATTGCAAGCATTTGAAGCATCAATTTATGATCGTGATTTGCCAAAAATTGATCAAGAATTTATTAAAACTCAAAGAGAAGACTAAATTTTTTTCAAATTATTTTTTTCTTCTTTTAAATTGTTTTTGTTTCGATCGTTCAACAGCTATTAAGTTTTCTTCTACGTCTTTTGTTAGAGTGCTTCCTGCCCCAACTATAGAATTATCTTTAATATTAATTGGTGCAACTAAAGCAACATTAGATCCTATGAAAACGTGGTTTCCAATATTTGTTTTATGTTTTTGTTCACCGTCATAGTTACATGTAATAGTTCCGGCCCCTATATTGCTACTCTTTCCTATTGTGGCATCTCCAACATAAGTTAAATGATTAACCTTTGAGTTTTCATTGATTCTAGATTTTTTAATTTCAACAAAATTGCCAATTTTTACATTTTCCAAAATTTCCGTTTCAGGTCTTATTCTAGCGAAAGGTCCAATTGAACAGTTTTCGCCAATAAAGCAGTCTTCAAGATAAGAAAAAGATTTAATAATTGTTTTACTCTGTATTTCGACATTTGCTCCTATAAACACATTTGGTTCTATTGTGACGTCTTTTTGGATTTTAGATGAAGCATCAATATATACAGATCTGGGATCAAGCATTGTAACACCATTTTTCATGTGTTGTATTCTTAATCTGTTTTGTATAATTAGTTCAGCTTTTGATAAATCTTCTCTATCATTAATACCTAACAAATCTTCTTCAGAACTTGATACTAAGCCAACTTTAGAGCCATCTTTTACACATAAAGAAATAATATCAGTTAAAAAATACTCTCCATTACTAGATTTCTTAACTTTATTTAGGTAGTTATAGATACTGCTAGCTCTTCCTGCTAAAATACCTGAATTGCACAAATTAATTTTTTTTGTTTCTTCATCTATATCAACTTCTTCAACTATTTTGATAACTTCATTTCCTTTTTTTACAACTCTTCCGTAACCTTTAGGATTTGATGCTACAAATCCTAAAATTGAAATATCATAACCATTTTTGATTTGTGATATCATTTTTTTTATTTTATCTGAAGGCACAAAAGGTGTGTCAGCGTAGGCAATGATTATTATTGATTCATGATTTTTAATCTTATCTTTTGTTAAGTTGACTGCATGTCCAGTTCCAAGTTGAGGCTCTTGAATGATATAATCAGTGGTCCCAATTGATTTTATTAATTTTTCACTTTGATGCCCAAGAACATATAACTTTTTGCTTACCTTTAACTCATCTAAAGAATTCTCTAACCAATTCATCAATGACTTGCCTGCAATTTTATGCATCGGCTTTGGTAAATCAGAATTCATCCGTTTACCTTTTCCAGCAGCTAATATTATTGAGACAACTTCCATGATGAATATTCTATATCATACTTGATATTTAGACTAGTAATATGATTGCTAAATAAGTCGAGGTATGTTAATTCAACACAAAAATGTTGGTTTTATGTGTGGAATAATCGGAGTTACATCGTTAAGTGATATTCAGGATCACATATTAAGTAGTTTAAAAAGACTTGAATACAGAGGTTATGACAGTTCAGGCATAGCCAC
>CAZNBI010000062.1:1526-6799 GCA_964571065.1 uncultured Rhodobacterales bacterium | reverse complement strand
CCAAATCCAAGATCTACAACAGAAGCTATATGATTATCACTAGTTATAAAAACATACTCTGATGCTGTAGATGGCACATCAAACTCATCTTCTTCACCAGGAAATGCAAATGAATCAACATGCTGCCATAACTGTTTTCCATTTTTATCTACCCTTATTAAAAGGCTCCTCCATGTAGTTCTAGGATCATTAGAACATTGCTCATATAATTTATTGTCATTTTCAAACATCTCACATTCTTCTATTCCAGTTCCACATGCCATTACTGCACCGCCGTCACTGATTGCAGATATGCCCCAGCATTCATCTAATACCATTTTCTCATTTTTATTTTTAATTTCTGAAAATTTATTTTTCCCACCTAAAGGGTTTCCGAATGAAAAATTCCAAATTAATTTGCCATCTAAGGAAACTTTTCCAATTGATCCGTCAATTCCACCAAAATCATCATGTTTGTGGCCAGAAATAAAAATCCCATCTTCTCTTCCATTTAAAGAAGAAATATCAATATCAGTAATTTCACCAAAATTTGGATATTTTTTTGACCATACGACTTTTCCACGGCTATCTATTTTTATTATTTTAGCAATGCCTTCTTCATTATTTGTTTTTGTCGCTATTGCAAAGGAATTGTCTTCAGTAATTTCTTTAATAGTAATTCCAGATCGAGAATTCTTTAAAATTATTTCCCAGGATGGCTTTTTTGGAGGACTGTCAGAGATTAAAGTTTCTTTGTCGAAATACATAACTAGAGTTTCACCTGATTGAGGGTTACCGTAAGATTTAAAACCTTCAAAACTATCTTTGTGAGAATTTGTTACTCCAGATAAAATTAGACCTTGATCACTTGTAATTAAAATTGATTCAAAAGCTGTACTTTTATTTTTACTCATGCTTTCAAAAGATTTTTCCCACTTTAATTTCCCGTCTTGTAAATTTACTTTTGCTAAATAACCGTTAATTACACCATTATTGTTCTCTTTGTATCCAGCAACAAAAACTGAATCAAAAATTGAAACAGCACCATTTGCTCCATCTCTTTTTCCAGGGGATCCAAATAAATAAACCCAGTCAAATGAGTGCTCTTCATCTGGACTAAGAAAAATTCTATCGTCAGGCAAGTTGTCTGGAAATTTAATAACAAAACCTTCTTCAGTACCTTCACTATCAATGCTTTTACCTGATAAAACAAACCCATTGTTCATAACCTCAAAACCGTGAACTGCATGAGGGTCTGATTCTTCTCCGCCGCAACAAAATCCGTCTGTGACAGCGTATAGCTTCGTATGAGGAAGACCCTCACTGAATGCATTAAAACTCAATAATGTAAAAAATAGTATTACTAAAAGTTTCATAAATCCCTCTTTGATAAATAAATATTATAATCAATATTTAATCCTGCTTTCCTAAATATTGAGCACCCAGCATTAAAGTAGTGGAAAGAATAATCATTAAGGTAGAAATTGCAGCTATTGTTGGATCAATGTAATCTCTTAAAGCATTGAACATTTGTTTAGTAAGTGTTGAATTGCCACCTCCAGACAAGAAAATTGATATTATAACTTCATCAAATGATGTAAGGAATGCAAATAAAGCAGAGATAATTATAGAAAATTTTATTTGCGGTAATGTTATTGAAAAAAATGCTCTTATTCTTGATGCCCCCAAACTTCTTGCTACTAACTCCTGGTTCAAGTCATACGTTCTTAAAGCTGAGGTCATAATTATCATTACAATTGGAACAGCCAGTACAGTATGAGCCAACACAAGACCAGGAATAGAGTTTACAACTCCTACTTTCCCAAAAACATAAAAAGTACCTATAGCAATTAATATTACTGGTATTATCATTGGCGTCATTAATAAGAAAAATACATACCGTCCGAATTTACTTCCAGAAACAAACAAACCGTATGCTGCCATTGTGCCTATTGGTGTAGCTAGTAGCATTGTAAAGAAAGCAACTTGCAATGATGTTATGGTTGCATTAATCCAACGGGGTGTTTCCCAGTACTCTTCATACCATCTAATTGACCATTTTTCAGGAGGAAATTCTAAATATTGAGAATCTGAAAATGACATGGGAATTACAATTAAGGTAGGAAAAACCAATAAAAACATTATTACTGCAGCAAGAAAATAAAGCCAAATTCTCTGACCATGTGTAATTTGCGTATCCGAAGCCTGTTTACTCAACCAATTCATCTTAATGTTTCCCAAACATTATACTATCGAGTTTTAAAAACCTTGATGCTAGAAGTAAAAATATAAAAGTTGTTACTAATAACACTACTCCTAAAGCACTGGCCGCCCCCCAATTAAATTGATCTTCTAAAATAGCCGTAATTTGCATTGAAACCATTATAACTTTACCACCACCCAGAACTGCTGGAGTAACGTAAAAGCCTAAGCAGAGGATAAAAACTATAAGCGACCCAGCTGCAACGCCAGGCAGAGATAATGGAACAAATATTTGCCAAAATGCTTGAATTGGAGTAGCGCCTAAATTTGATGCGGCTTGCATTGTTTGTCTATCAATCCTTTGCATAGCTGCATACAAAGGCAGAACCATAAAAGGAAGCATTATATGGATCATTCCGACAAGTGTTCCATTTAAGTTGTGCGCAAGTTTAATAGGAGTTTCCCAAATTCCCATATCAATAGCAAAATTATTTATCATCCCTTTTTTCTGCAGCAACACTAGCCAAGCATAAGTTCTTACTAGGAGTGAAGTCCAAAAAGGTAGAAGAACAGTTATCATAAAAATACCAACTAATTTTTTTGGAACTTGAGATAAGAAATAAGCAAGTGGGTAACCAAGTAAAATACAAAATATCGTAGTTAAAAAACTAACATTAAATGTTGTTTTAAAAACTCTAAAATATGACTTGTAAACAATCATTTTTTGATAATTTTCAAGAGAAAAATCACCACTTTTCCCAAGGAAAGATAATGAAAAAAGCCAACCAACAGGGATTACAATAATTAGTGTAACTGAAATTAATGCCGGGATTGTAAGCGCTGTTAGTAACAATTGCTCTTTTCTCTCAGCTGATTTCAAAAGTTTTTCATTCATTATATTTTTATTTCTAATTATTTATGTGGAATAATAATTACATCTTTTCGGTTCATACAAAGTTGTATTTTGTTTCCAGTTTTTAAATTATCAAAATCATCACTGGATTTAGTACTTAACCTAACAGACAAGAAATTTCCCTCCATTAGTTTTACTAATGCTAGGGCTGTTTCTCCTTGAAAAACCAATTCAGAAATTTCCCCTGAAAAGTGAATATTCGAAGAATTTTTCCTGTAACTTTTATTTACTATTGATAATCTCTCGGGCCTTATAACCATCGCCCACTCTTTATTTTTATTTAATTTTTTATTCGTTATAATTTTTTCGGATGAAAAATATAGATCATTACCTTTTCTATTAAGTTGAAGAAAAGAGGACTCCCCAATAAAATCAGCTACAAAACTGGAATTTGGTGAGTTGTAAATTTCTTTTGGTGTTCCTAATTGTTCAATTTTACCTTCGTTAATTACAGCAATTCGATCAGACATTGTCAAAGCCTCTCTCTGGTCATGAGTAACATAAACAGTTGTAACTCCTAACTTCCTGTGTAGTTGCTTTAACTCAATTTGCATTTGCTCTCTTAGTTTTTTATCTAATGCGGAGAGCGGTTCATCCATTAACAATATCCTTGGACCAAATACAAATGCTCTTGCAAGTGCAACTCTTTGTCTCTGGCCACCGGAAAGTTGATCAATTTTTCTATCTGCGTAATCTGACAGTTGGACAGTTTTCAAAGCGTCATGAACTTTTTCTTTGATTTGATCATTTGGTGCTTTTCGAAGTTTGAGAGGAAAACCAATATTTTCAAATACTGACATATGTGGAAAAAGAGCATAGTTTTGAAAGACCATACCGACTTCTCTCTTATGCGGTGGCGTCAATATCATTTCTTGATTGGCAAATTTAATACTTCCTGAGTCGGGGCGATTGAAACCTGCTATTGCCATAAGTAAGGTCGTTTTTCCTGATCCTGAAGGGCCTAACAAAGTTAAAAATTCACCTGCTTTAATATCTAAGCTGACAGTATCGAGAGCATAAATCTTACCGTATCTCTTGGTAAGATCTTTAATTGATATCTCTAAAGAGGTAATATTTTGTTTCATTTTGTTTATAGTATTTTGCTGACGTTATTTTTTAAATAACGTCAGCAAAGGTTTTTGAAAATTATTCGCTTAGAAATTCCATATACTTTTCTAAAGCTACTTCCCTGTTATTTGCATACCAGTCAAGACTGACAGCTAACATTTTTGAGAAGTTTTTTGGGTGAGATGGTAACGCCTCAATTAACTCTTTTGGAGCAGTTGTAATCTCATAAGCTTCTTTGTTAGTTGGCCCATAAGTAATATGGAATGGAAGATTGGCTTGGTATTTTGCTTTTGAAACTTCACCAAGAAATTTCATTGCAAGATCTTTATTCGGTGCTCCTTTTGGTATTGCAAAGCAATCATAATCCCTCAAAGCTTGATTAAAAGTATATCCAACTTTAGCACCATCCTTTTTTGCATTGTCAAAACGACCGTTCCATCCTGTTATGAAATCAACTTCTTCATCTTTCATAAGTTGAGCTTGCATAGCTCCTGATTTCCAATAAACTGAAATATGTGGCTTTAATTCTCTTATTTTATCGATTGCTTTATCGATGCCGCCTTCAGATGAAAGAAAATCGTATACTTCTTCAGGAGGAATTCCCATAGCCATTACAGCTGGCTCTAAAACTCCATCAACATTATTTAATCTTAGTGATCTTGTACCGGGATACTTTTCCACATTCCAGAAGTCAGCCCATGAGTTGGGTGCACCTGGAGTGCCTGGTTCACCATATTTTTCAGTATTCCATGCACCTACGGTTGCAAATACATCTGAACCAATACAGTAATCTGTATATGTATTATCTAAAAAGTTTGATACATCTACTACATTGAAATCAATTTTTTCAAGGGCACCATTTTTAGCAGCATTTGCTGCTCCACCAGAACCAGTTACAACTAAATCCCAAATAACAGCTCCAGATTCAACTTGAAGCATAACTTTCGACATGCTTGCACCAGATTCTCTATTTATTGCAATTCCAGAATCTCTTGAAGCATCTGTAAATAAAGCTGCATCCTGAGCTTTACCGTATGATCCACCCCATGAAACTACTGTAACAGCATCAGCAAATGCAGATCCAGCCAATAAAGTTGAAAATGCAGTTGCA
>CAZNBI010000062.1:0-1426 GCA_964571065.1 uncultured Rhodobacterales bacterium | reverse complement strand
AATGGAATGAAAATGATATGGGCTGGAACTAACCCGGATGAAACACAGGTTTATACTGTAATTGAGGTTCAAGATCCAATCCAAATGAAAACATTTGGTGAGAGAGAGGATATTGCAAAAGCCAGAGAGGAGGCTGGTGCTGATGTTGCTAGTACAAAGATAATTTCACCTATTGGTAAAGACTATATACCTACTTAAAATTTAATGTTTAAAAAACTAAATAATTCACTATCTTTTTCATTTACTCTAATTTTTATCCTAATTTTAATTTGCTCAACTTCATCAAAAGCAAGTTGTGTTTTTAACTGTCCTAAAGATGATGAAAGTTCATCTGAATTTTCATCTAATGAAAAAGGGAAAAGATACTTTGAAGACCAGCCTGATTTAAATGATGATTATCAAATTCATTTTATTTATATGCTTGATAAAGATGGAAAAGATAATGAATGGGATATTAACGGGAAAATGGAAAAAGAAGATTGAGGAACTCAATGAAGAAATGTTTCGTCTTACAGGAAATAAACAAAAGTATAAGTTTGATTACAGAACAGATGGTAAGTTAGACATTACATTCATTAGATTAGATAGAAAAGGCTCTTCACAGGGCTGGAATAATAGTTACGCTGATTACTTTATCCAGAAGCTAGGATTTAATAACCCAAAAAAATTATATTATGTTTGGGCTGATGTGGTTCACTCAAATGGTGGTCAAATGGGAGTCCATTCAGGATACACATTCTTAAAAAGTCGTCATAATGACGGGAAAAAACGGCGTATCCAAATTACTATGCATGAACTACTTCACGGTCAAGGGTTTGCCTGGAAATGCACAGATGGAAATCAAAATGGTCATGTTTTTGGGCCGAGTATATTAAGTATACAAAATAATGCTAATCTTTTAGGGAATATGATTTATAATCATAATAATAAAGGATGCCCTGATCTTAAAGATTCGGTCTATTTAACACCTACATCAGATGAGCCTTACGACCCTTTGCCGATGGTATGCCATTTAGCTGAAAGATCTGGTCGAGCGCATGGTGGATCTTATGGATTTGGGAAATTATGGCCATCGAAATATAATCACAAGAAATTTGAAAATATTAAAAAAGGTTCTTATTGGTGCACCTATAAACTTTCAGAATTTGCCAATGAAAATTACTTTAGAGGTTGGAGTAAATAAAACTATTTTTCAAGTATGGCTTCAGTTAAAATAGGAATTGATGTAAAGCAAAACCTTCCATTTTCCTCTGCTTTTTTAATTTGTCTTTGCCATTCTGAAACTTTTTCTTTTTCAACGCCTTTACTTAGAGCAAAATTTGCTATTAGTGTTTCAGCATATTTTGCAAAAGAGTTTTCATCTCGTTTTGTAAAAACATAAGCTAATTCAGTTGTTTTGATATCTTTGAAACCTAAATTTTTTAAC
>CAZNBI010000061.1:0-6867 GCA_964571065.1 uncultured Rhodobacterales bacterium | reverse complement strand
TTAGCTTTATTTATATAATAAAAACATTTATTTAGCGTTATACAGTGCACACTTAGTGACCAATTTTAGTTACAATAAGCATACGATAACTTTACAATAACGTCAAAGTTGGTGGTCACTGACCACAAATTATATATGAATATAAATAATAAAAAACTTCTATTTATTAGTTAGATGCGTTTTAGGCATTAAATCTAAAAGTTGTTTTGTATAGAAATGTTGTGGATTTTTAAATAGTTTTTCTGTGGAAGCAATTTCACAAATTGATCCATTGCGCATTACCGCAACTTTATCACACATTTGCCTAATTACTGGAAGATCATGAGATATGAAAAGCATCGTTAAATCTAATTCATCTTGAAGATCTTTTAGCAAATTCAAAATATGTGCTTGAACAGACACATCAAGTGAAGAAGTTGGCTCATCACAAATTAAAATTTTTGGCCTTGAAGCCAAAGCTCGTGCTATTGAGATACGCTGTCTTTGCCCACCAGAAAATTCATGAGGATATCTAAACATTGAATTCAAATCTAGACCTACATGCTCTAAAAGATCTTTTACTATTTCTTGAATTTCAATATTATTTGTAATTGATTTATTAAATTTTATAGGTTCAGAAATTATATCATAAACTCTCATTCGTGCATTTAAAGATGAATATGGATCTTGAAAAATCATTTGTAAACTTCGCCTCTCATCTAAACTGCCTTTGTATAGGTGTCTGTTGAGAACTTCTTTTTCAAAAAATTTTAGTGAACCACTATCAGCAGGAGTAAGGCCTGCAATAATTCTGGCTAATGTGCTTTTGCCAGACCCTGACTCACCTACTAATCCAAAACTTTCCCCTTTCTTAATTTCTAAAGATACATTATCTATTGCGTTGAGATAAAATCGATTTTTCCGAAAGATGGCTTTTTTCAGAATAAACTTTTTATTTAATTCATTTAAACTAATTGCTTTGTTTGATAAATTTTGATTTACTTTTTCTCCAAGCCAATGATCATGAATATTTATTCGTTTAAAACTTTTACTACCACCCTCTATATAATCAATAGACTTAAATCTATCTATTCTAAAATTACTTGGTGGCACAGCTGCAATCAAACTTTTGGTATATTCATGCTTGGGTTTATTAAGTATTTGATTTACATCTCCATTTTCAACGATTTTACCTGAATACATTACAGCTACTTGATTTGCTATACTGGCAATAACTCCTATATCATGAGTTATAATGATCACTCCCAATTTTCGGTCTAAGCAAAGTTTTTTTATGAGATCTAGAATTTGAGCTTGAATAGAAACATCAAGTGCAGTAGTAGGTTCATCTGCAATAATAAGATCTGGATTTCCTGCTAACGCTAAAGAAATTACAACACGTTGACGCATGCCTCCAGAAAATTGGTGTGGGTAAGACTTAAGCCTTAATTCTGGTTTTTCAATACCGACGGATTTTAGAAGTTCAACAGCTTTATTATAAGCTGCATTACCAAAAAGTTGTGTTGTTTTGTTAATGGTTTCAATTAGTTGGGACCCAATGGTCATTAATGGATTGAGGGAAGTCTGAGGGTCTTGAAAAATCATACCTATTTTATTGCCGCGAATGTCTTGCATTTGTTTATCTTTTAAGTCTCTTAAATCTTGACCATTAAAAATTATTTTACCATTAATTATTTTTCCTGGAGGTTCTAAAAGGTTAATTATTGCATTACCAATTGTAGATTTACCTGCTCCGCTCTCACCAACAATTCCTAAAATTTCTCCTGGCTTTAGTGAAATATTAATATCTTTTACTGCATGTATTGTCCCATATTGAGAAGGAAAACTTACATCTAAATTTTTTATATCTAAAATTTTATTCATACTAGATTTCATTATTATCTAGTTAGCCTGGGATTTAAAATATCTCGTAATTGATCACCAAAAATATTTATTGCAGCAACAGTTGCAAGCAACATCAGTCCTGGGAAAAAAGTAATCCAATATGCACCTGACAGTATAAAGTCAAAACCATTAGAAATTAATGATCCGAGAGAGGGCTCTGTTATTGGAACACCAACACCAAGAAAACTTAATGTTGCTTCAATCGAAATGGAGTGAGCTGTTTGCAACGTCGCTAAGACAATTAATGGAGAGATACTATTGGGTAATAAATGCCTCCATATAATTCTTAAATTACTTAATCCAAGGCAGGTTGCAGCCTCAATGTATTCTTTACGACGTTCAACTATAGCAGCTGCACGAACTGTGCGCGCATAAAGTGCCCATTGAACTATTGCTAAAGCAATAATCACCTTATCAATTCCTTTACCTAATAAAGCTAGAAGAACTAATGCAACTAGAATAGCTGGAAAAGATAATTGAATATCAACAACACGCATCAAAAAAGCGTCAAAAAAACCACCAAAATAACCTGCAATTAAACCAACTATAAGGCCAATAAATATAGCTATAAAAGCACTACTTAACGCTACGATTAAGCTAGTCCTTAATCCATAAATAATTGCACTAAGAACATCTCTACCAGCACCATCTGTTCCAAGCCAAGCAATAGTTCCATTAAACATTACTTCCCCTGGTGCAAGTCTAGAATCTAAAATACTAACTTCAGATAAATCATACGGATTTGTTGGTGCAATTAAGTTAGCAAATAAAGCACAGCTTACTATTATTAATAATAAAATTATAGATATTAAAGTCGTAGGATTTTTTAATTTGTCTAAATATATTCTTGAAAACTTAAGGGGATTAGAATTTTCGTTCAGCTTGACTTGAATATCTTTCATTGATCACTACCATCAAGACGTATCCTAGGATCAAGTGCTGCATAAATTATATCAACAAATAGATTAAGAATTAAAAATAATGTTACTACAAAAAGTAAATATGCGACAACAATAGGACGATCTAAATTTATAATTGCATCTATAACCAGTTTACCCAGACCAGGCCAAGCAAATATTGTTTCAGTTACAGTCGCAAAAGCAATCAATGTCCCAAATTCAATAGCTAAAACGGTTATTATAGGAATGAGAATGTTTGGTAGAAGATGATATCTTATTATGCTTTTGGATGGTAAACCACGTGCACGTGCAAACTTAATAAAATCAAGTGACATAACTTCAACAGTCCCTGCTCTTGCTAAACGAATAACCATTGCAATTTTAAAGAAAGCTAAATTAGTAGCTGGCATTATAAGATGTTTAAGACCATCAAGGGTAAATATGCTACTCTCTATTCCTAAAAATATTTTAGTTTCTCCCCTACCAGACACTGGAAGCCAACCAAGTAAAACAGAAAAAACTATTATCATCATTAAACCTAACCAAAAAGTTGGTATGGAAATGCCAAATACAGAACCACTCATAATTAAACGAGTTCCAAATGAGTTAGGGTTAAGTCCAGCATAAACACCTAAAGGAAGACCAATGGTTATTGCAATAATTAAGGCACATAAAGCAAGTTCAAGAGTAGCAGGGAATCGCTCAGAAATAAGTGTAAGTGCAGGTCTTCCAAAAATAAATGAATTTCCTAAATCACCAGAAAGTGCACCTTTTAAAAATTTCCAATATTGAATATGTATTGGTTTATCTAATCCAAAGTCACTGCGAACTCGCTCTATTTCCTCTGGAAGACTTTCAGGATTTACAAGCATGTCTACAGGATCACCAACTAAATTGATCATAGTAAATACAATCAATGACATAATGAATAAGACAATAACGCTTTGAAAAACACGTTTAATTACGAATGATAAAATAAAGTGCTCCGCTAAATTTGATATATTAAAAGCTAGACCTACTGCAAATTTGCAGTAGGTCTAGTTTAGTTTATTTTTCAGAAGTAATATAGTGTAAAAAGGTACTATCCAAAGCGCCATGTTTATAAGCTACACCATCTCTAGCAGCCCATGTTGCCACTACATGATGTATAGGTAGTAAAGCATATTCACTCATTGCAATTTCAGTAGCTTTAATGAATAACTTTTCACCATTTTCAATATCCATTGATGCTCTTCCATCCTCAATCATTTTATCAACTTCTGCATTGCTATAACCGTTTCTATTACCTGGTCCATAACCACGCTCTTTCTGTTTAGTATGAATAAAAATTCTTAATGGATGTGAAGGTTCTCCAGATCCATTAGCATATCCTGACATAGCAGCTGTAAACTCAGGTTTTTTATCAGGCCCACCTCTCGCAAATCTTTTAAAAAAAACAGACGCTGGCATAGTCTCAACAGATGTTTCAATTCCTATGCTAGATAACATTTGAGCAATAGCTTCAAGAATTCTTGTATCATTAGCATATCTACCTGCTGGTCCATGAATAGTTAATTTAAATCCATCACCATATCCTGCTTCTGCCATTAAAGTTTTTGCTTGACTAGGATCATATGGATCAGCATTTAAATTTGGTGAATAGCCAATATAACCCTTAGGAGAAAACTGTCCTGCAGGTGATGAAAGACCATCCATGACCCTATCTGATATTGCTTGACGATTAATTGCTAATGAAACAGCTTTTCGCATACGAAAATCTTGAAATGGTGATGGTATTGGATTGTCATTTAAATCTGTAACATAAGGTTTAATTGGATTATCTGTCATATGAAGTGTTAAGTATAGTAATCTGTTAGACACTGATCTAAAAACCTTAATACCATCTCGCTTTTCTAAATTTGGTAAATCAGCTGGTGCAACACGTTCAATGAAATCAACATCACCAGAAATTAATGCA
The DNA here is from genome assembly GCA_964571065.1 of uncultured Rhodobacterales bacterium. Classification (GTDB taxonomy): domain Bacteria; phylum Pseudomonadota; class Alphaproteobacteria; order Puniceispirillales. The sequence continues at coordinate 2,127 of CAZNBI010000061.1, read as the reverse complement.
GCTGTCCTAGTCGTTCCATCTTTAATAGGACGGATAGTTATGCTGTCCCACTCTACTGCACTACCCCAGTAATTGTCATTTCGTTTAATTTCAATTAAATCTCCTGGCATCCATTTTGAAAATGTAAAAGGACCAGTCCCAAAGGTTGCTTTACCTGTATTAAAGTCTTCAGTTGTGGCATTTTCAAAAGCTGAATCAATAATTGCTACTCTTGACATATCGTTTGGTGTAAATGGATAAGGTTTCTCAGTAGAAACGTGAAGAGTTAAATCATCAATAATTTCAAATGTTTTACCTTTTATAAAAGTTCCAAAACTTGAAGGACTATTTGGAACATTTGCAGCACGTTTCATCGTAGCTACCACATCTTCTGCAGAAAAGGATGCTCCATTGTGAAACTTCACTCCAGGTCTTAATTTAAACTCCCAGGTATTTTCATCGACTGGTGTCCAAGATGAAGCAAGCCCTGGGATCAGATTTTGATTTACATCCTGAAGAACTAACGCATTAAAAACTTGCGTTGCAAAAGAATTATTTATTGTTAGGTTTTGATAATGTGGATCCATAGATGTAGGTTCAGCTGCTAGAGCTACTTTTAAATTATCTGCCATAAGAGTGCTTGAAAATAGTGCAAGCCCAGATACTATAGTAGCAATAAAAGCTAATGTATTTTGAAAAAATTTTTTCATTTTTTTCTCCTTTTATTGATATTCAGATTATTGTTTAAGGTTGACTGATTTATCATCCAAACCCCTTGCGCGAATTTTTTAACCTCTTGATTAAAAAGTTCTGGAAATTCTGCATAGGAAGCATGACCAGCCTCAGGAAATTCGACTATATTTGCTTTTGGAAATGCTTTAACTACATCATTATGCATTTCAGTCGAAATTACCGTATCCTGACCACCTGATAAAATCAGGACAGGAATATTTATATTTGAACAAATTTTTCTATTATCAGTTTCTTGGCTCATGCGCCCACCATCACGAATACTTTCTATTCGTAAATCTTGACTAACATTTGCAAGAAATTTAATTATAATATCTGGGGTTCCTTTAGGTGTACTTAATTTAGCTCTATCTAATGAATAACTTTTTGGAGCAACTCTATTATTAAAGTATTTTAAACGTTCAGCATAACGAGGCATTAAATCTTCACCTTTAGGCATTGCAAAACCCAAGTGTGATGATGATAAAACTAACCCTGAAATTGCCATATCATCATCTGCAGCCAGTTGTGCTGCAATAATTCCACCCATTGAATGACCGATTACAAGTGTTTCTTTAATTAAAAGTTTATCAAGCAATGTTTTCGCTGCATTTTTGTAATCTAATATGGTGTTACCAAAACAATCTGAAGATCCAAAACTTGGAGCATCCCAGGCAATCACTCTAAACGCAGAACTTAGAGTTTTAAAAAGATGCTTCCAACTCTTACTACTTCCATTCATTCCATGTAAAAGAAATAAAACAGGGCCAAAACCTTCTTCACGATAAGCAAGTTTACCGTTTTTATATGAAATAAATTTTAATTTTGGCAAATGATACAAAATATAATAATAACCTCAAAAACTTTTAGAAATTACAAATAAAACTATCAAACTAATAAAATTAGTTTTAATTAACATGTAGTAAAAAAGTTAAAAAGGTTAAAAATTTTTACATATTTTTCTTTTCAGATTGATTTTCAAACTCACGCATTGAAATAATTGTTTGGGCCAGTTTCAAAGTATGAGAAAACTTTGGATTTACAAGTAACGCATTACAATAATTTTGCCATGCATCAAGCATAGGTTTTGTAGGCTTGTAATCATGCCGACGACGGTCTTTAGATCCTGACAATTCTTCTAAATAACCTAACTTTAATGCATCATGTACTGTTGAATTCACGGTAGGCCTACTAAAATCAGATACTTCAACTAATTCTGAAATTGTAAAACTTCCTTTAGAAAAATAAAAATTCATCATATATCTTCTTAGTTCAAATGCAGTAAATTTAGTATTAAACAGACGACGCACCTGCCCTGGTCCGTGCTCTCTACGATATACATGTCTAGAACTCTCCAAAGATGCTTGGGCAGAACAAAATTGATCAAATAATGTTTCAGATTCAAACATATTAAAACTC
>CAZNBI010000060.1:0-7088 GCA_964571065.1 uncultured Rhodobacterales bacterium | reverse complement strand
AATTTGATTTAAAAGCGTCAGGTGACATGGTTCAGTTGATGCAATTTGTTGGTATGGAAAATACCGTATTATTTCCTGTTTCCGGTGTTCTAGGGCCTGATTTCTTTGATGCAACTGCCACCCCGGAAATGCGATACAAGGGCATGGATCTGTCACTTCCGATGCCGAAGATAAACCTTCAAGGTCTGCCAGGAGCCTTTCAACTAAAAAAACCGGAATTCAAGGTTACCGATATTTCACCAGACGGGGTAGAAGGGCTCTGGACAGGCATCAAATCTGGGGTCTCAGCAAATCTGATGGGCAAAGCACTGGAATTCTCCTCCACCATCGGATTTTCGGACGAAGCTTTGTCAATGAGCGCTGTCAGCAGTATGCAGTTTCCGGCACCATTCGGCATAGAATGGCTCGCCCTGAAAGATCTCACCCTTGCGATCAATTTTGACAAGAAGCTCAAGACCGGAAGCTTTGAATTTAACGGTGTCACAGCAGAGCCTTTTGGAAAGAAGAACCCGAAAGTGTCAATCAAACTGGCTGAGGCCAAAGGCGAATTGACCGCCGGTGTAATCAGAATTGACGAGGAGATCGCCTTCACCGATATCCCGATCTTGAAAGCTATCCCACATGCCAAAGAATTTAGTTTTGAGTTCCTTGAAATTTCGACCGAAGGAATAGCTGGCGGCACCAAGCTTCATGGCGTGGAAGTTGAAGCCGCTGTGTTTAGAAATAAACAGGATTGGGTATTTGCGATAGCTGATCATGGAGGAGATGAAGGATACAAATTCTCGCGAATTATGCCACCTCTGAAAGGGAGCCCGCTTGCCGAATTCCATCTCAATGACGCAGCTCTGATTTTTTCACCTAGCCCAGTAAAGGGCAAGGTTTCGGAATTGCCAGAAATTGCCCGGCAAATGCTGAGTAAAATCTATGGAGGCGATGCCGCGTTGGTAAATATCATTGAGGGAATAACTGTAGTGGCAAACTTCTCGCCCGAGAACACGGGTGGAACGGTTTCCAAGGCTCTTGGAAGCATTGGCATCGCCAACGACATAATGATACAGGGAACACTTGAAAATATTTTTTCGGGTGGTGTTCCCTCAGTAGCTATCCTGACAGAGATTGCACAGGGGCCAGGCAGTGCCGCAGCAAGTCATGCGCCAAAGATGCTGAGCTATCCTGAAAAAGTCGGGTTTTTTATTGACTTTAATCCAACGAATTTTCAATTTGGTATCCAAAGTGATGTAGTTCTAAAGCTTCCAAAGAACGAGAAACTTGATCTTGTTTCCAAGCTGGAAATCGGGTTGGATGAAAAGGGCTACAATATTGGCATCCTACTAGATCTTGAGGGCGAATGGTCTCAACCGCTTGGTATTCCTGGGATTGTACTCGAGCAGGTGGCACTTAAGTTTGGCATCGATGCTGTTGGTGAAGTCATTTTCGGCTTTGCCGGTCAAAGCAAAATTGGCGATGTAGAAATTGATCTAGCTGCTGAAATAGATTTCTTACTTGAAGCTGAAGGATTGCCAGATGGTATTGCAGTCAAAGGTACCATCGAAGAACTTGATTTCGAACAGATCATAAAACTTGCAAACAGTATGGCCAACAAAGACCTTGGGACTGTCGAAGCAAAGGCTAAAAAAACTTCTTCTGACAAGGTGGGTATGACATTAGCTGACAACATTCCATTGCCAGATCTAAAAAATATTGAATTTGCTTTTGCCACACCAGGAAGTACCGACCCTGATCTTGGACTGACCAATCCGGGTGCGCTAATGAAGGCTGATTTGTATCTTGGAAATTTCGAGCTTGGCTCTACAGTCACTAGAATAAGCCCTGACGGCATCTATCTTTATGACAAGATTGCTGATATTAAACTTGATGGACTCATACTCGAGGACAATGTGATTACGCTTGATGTTAGCTATGTGAAACCCCCTGAATTCAAGATTAATACAATGATCGATTTCTTTGGTGTGCGTGAAAAGACCGTGGTAACGTTTGAACAGGGTATTTTTGAAATTGCACTGAAACAAAAAATCCATGGTCTCTTTGAAGCGGACTTCCTGCTGGCATTTGGTCTCGACTTGGGCGACCAAGGAATACCGTCGGTGTATATGGCAGGTCAGGTCAGTGAAGGGTTCGACAGCTGGGTGCTGAAAGAAGTACCTATCAAGATGGGAGATTTCTTCTCAGTACTTAACAATGGCTATAGCGAGGCTGTGAATAAAATCAAAAGTGCAGAAGCTGAAGTCAGTTCTCTGAAAAGAAAGATAGAAGCGCGCAAACGCGCGATCCAAAGAGAAAAGAACAATGCAGCTCAAGCGCTGAAGTCAGCGCAAAGCGAAGTAGACAAGCTACGAAGAAATAAAGATAGTGATTGTGGAAATGCCAGCAATAACTGGAACAGATGCCGTCGCCTGCGTGGTCTGACCCATAGCTGTCGAGATGCTTCGCACTACGCCTATATGTGTAATGTTCAAGATCAGATAGTTTTAAATGCTGCGGAAGGTTTGCTTGCGGCTGCAAAAGATTTTAATGATCACCTACCAAGTGACCTTGACCCCAAACTAGCGTCACTGCGGGCCAGTTACAGTATAGCTATGTCCACACTCAATACTGCCAAGATGACTATTGGTGGGCTTTCTGAAATGGATAGCTGGATGCAGTTTGGTCTCAGTGAATTGAAGAGCAAGGCCACGGCGCCCAACGCGGTCAAGATGAGCAACATCACCTTTGAAGGCAGTCTTGGTGATCAAATGAAAGGTGGTCCGATCCTTCTTTCAATTAATCTAGTCATGCTTGGCGAGGATCTGGGACGCCAGACATTCGCCTTCAAGTTTGATGATCCCGAATTCGACATGTTACAGATGTCCTATGTGCCGCTTCACCTGATCAATGAAATCTTCAAGAAAGAGGTTCCTCCTGGTCTTGGTCAACTCATGGGGCCAGTTTTCAGCAAGATCGTGGACGAGACTACAAAACTTGAGGAGCAAGCACAAAAGGAGGTAAAGAAAGCAAATGAGATGCTGGCAGCAAATCTTGAGAATCTTAGGTCAGAGCTTGCGAATGACATTCCAACAGAGAATTAAAAAAGAGGTGTTCCTATGCGAAAATTGTATTTGAATATTTTGAGAATTTTATGGATTTGGGTTGTTGCCATGGCAACGCCAGCTTTTGCACAGGATTTGATACAGGATGAGGATCGCATTGATCAATTAAAAAGCAAAATGGAAGCTTATCAAAAAAAGCGTGATGGGCTCCTTGAACATATGGTTGATCGGCATAAGAATTTTTATGAGGGATATCTGTCATTCTTCAATGAGCAGAAGAAAATTCGTATGGAACTGGAGAATGATCTTTTCATTCCTTATACAGATGTCCACGTCCCGCCGAGCGAGCTGTTCACAGAGCAGCTTCTGGTCGCTCGGCATTCGCGGCTCTGTCTTGGTGAAACAACCGCCAAGCGGGTCAGTTTTCACCCCTGCAATGAAAAAACAGGTGGTTTACTGTGGGCTACAAAGCGTGTTCACTTCAACAACGTCACACAACAGATTACCATAAACAAAGTGCATACCGAGAAACGCATAAAGAAAATCCTGGGGCAGAAAATCAAGGTTGATGTCATCATCAAGAACCCTGAATATGTCCAACTTCTGCATAACGGGGATTGTCTCACAACACCGTTTCATATGACAGATACAACTCCACAGGCGCGCCAGCAGCACCTTCGTCAATTGATGAAGGTTGCGAGTTCTCATCCAAGCGATTCGGATGCATATCTTGCCATGAGATCCTGCCGGCAAGATGGCAAAGGCCAGCTTTGGAAAGTGATTAAGGAAACTCATGGCAATAATGAAAACCACGGTTTCGCCATCCAGGAGCGAGAATCCGCGTTCTGCCTTCGCCCTGAAACTGTGAAGGCACAAGAGAAATCAAAGACGCATGATGTGCACGCTGTTTTCTATCCATGCAACGGCACAGCCCATCAAACCTTTGAAATGTTTCCACCAAATGATACCATGCCCGTCTGGTACGACCACAATGGGGTGATCAAGTCAGATCATGATCTTTGCATTGATGTACCCCAGAACCTTGCTGAAGCCCGCAATAAGGGTACTATCGTCTTTATGCATGAATGTACCAATGACCAAACCGACCGTTGGGATTACATAGTAGAATACAACAAAACGGTAAAAATTGTAAATGACTATACCGGTTTTTGCCTATATCCGTATCATGCAAATGAGGGCATCATTCCCAATGCGCGTGACGGTCAGCTAGTGCAACGGCCATGTGATGCCCGTTTCGGGCAGGGATGGAAAATGCGACTCATTCCCAAGAGTGATTTTTTCCAACTTGAATCCTTAGACTCCCTCAATAGACCAACTGGCAAATGCATGATCCCAGATGAAGCCAACACAAGGGATGAAAGAGTCTATATAAATGTCCAGCAATGTGATCCGGCAACTCGTGGCAGATGGAAATTCGGACATTGGAAGGGACTATATGAATGGACCTTATGGGACCTGCAGAATAGCGGTAGCGACGCTATGTCAATCAACGATCTGTCAAAGATCTACTGGATAGATCAAGAAAGCATAAAGGCTAATAGCCTGAATGGTGTCTGCCGTATTGTTGCTGGAAGGCATGAATCAAACAGCAACTTCGACATGACGCCAGGAACCTGGAATGGCAAATCTAAATCCTGTAGTTATGTGGATGCTCAGGGTCAGCGAGTGACCTATCGCCCAGAACAGGATACATCTATTGATGTCAGACTTGAAATTCTGTCAGGGGTAGATATTGGGCGCAGTGGCGCGAAGGGAAGGTGGATGGACAGTAGTTCTGATGTCCCACATGATGTTCAGGGTGAAAGAAAACATCCTCCACAGCCAAAATTTTCTCCGTTCCTTGCTGGAGGTATCAAAACTGACCCAGCCTATTTTCTTTGTCGCCAGAAAAGCATTGGAGACAAGCAATGGTTTTATGGATATCAGGCGAATGGAAAAGGTTGCACAACGGTGAGCAAAAAAAATATGCAAACACAGGTTTTGGTTTTCACCAACACATATATAAGATAGAATTAGTAAATATTATTTGGAATATTTATTATGAGACATTCTCGAGCGAACAAACTATATCTTGGTATTCTGATTTGCAGTGTCTTGACACTTTCCGCCTGTTCCGAAAAGCCAATATCATTATCATCGAAGCAGGCTTTTGATCGGGGTGGGGTCGCCGCGCCGAATACCGGAATGAAAGAGCAAACTCCGCGGTCAATCGATATTGATAAGGAACTGGCGCTCCTCTCCAAACGCATCGACATGCTTGAAGCCAAGCCGGCGCATGCGAAATCTCTTTCACGGGGATTAAAGGCTTTTAGAGCTGGAGAATATATTGAAGCGAATTTCTATCTCCAACATTCGTTAAAATATGATCCACAGAACCCTCACCTCCACAAGATGAACGCCATGAGCTATCACCTGCGAGGTGACGCAGGTGACCCGAGCCAGTATGGACTTGCGGAAGTAGGCTATAGTCTTGCCGCCCAATTCAATTCCGGCGACAGTAGTATTCCTTATTATCAGGGTTTACTGAACTTCAAGCTAGGCCGCTACCAAACAGCTCAAGATTATTTTGCAGGTGCCATTCTGGTCGATGCCAACGAAGCTGACTATTATTATGGCCTGGCTGCTGCTTCCTACTATCTAGGTGAAGTTGAACGGGCCCATATGAATATTCAGCGAGCACTCCAGCTAGCACCTCATAGCGAGGCCCATGTTAGAGCAAGCGGAATAATCTATGCCTCTCTCGGTGCGTTTGACAAAGCCGAAGAAGCCGCCGCATTTCTTGATAAGAAAACTCCATCAGGATTTTCCTATGCAAGCCATCTTCGCTCACGCATTGATGACTGGCGGGGCTATTTTCACAGTACCGGCCTGCTTGATGACAAAAACTATCAAATATTGATGGCGCAGAACTCCGATCTTTTTGGTGTGCCCTCTGGTGGCATTTTTGGTGATGATACCAGCCTGTCCTCAACAGATAGCAACGACTCCTCCGGAAGCGTGTCCATGTCGGCATCAAAGCAAGGCAATACAGAAACAGATGAGGTTGCCAAGCCCCACATGGCGCTAATTGATGTCGCCATCATCCGTACTGAGGAAACCTACAAATCAATTAGGGGAGTTAACCTGCTTGATGGCCTCAGTCTGTTTTTTAGTGACAGCGATTCCCAAAACAATCTAATCAATAACACGCTGAACTGGGGTCTTGGGACAAGTCGAGATTCCGGATTAGCCTATTCGCTGAATATCTTCAACGACAATTATGACCGCAACGAGATTATTGCGCGGCCAACAATCATTGTTCAGGATAATGAGCTGTCCAAATTTTTCTCTGGAGGAACCACACATGTCGTTCTGGAGGGAGGCCAGGCAGGAAGTGGTTCCATAGAACCAATTAAAGATGGTGTAAGGCTTGAAGTGAGACCCCGCTTTCTTGATAGTGATACGATCAATATCGCGGTTGTAGCAGAACGGACAGCGCTTGAGTCCTCACTGTCCTCAGTGTCCAGCCATCTTACCGGGACATCCTTCGCGCGCACCGCTAAAACTTCAATTTCTGCCAACATCACTCTAAAATATGGTGAGACTATGGTTTTGTCCGGATTGTCTGACCAAGACAAGGATACTGTCGACAGCAAGGTTCCATTAATTGGTGATGTCCCTGCCGCACAATATCTGTTCCGCAACAACGTTAAGATGACCAAGAACAAGACCGTTCTGATCCTTCTGACACCACGCCGGGCGAGTTTGACACTTGAAGATGGAACGCCGATTGATGCTGAGGCAGAAGTGGAAGGAGAAAATCTCGCCAGATTAGAAACCAGAGCAAGCTGGCTTAGACCGGCTAGCAATCTTACATCCGTCGTTAACCATCTGGCTCGCTATGAGTTCTTCAATCAATACCGCAAGGGCGACATTATGCTGAATAACTGGTCCAAGAACGCCTGGACAGCCAACACTCTCGAGAAGGCACTAGAATATATCTATATCCGATATGATTTTGGAACATTGGATAGATGAAAC
>CAZNBI010000059.1:5870-7095 GCA_964571065.1 uncultured Rhodobacterales bacterium | reverse complement strand
ATAGGTATATTAGATGGTGTTGAATTAATACCAACTTTTGGATGGCCAGAAGAAAGAGTAGACTTTTGCTTTTCTGGGATTGAAGTTAATAAAACTTCAGAAGGATCTGAAGATGATACATTATTAGCTGTCAAACATTTTAAAAAAACTAAAATTAAAAAAGGCGATGTAGTTTTATGTTTAGCTGCAAGTGGGTCAACCATTTATACAAAAACAATTCTTAAAAAATCAAAAGAGATTGGAGCTATAACAATATCGTTTTCAAATAATGAGAAATCAATTCTATCTAAATATTCAGATGTAAGTATATTTCTCAATACTGGAGCCGAATTCATAGCAGGGTCTACAAGGCTCTCCGCAGGCACAAGTCAAAAAATTGCACTCAACTTATTTTCTACATGTCTAATGATAAGACTTAATAAAGTATATAAAGGATTTATGGTTGATATGAAGCCAACCAATATCAAGCTTAAATCAAGAGCAGAAAAAATTTTATCAAATATTACTAATTGTGACTTAAAAAAGGCGAGAGAAATTTTACAAAACAATAATTATAACATTAAACTTTCTATAATGATTATAAATAAATTTCCTAAAAAAAGAGCTTTAGCGGTATTAAATGATTGTGATGGAGATCTTCATAAAGCATTAAAGAGATCAATATAAATTACAGACTATTATCAAATTCAGATTTTAGTTTGGGATCTAATCGGTCTCTTAAACAATCACCAAGCAAATTAAATCCAAATGACAAAAAAAGTATTGCTAAACCTGAAAATATTGCTGGCCATGGTGAAAGCAATAAAAAATTTCTTCCTTCTGAAAGGGTTAGACCTAACGATGGAATTGGTGGTTGTGCTCCTAAACCTAGAAATGATAGTGAAGCCTCCACTAAAATAGCCGCTGAGAGTAAAAGACTTGATTGCACGAGAATTACAGAAGTAATATTGGGTAAAATATGATATACAATTATTCTAAAGTCAGAAGCTCCTATTGATATTGCACTTTCTACATATTCTGTTTGACAAATCACAAGTGCAGGTCCGCGAATAAGCCTAGAAAAAATTGGTGTATAAACTATAGCAATCGCAATTGAGGCACCCCATATACTTGGTCCTATGACTGCAATTATGCCTATAGCTAAAAGAAGAATTGGAAACGCAAATAATACATCCATAAATCGCATAATTATTCTGTCAAATAACCCTTTGTAGTATGCAGCTAA
>CAZNBI010000059.1:3786-5770 GCA_964571065.1 uncultured Rhodobacterales bacterium | reverse complement strand
AAAAATTCCAGATTGAAATTAATCATTTTTAGACACTCTTGGATCAATTATTGAATACAAAATATCTACAAAAAAGTTGACTAAAACAAACGCTGCCGTCATTACAAGAATGCTTGATTGTAATAATGGATAGTTTCGTTCAGAAATTGCTCCTAAAACCAATCTACCAAGACCCGGTATTGCAAATACTTGCTCAACGACTATGGACCCACCTAAAAGGTACCCAACTGAGACTCCAACGCTTGTTATATATGGTATTAATGCATTTCTTAAAGCATGTTTAAAAATTATTGAGAAATTACTTACACCTTTAGCTTTTGCAGTTCTAATGTAATGCTGGCTTAAAGAATCAAGCATAGCAGACCTTACCAATCTTGATAAATTTGCTATCATCGGCAATGATAATGCAAAAACTGGTAATGCCATTCTTCTTAAATTTTCAATTGGATCTTCAGAAAAAGGCACATAACCAAGTGCAATAAAACCTGGAAATAATTTTGCTACTACAAAGATTGACACAATACCTAGCCAAAATGAAGGTATTGTAAGACCTGCAATGGCAACAATTCTTGTTACTACTTCAGAAATATTTCCTCTATAGATAGCCATAAAACAACCAAGCGGAATTGATACTCCTGCGCCTAAAATTACTGACAAAGCAGTTAATTCAAAAGTTGGCCATGCATTTATATAAATTTCTGAAATTACTGGTCTTCCAGTCCATATAGATGTTCCAAAGTCTCCTCTAAAAATATTTAGTATCCAAATAAAATATTGTTCAATTATAGATTTATCCAAACCTAATCTTGACCTTAACTCATCCATACCTTCTTTAGTGATTTCAGTATTTGCACCTAACATAATTGCAACCGCATCTCCGGGTATTAACCTAATCATGGAAAATACAATTATTGAGATGCCAAACAGAACAATTGTTAAGTCAATAAATCTGTTAATGAGATATTTGTAGTTCATTTTAAAAAAAGCACCCTAAAATAAAATTTTAAGGGTGCTTTAATTTTTATTTTGTTGCAGAGATGAGACTTGCTAATCTGCCTGTAGCATATATTTCAAATCCTTTAACCTTTTTATTAACAGCGGTTGTCAGGTCACCATAGGCTAAATGAGAAATTGGCCCCTCACAAGCTAACTTTTTTTGTACTTTGTCATAAATTGATTTCCTCTCTGAAACAGAAGTTGAACTTCTACCTTTATCTAACAGTTCATCAATTTCGGCATCACTATACTTAAATACATTTGTTGAACCACCTGTTCTAAAGGTTCTATAAAAGTACTGATCTGGGTCTGGGTTTCCACCATTGGCAGACACAAACATATCAAAGTCAGAATTTTTCCAATCTTGAACAAATTCCCCTATTTCTTTATTAGCCAATTTAATATTAAATCCACCTGAATTTAATTGTTGCTGGATAACTTGAGAAATATCTTTGGCATCTTGACGAGGCAAAACTAGGATTTCTAATTCTATTGGTGTGTTTATACCAGTTGCTTTAATTAACTTTTTAGCTTCATTAATATCATTTGAGTAACAATCAAAATTGCTTGTGTCCATTGACCATGTAGCTAGTGCAGGAGATAAAGGTCCACCAGGAACACCAGCGCCAAATAAAGCCCCATCAATAATTTCTTTTCTATTGAGAAGTAAATTTATAGCTTTCCGAACATTTGCGTTATTTAGTGGCTCTCTGGTCGTATTCATTCCTAATAAAGTGTAAGATAAATTTCTTGTCTGAAAAATTTGAATATCTTCATTAGATTGCAATTGCAGAGCAGTTGCCGGATCAACACCAGGCAAAATATCATATTCGCCATTTGACAATCCAACTTGTCTAGTTGCAGACTCAGGAACAAAACTTACCCTAACCCCATCTAATTTTGGTAGGCCACTAGTTCTATAATTATTAAATTTATTGAGCTGTATGTGACTATTAGGTTGCCAACTATCAAATTTAAATGGACCTGT
>CAZNBI010000059.1:0-3686 GCA_964571065.1 uncultured Rhodobacterales bacterium | reverse complement strand
AATGTAATGAAAATTACGTCTGGTAAAATTCTCTTTAATAATAAAAATTTATTATCAGAGACTGACCAGTTTCTTAGAAATATTAGAGGCAAGGAAATTTCAATGATTTTTCAAGAACCAATGACATCATTAAATCCAGTTTTTACAATAGGCAGCCAAATTAATGAAGTTTTATTAATTCATGAAAATTTAGGTAAAAAAGTTGCTACGGAAAGAACAATTGATTTACTTAAAAAGGTTGGAATTCCTAGTCCACATATTTCTATTAATAAATATCCTCACCAATTATCAGGTGGACAAAGACAAAGGGTTATGATCGCAATGGCTTTAGCTTGCAGCCCGAAATTACTAATCGCTGATGAGCCAACAACAGCATTAGACGTGATCGTTCAAGCACAGATACTTAAAATAATAAAGTCTCTAAAAAAAGAATATAATATGTCAGTTCTTCTAATAACCCATGATTTAGGCTTAGTTCAAGATTTCTGTGACAGGGTTTATGTAATGTACGACGGCAAAATCCTAGAAAGTGCAAAATGCAAGACAATATTTCAAAATCCAATACACCAATATACAAAAGATTTACTAAAAACTAGACCAGCTGCAAACCCTCCTGGAATACGTCTTCCAGTAATTAAAAAAAAGTATTAATAGAAAATGGAAAAAGTTTTAGAAGTTAAAAATTTATTTAAATCTTTTTCAAATCCAAATGGTAAAGATTTTAATGTTTTAGATAATATTTCATTTTCAATCGAAAGAGGAGAAGTTTTAGGGCTTGTTGGAGAGTCTGGTTCTGGCAAAACAACGCTTGGAAGATCAATATTAAAACTTACTGACGTAAATAGTGGGTCAATAATATTCAATAAAAAAGATATAACAAATTTGTCTCCATCAGAGATGAAAATTGTAAGAAAAGATATGCAAATTATTTTTCAAGACCCTTTTGGTTCCCTAAACCCACGCCATTCAATTAAAACAATACTATCGGAACCATTAATAGTTCATAATTACGGTGATAAATTTAAAATTAAAAAAAGAATAATTGAATTACTTGATCAAGTAAGTCTACCAAAAAAATCATTAGATTTATACCCGCACGAATTTTCAGGAGGACAAAGACAACGCATCGCTATTGCAAGAGCTCTATCATTAAATCCAAAGTTTTTAATTGCTGATGAAGCTGTTTCAGCCCTTGATGTTTCAATTCAGAGCCAGATAATAAACCTTATTTCGGATATTCTCCATGAATATCGTATTTCAATGATATTTATAAGTCATGATCTTTCAGTTATTAAACACATAAGTACAAAAATAGCAGTTATGAACAAAGGACAAATTATCGAAATAGGTAATACGAAAGAAACGCTAAAAAAACCAAAGGAAAAATATACTAAATTATTAATTTCCTCAATACCAGGAATGAAATTTTATTAAGACTTCTTAAAATGTTTAAAAATAATTCCAAAAGCAAATTTCAAGTAGTTTTTCAAATAGCCGAAGAATATATTAGAAAAGGGAAAGTTCCTTGTGCTGTTCTAGGTTTGATCGACATTAATAAGAATTCATATATTTCAGCTAGTGGGTTTAAGCAAATTATTCCTTCAAAAAAAATAGTTAATAAAAATACTATTTTTGATTTAGCTTCACTTACAAAAGTTTTGTTTACAACTCATCAAATTCTAAAAGCGTCTTCATCTGGAATACTCGATTTAGATTTACCTATATCTAAATATGTGCCTGACCTTTGCCAATACGACTATAATTCATGGGAAAGATATGTCACATTAAAGCAATGTTTAACTCACTCTACACTATTTCCTGCAGTTGAACCTATTTATACATTTGGTGAAAATCCAAATACTTTAAAGAATTATTTATTACAAAAAAGATGGGCAAAAAATAATAAAGTTTATTCTGATATTAACTTTATTTTACTTGGTATAGTTTTAGAAAGATTAACTGGAATTCATATTAAAGATATAAACACAGGATATAAGTTTTCTTTTAGACCAACAAAAAAAAATATTGCCTCAACAGAAAAATGTTTTTGGAGAAATCGTATAATTTGTGGTGATGTGCATGATGAAAACTCATACGCACTTGATGGAGCGGGCCACGCAGGGTTGTTTGGTTCAGTTGAAAGTATTCTAGAATTTGCTTATGACATGCTAAAAGGAAATAAGATAACCAAAACTCATCAAAATTTGATCAAAACAAAAGTATATAAAAATAGATCTTATGGTTGGGAAGTCTCAAACAAAGGTTGGTCAGGTGGAAATAATTGCTCAAAGCAAACAATAGGACATACAGGTTTTACGGGAACTGGGGTTTGGATAGATTTCAAGAATGGATTGGCATGGACGCTGCTAACAAATAGAGTTCACCCATCAAGACATGTAGACTCAAAAATTGATGAAATAAGAGTAAAGATTGGGAACAAAATTATTGAATTATTTGGAAATTTGAAATGAAAAAAGATTGGTCAATAGGATTGATGACTGGAACAGTCAATGATGGAAATATTGACGTTGCAGCCATAAGAACAGATGGTGAAAAAATTTTTGAGTTTGGTCCTTATCAACTTTATCCTTATGAGAATAATAACATCAGAAAAGTAATTTTTGATACTTACGAAGAAGCAAAAAACTGGGATTTCAAAGGTGCTGAGCCTGAAATATTTTCGAAAGTACAAGAGTTAATTACTTTAGAACAAAGTAAAGCTGTAAAAAAATTTTTAGAAAAATATAATTTCAAAAAACAAAATATTTATTCTGTGGGATTTCATGGACAGACAATTCTCCATAGACCGCCTAATGGTTCAACGAAAGTTGGTAAAACCAAGCAGCTGGGCGATGGCAAAATAATGTCTAGGTACTTAGATTTACCTGTTGTTTATGATTTTCGATCAAATGATGTCGCAAATGGTGGCCAAGGAGCACCATTAGCGCCTATTTACCATTTAGCATTATCAAAAATTTTGAATGAGAACTCGCTAATTTTTTTAAATATAGGGGGAATTTCTAACTTAACATTTATAGATTTTGATTGTGATTTAATTGCATTTGATACTGGTCCAGGGAATGCCCCAATTGATGATTTTGTAAAAATGCATAAATCTGGATCAATGGATAAAGATGGACAATTTGCCAAAAGGGGAAATCTTGATAAAAATGTAGTTGAAAGCATTATGAGTAATAAATATTTTCAAAAACCATTTCCAAAATCATTAGATAGATTTGATTTTAAATTTCAAAAATTATCTAATTTATCCCTTGAGGATGGTTGCGCAACAATAACTAAAATAATTGCTTTGTCTATTTCAAAGAGTATTGATTTATTGCCAAAAAAACCAAAAAAAATTATTTTAACTGGAGGTGGAAGAAAAAATTCATCTTTGGTTGAACAAATTAATTTGGAAACTAAAATTAATTGCTCTAAAATTGAGGATTATGGCTTAAGAGGGGATGCAATAGAAGCTGAGGCTTTTGCTTATCTTTCAGTGAGATCTCTTAAAAATTTGCCATTAAGTTTTCCTCTTACTACTGGTGTAAGGTATCCAATGGTGGGCGGTGTAAAGTGTTTGCCTTATAGTACTTAAATAATACCCAACTGATAATTTACCATAATTCTAAATGAAATATCTGTGTAAGGTAAAAAGACATTTTATACTCACTTAATCCCTTATA
>CAZNBI010000058.1:4553-7409 GCA_964571065.1 uncultured Rhodobacterales bacterium | reverse complement strand
CTCTCAATTTCTTTTTGCACTCCCTCCAAGTTAAAAATTATTGAAGAGGCTTGCCAAATAAAAAGGAATATAATAATTGATGCAATTCCAATTGCAGATGCCAATACGTTAAAAATTGGGAAACTAATATTTTTCACAAAAAATCCAAATTTCCATACAAATAGACTTTTTAATCACAATGATTAAATAATATATTAGAATAATATTTTTTCTACTAATTATATACTGGAGACTTAAATGTTTAAAGAAGGCGATAAAGTGCCAACTTTTTCAATTATAACGGATAAAAAAGAATTTATACTCAAAGAAATTAATACATATAAAACTGTTGTATTTTTCTTTCCAAAGGCAAATACATCTGGCTGCACTAAAGAAGCAGTGGAGTTTAGCCATTTAATTGAAGAGTTCAAAAAACTAAACACTCTGATTATTGGAGTTTCGAAAGATAGTCCTGAACAACAAAAAAAGTTTAGGGACAAGCATGATTTAAAATGTGAATTAGGATCAGACATTGATGGAAAAATTTGTGAAATATTTTCAACATGGGTTGAAAAATCCATGTATGGGAAAAAATATATGGGTATACAAAGGAGTACTTTTTTAATTAGTGAAGAATGTAAAGTTCTAAAATCTTGGCCAAAAGTTAAAGTTCCAAATCACGCAATGGATGTGCTTGAGGAATTAAAAAAAATACTATAATTATGTTTTTAAGCCTATTTTTTTTGAGAGAGCAGCTTCTATAAACTCATCTATAGCACCATCCAAAACAGATTGTGTATTTCCTTTTTCAACATCGGTTCTTAAATCTTTAACCATATGATACGGATGTAAGACATATGATCTTATTTGATTTCCCCAGCCGATTTCACTTTTTTCAGATGAAATTGACCCGGCTTCCTCTTCACGTTTTTGCAACTCTTTCTCATAAAGTCTTGCTTTAAGCATATTTAAAGCGGCTGCTTTATTTCTGTGTTGACTTCTATTATTTTGGCATTGTACTACAATCCCTGAAGGCAAATGTGTAATTCTAACAGCGCTATCAGTTGTGTTGACATGCTGCCCACCTGCACCACTACTCCTATAAGTATCAATCCTCAATTCTTTTTCTTCAACCGAAATATCAATTTTATCATCTACTACAGGATAAACCCATACAGAAGCAAATGAAGTATGCCGTCTAGAGGCACTGTCAAATGGAGATATTCTTACTAATCTATGAATTCCAGACTCTGTCTTTGCCCAACCATATGCATTGTTTCCATTTAACCTCATTGTAATGGATTTAATTCCTGCCTCTTCTCCACTTGTTTCTTCAAGAATTTCTCTTTCAAATTGCTTATTTTCAGCCCACCTTTGATACATTCTTGATAACATATTTGCCCAATCTTGAGCCTCAGTTCCCCCAGCCCCTGGATGGATTTCTAAATAACAGTCATTAGCATCAGCTTCACCTGAAAAAAGAGTCTCAAATTGTTTTTTTTGGCAAATTCCTAATAATGCAAATACTGTTTTTTCAGCTTCTTTAATAATTTCTTGATCATCTTCATCATTGCCAATTTTGAGGAGTTCTTGTGCATCATCTATTTCTGTTTCCAAGCTATTTATTGATATAATTTGTTTCTCTAAAAGATTTTTTTCCTTAAATAATTTTTCTGCTTTAATCCTATCCTCCCAAATATCTGGAGCCTGACTTGCAATTTCTAGATTTTCTAATTTCTTTTTAGAATCATCAAAATTGGCATGGTCTTTTAAAAGTGAGATAATATACTTTATCTCTGAAATTTTATTTTCTATTTCTAACTTCATTAACTAACTCTGATTTAATATATGCCTAATTCAAGGTTTCCGGAATTATTAATTAAACTTTTGTCATTATTCCTAGAAATGTATTTTTGAGGTAATTGCCCTTGCTTAAATGCTTCTTGAATTACGCCTTGTGTTATTTGATTAGCTCTAGTGCCATCCTTTATATTTACTGGAATCATTCGTATACCATCTGGTCTTCTGAAAGGAATATCCGGCTTTCCTTTTGAAAAATTACTAAAAAATTCTTCAAATATTGGTACAGCAGCACTGGAGCCAGTTTCTTTTTTTCCAAGTGGCCTTGGCACGTCATAGCCTACATAAACTCCTACAACAATATCTGGAGAAAAACCAATAAACCAAGCATTTGTATTATCATTAGTTGTTCCAGTTTTTCCAGCCAAGTTTAGATTTAATTTTTTTAATTTTATACCAGTTCCCCTATCAATTACCCCTTTTAGTATTGATGTCATTTGATATGCACTTGCTTTATCAGTAACAGTTTTTCTATTATCCAAAATTTTTGGTGGCAATTGATTTTTCCATCCAGTACTTGGCTGACATTCAAGACAATTTCTTTTATCAAATAAATAAATAGTTCTACCTCTTCTATCTTGTATCCTATCAATAAGTGTAGGCTGAATCTCTTTGCCACCATTTAAAATCATTGCGTAAGCATTTACTAGTTTTAGTAAAGTTGTTTCACCTGCTCCAAGTGACATCGAAAGTAATTTTGGCATTTCTTCATAAATTTTAAATCTTTGCGAAATTTCTTGTATTGTTTCCATTCCTAATTCAAGTGCAAGTCTAGCTGTCATTAAGTTTCTAGATTTCTCAATACCAGTTCTTAACGTAGTAGGGCCATAAAATTTATTTGAATAATTAGATGGTTTCCATTTAGGAAGTCCAGGACCTTGATCAATAACAATTGGAGCATCTCTGATAAGAGTTGTCGGTAGGTAATTCTTTTCTAATGCTGATAGATATATAAATGGTTTAAAAGCAGAACCAGGCTGACGAAAGGCTTGAGTTGCTCGATTAAACTCACTGTCA
>CAZNBI010000058.1:0-4453 GCA_964571065.1 uncultured Rhodobacterales bacterium | reverse complement strand
AACCTTTTTGCCCTGTGTCAGTTGTAATTTCAGCTCTCTTTTGGGAAACTTTATTTACTGCAGCAACAAAGTAATTATTGGGCATTAAGTCTTTTGCCCTGATAAGTGCATCATCAATATTTTCATCACCTTTAACTTTAGATAATGGCCCTCTCCAACCCTGCCTTCGATCTAAATCCTCAAGTCCTTTTTTCAAGCTTAAATCAGCTAATGTTTGAATTTCTGGATCAATTGTTGACTGTATTGAGAGTCCACCGGCATATAGTTTTTCTTGACCGTAATTTTGAACTAATTCTCTTCTAATTTCTTCTACGGGATAAGGAGCATATGCCCCGTCAAAACCTGATGATGCGTAAACACTTAGTTCCTCATTTTTTGTTTTTTTAAATTCATTTTCAGTTATGAACCCGTTTTCAAACATTTGAGACAATACCCAATTTCTTCTGATAATAGCTTGTTTTCTTTTTCTTGTTGGGTGATAGTTATTTGGACCTTTTGGTAAAGCAGCTAAATAGGCCGCTTCTGCTAATGTAATTTGTGAAAGAGACTTGTTAAAATAATTCAATGCTGCAGCCGCCACTCCGTAGCTATTAAATCCAAGGTAAATTTCATTTAAATATAATTCAAAAATATGATCTTTTGAAAATGTTCTTTCTATTCTCAGCGCAAGAATTGCCTCTTTAATTTTTCTTTCAATACTGTAATCAGCTGACAATAAAAAGTTTTTGGCAACTTGTTGTGTTATAGTTGAAGCACCAATGGCTCTTCTGCCAGAGTTGAAGTTTTTAATATTTGTAACTGATGCTCTTAAAATAGCCTTAAAATCTAAGCCTAAATGATTAAAAAAATCTTTATCCTCAGATGATAAAAAAGCTTCTTTAATAATAGAAGGTATAGATTGGATAGGAACAAATATTCTTTTCTCGGTTGCAAACTCAGCTAATAGAGCACCATCAGAAGCATAAACACGACTTACTACTGGGGGCTCATATTTTGACAACTGTAAAAAATCAGGTAAATTTTGACCATAAGACCAAAAAACCCAAGCAACAGAAAAAATTGTTATTAACCCTCCAAAAAACACTATTCCTATTAAGAGACTTAAAAAATTAAAAAAGTATTTCATAATAAACTATTATTGTGCAAAAATGTTAATTGTGGGGCAATGTATATTATTTCATGTATACATCTTTATATTTTGTAACTGCAACGGCAATCTTTTGCATTAGGTTTGATATAAACTCTCGGTCATTTAAGTTTTTTTCGTCTTCTTTATTTGATATAAACCCCATCTCTATAAGAACTGATGGTATTACAGGTGATTTCAGAACAGCAAAGTTTTTTTCATGCCATCCACGAGAGTTACTTGGTGAACTAGAGAGCTCGTCTAATATTAAATTTTTAAGTTTAATAGAGTAATTTCTCTTTCTTCTTTGATACATTTTGTAAAGTATGTTTTGAGTTTCTATAATTTCCTCATCTAAAATTACATTTCCCAGAACATTTTGATTTTTATTATTTTTTTGAAAGTTGGCCTTTTCTAGATCTGGATCTTTGTTTAAACTAAAAATTGAATAACCCCTTACTGATTTAGACTCAGAAGCATCTGAGTGAAGAGAGATGAAAATGTCTGCTTTTAGTTGGTTGGCTATTTTATACCTATCATGTAAATTAATATATATGTCGTCTGACCTAGTAAGGTAAGCCTTTATTCCAGAAATATTATTAAGTTTTGATTGCAAAATTTTAGATGCAATTAAATTTATATCTTTCTCTAAAGTCTTGGAGTAGCCAATAGCTCCAGGGTCCTTTCCGCCATGGCCAGGATCTATAACAACTAAAAAGCTCTTAGTTCCTTCTTTATCAAAATTTAAATTATTATCTTCACTAATTATGTTTTTTTGTTGAGACATTTTAGAGTTATTTTTATTTTGGCCTATAAATAATTCTAACTCTTTATCTTCACTTATTGGCTTTTCCCCCAATACAGATTCAAATTCCTCTTTAGAAAAGCTTTCAAATGATTTTTTTGTAACTATAAAATCTGTTTCACTGCTAAAGTACAAATCAATAACCAGTCTTTTGTTACCATTTGGGCTTGAAAGCCAATAAACTTTATCCAAACTAAATGGTTTTTCAATATTTAAGGTTAAATTAGTTTTTCCAATTTCATCATTTTTAAATGAATATATTATCGGGATATTAGGATAAAAATTACCTTTTCTTGGAATATTACTTGCTCTCCAAAGAGACTCTGGAATTTGAATTATTGCCCGATATGGTAAAGTTTTTAATTCTATCTTGGTATCAACTTTCATTGATGTTTCTAAAACAACTCTATAAAAATTTTGATGTTTTCCAGCTCTTAAATTTCTAATCTCATTCAAATTCTGAGCAGTGCACAATAAAGAATAAAAAAATGAAAAAACAAAAATAAATAAACCTATAAAATAAAAAAATTTTTTCATTTTATTCCAACTATGCATTATACCAAAAAATTATTTTTGTGCATTTTACAAACATAAATATATTTTAAATTTAACGATTTCTGTTTTAATATTATAATTTATAATGTAAATTTTGAAATATTAATATTTCAAACAAAATGTTTAGAGTATTTATGGTTTGTATGTATGTCTTAAATTTTAATAGCAGCTGTGTAAGCGCTAGTTCATACTCTAATAACATTTTAGTTTTTTTATCAAAAAATAAAAAGTGTAAGAGAATTTTACCATTACTGTCTAATAATTTCTTTTTGAAAGTTTTGATAGTTTTTGGTTTGGAGAGTTTATATGGCAAAAAAATTATTGATAGATGCAAAACAACCAGAAGAAACAAGGGTTGTTTTATTAAATGGCAATCGAATTGAAGATTTTGATCAAGAAACAACCACAAAGCTTCAAAACAAAGGCAATATATATCTAGCAAGAGTAACTAGAGTTGAACCATCTCTTCAAGCAGCATTTGTTGAATACGGTGGCACGAGACATGGTTTTTTAGCATTTAGTGAAATTCATCCTGACTATTACAGAATACCGGTAGAGGACAGAAAGGCTTTAACTGAAGAAATGTTGAATGCAGAAGATACTTCGTTGGATGAAGTTTCAAATTCTCAAATTGATAAAGATAGTGAACACACAAACGATTTAAAAACAAATATAGATAATTCATCTGAATTATTAGTGGTAGATGAAAAAAAAGAAAAGCCTGAAATTATCAGTGAAGAAGATGAAGCGAGCCCTGCAAACCAAACAAAAATCTTTAAACGTTATAAAATTCAAGAAGTAATTTCTAAAAGGCAAATACTTCTTGTTCAAGTTGCCAAAGAAGAAAGGGGAAATAAAGGGGCCGCTTTAACAACATACATATCTTTAGCTGGAAGATATTGTGTCCTAATGCCTAATACAATTAGAGGTGGAGGAGTAAGTAGAAAAATTAGCAAAATCGAGGACAGGAAAAGATTAAAATCTATTATTGAAGAAATAGAAATGCCTGCGGGAATGGCTGTTATTATTAGGACAGCAGGATCTGATAGGACAAAAGCAGAATTAAAAAAAGATTTTTCTTATCTGCAAAACTTATGGGATACAATTAGAGAAAAAACTGTTAAATCTACTGCCCCCATTCTAATTAATGAAGAGGGTAATTTAATTAAGCGAACAATTAGGGACTTATATAACAGTGATGTTAGTGAAATTTTAGTATCAGGTGAAACAGCATTTAATACTGCTAGAAATTATATAAAGGAAATGGTCCCCAGTCAAATAAAGAGAGTAAAAAACTTTAAAGACACAAAGAATTCTATTTTTCAAAAATATAATGTAGAAAAGCAACTTGACTCAATGTATTTGCCTTCTGTGAAATTAAAGTCAGGAGGGTATATTGTTATAAATCAAACTGAAGCGTTAGTAGCTATAGATGTAAACTCCGGAAGGTCAACTAAAGAAAGAAATATAGAGGAAACTGCCCTAAAAACTAACTTAGAGGCTGCTGAAGAGGTTGCAAGGCAATTAAAATTGAGGGATTTGTCAGGGCTAATTGTAATTGATTTTATTGATATGGAAGGATACAAAAATCAACACTCTGTCGAAAAAAAATTAAAAGAGGCCATGAGTTCTGACAGGGCGAGAATACAAATTGGTAGAATAAGTCATTTTGGACTTCTTGAGCTTTCACGTCAACGTCTCAGACCAAGTGTATCAGAAAATTATTTTAGCACTTGCGGCTCTTGTGGTGGCATGGGCGTGATAAGGTCAG
The DNA here is from genome assembly GCA_964571065.1 of uncultured Rhodobacterales bacterium. Taxonomy (GTDB): domain Bacteria; phylum Pseudomonadota; class Alphaproteobacteria; order Puniceispirillales. Next base: position 196 of record CAZNBI010000058.1, on the reverse strand, counting down.
TAGAATCATCTGCTTTGAAGGTTTTGAGAAAAATAGAAGATACAAAAATTAAAAATGAATCATTGGATATCTTCGTACCTTCAAAAATAGGAATGTATATTCTCAATGAAAAGCGAAAGTCCATAGCTGAAATTGAAGAAAAATTGAATATTAATTTAAGTTTTCAGTTCGATGATCAAGATAGTGAAACTGACTG
>CAZNBI010000057.1:0-7440 GCA_964571065.1 uncultured Rhodobacterales bacterium | reverse complement strand
TAAGTATCTCAAGAGATACGTTTTTCAATATTCTATTATTTAAGTACGTTAAAAATAATCTGTTAAAAAATGAAACTTTGTTGTGTCTTCTTTGCCACGACCAGCATCGAGAAAGAATTTTTATTTTACATTCTTTAACTAAACTTTTTTTTACAAATTTATGACTTTCCAAAAAGTTTATTGTCGCTATTGATAGGTCATATAGTAGTTGTCCATTATTGCTTATAATTCTATTTTCAATAAATTCTGGGGCCACGCACATTAATTTTTGACTTTGTCCTATCCTAAATTTTTTATTATTTTTATTTTTTAAGTGATACCCTGCAACTCTCATTGGTAAAGAAAAGTCTTGAACAAAGACGTCATCATCACAACCACCAATAGATTTAAATACAGAGCTTTTAATCATCGAATTACTGGAGCCTCCCCATCCCCCTGGTAAAAACTTTTCAACAGGGTTTTTTATAAGAGAGGCAGGTTGATGGTCTTTTTTAAATTTAAAACTATTAATGTTTTTTTCCCAACCCCAATGACCATAGAGAAGATCAAGGTCTAACTTTTCCATTTCTTTTTTCATATAAAGTAGTGCATCAGGTGCAATAATGTCATCACCATCTACAAACTTTAAATAGGTATATTTTACAAATTTAAACGCAGAGTTTACTGCTTTACTAGGACCAGAATTTTTTTGTTTTATATATTTTATGTCTTTATTTTGTGAATTAATAAATTTCTTAATTATTAATTCTGACTTATCCGTTGATCCGTCATTGATAATAATAAGTTGAGAGTTCCCACTCATTTGTTTAGATATCGTTTCTAAGGTTTTAGAAATAAACTGTTCTTTATTATAGACAGTCACAATGATTGAGATGCCGTCTCTAAACTTCATTTTCTCATAATAAGTTACAATGTTTTTTTAACAAGATAAGGACAAAGATTTTATTCGTAGTCTATAGAGTATCCTGCTGCGCGAACTGTTCTGATAAAGTTTTTAGTTCCTTTTGTGTTAATTGCTTTTCTAAGTCGTCGAATATGAGTGTCAACTGTTCTCGATTCAACATAAATACCATGACCCCAGACAGAATCTAGAAGTTGTTCTCGTGAATATACTCTTCCTGGATTTTCCATTAAATGTTTTAAAAGTTTATATTCTGTTGGGCCTAGGTGAATCTTTTTTTCCCCTCTGTAAACTTTGTGTTCGTTAAGGTTTATTGATATGTCTTGAAACTCAATTATTTCCGTTGTATTGGAAGATGATCTTCTTAATAGAGAGTTAATTCTTGCAACTAGTTCAGCTGGGCTAAATGGCTTTGTTATGTAATCATCAGCTCCCGTATCAAGGCCACGTATTTTATCTTCTTCTTCACCTTTTGCCGAAAGAATAATAATTGGAATAGATGAAGTTTCTTTTTTTCTTCTCAATATTCTGCAAACCTCTAACCCTGAAGGCGCAGGAATCATCCAATCAATTATAGCTAATGATGGTATTTCTTCTTTTACAAGTAACAAGGCTTCTTCGCCATTTGTTGCTTCTTTAACTGAAAACCCGTTTTTTTGAAGATTATAAGAAATCATAGGAAGTAAAGCAGCGTCATCTTCAACTACTAAAATTCTTTTTTTTTCACTCATCTTTTTACTAATTTACCCTTTAAGTTGTAAATTACTTCTTTTGAAATAACTTTTGATAAGTCTCCAATTCTCTCTAGCTCTTTGGCAATAAATAACATTTGGGTACAAAAACCTAGAATCTTTGGCTCTTCCATCATTAAGTGCAAATGTTCCCTAAAACAAGTTTCATAAACAGAGTTAATTGTAACATCCTCTGCAGGGACTATCTGAGCAATTTTTTGTGACTCTTGATCGTATGAACTTAAGGCTTTTGAAAAATTTTTTAGAACCAATTGACCCAATTGATATATTGAATCTGTTAAATAACTTTCTGGAGCTTTTTTTACGTAGAGAATCCTACCTGCAATATTTGAGGCATGGTCCCCTATTCTTTCCAAAATACTTGAAATTTTAAGGGATATGATAATTTTTCTTAAGTCATCTGCAAGAGGTTGCCTTTTGCTAAGTGTGATAGTTGCAAAATCTCTAATTTTTCTTTCTTGATTATCAATTTCGGCATCATTTTTAACAACCTCTTTTGCCTTGGCTATATTGATAATTTTAGTAAGGTTTATAGCGTTGAAAAGTTGTCGTTCACAATTAACGCCCATTTCAACTAAATTAGATTTAAGTGAATTAAGATCTTCATCATAGGTTGAAACTATATGTTCTTTCATTAATTTATCCAATCTTTCCTGTTATATAGTCCTGAGTTTTTTTTTCTTTTGGCATTGAAAAAACCTCGTCAGTCTTTCCAACCTCTATAAGATTTCCCATATGGAAAAAAGCAGTTTGGTTGGACACTCTTGCAGCTTGTTGCATTGAATGAGTTACGATTACAATTGTAAAGTTTTTAGAAATTTCATCAATTAATTCTTCAATTACAGCTGTAGCAATGGGGTCTAAAGCTGAACAAGGCTCATCCATGAGGATAACCTCTGGGCTTACAGCAATTGCTCTGGCTATACACAATCTTTGTTGTTGTCCACCAGATAAAGATGTTCCTGGTTCATTAAGCCTATCTTTAACTTCGTTAAATAATCCAGCTTTTTTTAAACTAGATTCTACTAATTCAGATAATTCGTCTTTACTATTTGTGAGTCCATGAATTTTTGGACCGTATGCAACATTGTCAAATATAGATTTGGGAAAAGGATTGGGCTTTTGAAAGACCATACCAATTCGTGCCCTCAATAAAACTGGGTCTAACTTTCTGTCATATATATCCTCTCCATCAACTAAAATTTTTCCCTCAATTCTGCAAATGTCAATTGTGTCATTCATTCTATTTAAACATCTTAAAAACGTTGACTTGCCACAACCACTGGGACCAATCAATGAGGTAACCCTTTTTTCCGGTATATTTAGTGAGATTCCAGATAATGCTTTTTTTTCACCGTAGAAAACACTTATTTTTTTACTTTCTATTTTAGTTTTTTCCATAAATCTCTACCATTTTTTTTCAAATTTATTTCTTACATATATTGCTAGCGCATTCATAAGAATTAAAAATGTTAATAAAACAATAACACCTGCGGCTGTTAATTCAACAAAACCTCTGGCAGCAGTACTTTTCCATAAATAAATCTGAACTGGTAAAACTGTTGCTGAGTCAGTAAAGGAACTAGGAATATCGACAATAAAGGCAACCATTCCAATTAGTAAAAGAGGTGCAGATTCACCTAGGGCTCTAGACATCCCAATTATTGTCCCTGTTGCAATACCAGGTATAGCTAAGGGAAGAACGTGATGAATTACAGACTGAAATTTCGTAGCCCCCAACCCAACTGCAGCTTCTCTTATTGAAGGAGGAACCGCCTTTAGTGAAACTCTTGTTGCAATAATTATTGTAGGAAGCGTCATCAGGGCTAGAACCATACCTCCAACAATTGGAGCTGAGCGAGGGAGATGCATAACGTTAAGGAAGATTGCTAAACCAAGCAGGCCAAAAATTATAGATGGAACGGCAGCGAGATTATTAATATTAATTTCTATAATATCTGTTAATCTATTTTTTGGCGCCAGTTCCTCTAAAAATACACCTGCAGCAACAGCAATCGGAAATGAGAGAATTAACGTTATCACCAAAGTAAAGAATGAGCCTAAAATCGAACCTAGGATTCCAGCTTGTTCAGGTTCAGTTGAATCAGCCTTCAAAAAAAAGATTTTATTTAAACTAAATTTTACATCACCATTACGGGTTAACTTATCAAACCATTCTAGTTCCTTGTCAGAAATTAGCCTGTTTGATTCAGAAAGATCTTTCATTTCAGGGTTTTTATGAATAATGTCAATTTTTGAAGAAGCTTTAAGCCAAACTTTTTTATTGGCTCCAATGAGATCATTATTCTTTAAAACAGCTTGCATTAAATTTTCTTCTTCAGAAGATGATATAAGTTCCGTTAAGCTTTTCATTTCTTCTTTTCCTGTAACTTCTGGGAAATAGTTTTTTAAAGAATTTTTGATTACTTTTCTGTAATTAGCAAATCTAATTTCATCAATATCTCTAGTGCCATCTGGATCAATAATCGAAGGATCAAAGAAAACGTCTAATTTGATGTATGTACTTTTAAAGGCACTTTTTCCCTCAATAAATATTGTAGATAAAATTACTATTAGGAAAACAGTTGCGGATATTATTCCTAATATTCCGTAAGTCTTAAACCTTGACTCTGCTAAATGTCTTTTCATTAGAGACTTTTTTATAATTTCTGTATTATTCATATTTTTCTCTATATTTTCTTACAATTTTTAAGGCAATTAAATTTAAAAATAGTGTAAGAAAAAAAAGTGTTATACCTAAAGCAAAAGCTGCGAGAGTTTTCGCACTATCAAATTCTTGGTCTCCTACTAATAAGGTAACAATTTGTACAGTCACAGTAGTAACAGACTCAAAGGGATTCATTGTTAAATTAGCAGATATACCTGCTGCCATTACAACTATCATTGTTTCTCCAATTGCCCTGGATACCGCAAGAAGAATTGCTGCAACAACACCTGGAAGAGCTGCAGGCAGAACAACTTGTTTAATTGTTTCTGATTTTGTGGCCCCTACAGCATATGATCCATCTCTCATGGATTGAGGCACAGCACTCATTACATCATCAGATAATGATGAAATAAAAGGAATGATCATAATCCCCATAACACCGCCGGCAGCAAGTGCACTTTCTGATGCGATACTGAATCCAAAAAATAAGGCTATTTCTTTTAAAAAAGGACCAACAGTTATAGCAGCAAAGAAGCCATAAACAACAGTGGGAACACCTGCAAGAATTTCTAGTATTGGTTTTATTGTTGCTCTAATTTTTGGTTTTGCGTACTCGGATAAATAAATTGCTGATAAAAGTCCTATGGGAATAGCCACAGCCATTGCAATAAGAGTTATTAAGAGTGTTCCTGTGAAAATTGGAATAGCCCCAAATAACCCCTCACTTGCAACCTGATCTTCCCTTATTGCTGTTTGAGGACTCCATGTAATTCCAAGTAGAAAATCAAATATTGGGACCTTTTCGAAAAAACGTAATGCTTCAAAAATTAATGAAAAAATAATACCGATTGTGGTAATGATAGCAATTGTCGAACATAAAATCAGAAGATTAACATTCGTTTTTTCAACAGCTTGTCTAGCTCGAAACGCAACAGAAATTTTGCGTAAAGAAAAAGTACTAAATATTAGTCCCATTAGGAGAGTGCCTATGTAAACATATGAATCAGAGATAATTTTTAGGTTTTGAAAGTACTTTGCAGATTCAATTATAACTGGATTCGTGCCAGGAAAGAATTTTTCCGGATCTGTTGCTTTTATTGTGTCAACAAGCATATCTGGATTACCCTCAAAAGTTGTAAGAAAGTCTGTGGGAATTTTTTTTATTAACAAAAGATCTAGAAAAAAAGGTTTAAAAAAAAACCAAGTAACAAGAATCAGAAATATAGGTAGAATTAACCAGAAAAAAGAATACGTTCCATAATAAGATGGTAATGATGGGAGTTTTGATCCATTTTTAATATTTGCGTTAAATTTTAGTGCTTTTGTTGAACTGTACCAGTAGACATAAAAGCTAATGAAGCAAAAAATTATTAAAAAAGACCAAAACCCCATACATTAATTAAATTAATTTTTCTTTAGAACTTTTGGATCAAACTTAGCCAGTTTCTTTCCATCTTTAGCGAATTTAGCTCTTTCATCATCTGGAAGTGGAATTAAACCCTTTGAAACAAGATATCCGTCAGATCCAATTGCCTTATCTGCTGTAAATTCACGAACATATTCTTTTATTCCAGGAATTACAGCTGCATGAGCATTTTTCACGTAGAAAAACAGAGATCTTGATACTGGGTATTTACCTGATGAAATATCTTCAAACTTTGGCAAAACACCATCGATTTCTGCTGGTTTAACCTTATCCCTGTTTTGATCAAGAAAAGAATAACCAAAGACTCCAATTGCATCTGGGTTGGCAACTAGTTTTTCGATAATAAGGTTGTCATTCTCTCCTGCTTCAACGTAAGCGCCATCTTCTCTAATCCCTCTACACTCTGCTTTGTAGAGGTTTTTATTAGCTTTCTTCAGCTCTTTTCTTCCAGGAAACTTTTTACACCCTCTTTCAATTGCAAGCTCGTTAAAGGCATCTCTTGTTCCAGAGGTTGGAGGAGGACCAATAACTACAATAGGCTTAGCAGGAAGACTGGGATTAATTTCATTCCACATCTTGTAAGGATTAGGTTTGACTGTTTCGCCTTCAGGATCAGCCGGAACTACTTTAGCTAGTGCCAAATAAACTTCTTTTAGAGATAATTTTAAGGAAGGTCCCGATTTACTGTTAGCTAGAGCTATTCCGTCATAACCAACTTTGATTTCAGTAATGTCCTCTACACCATTCTCCGCACACTTATTGACCTCTTTTGATTTAATTCTTCTTGAGGCGTTAGTGATATCTGGATGTTCTGTACCTAGACCTGAGCAGAAAAGCTTTAAACCTCCCCCAGACCCTGTTGATTCTATTACTGGTGTTTTAAATCCACTTGTTTTTCCAAATCTTTCGGCTACGACTGTGGCAAAAGGATAAACCGTTGATGAACCTACAATTTTAATTTGATCACGTGCATAAAGTTGCGAATTTGCGCTCAAAAATAAAGTAATTGATAAAGCAAATAGTGTTTTTTTCATATTCTCCTCTTTATTGTTAAGGTTAAAAGCGCATAATAAAAAGTTACTGATACTAAAATATGATAGTTTTGTTACAAATTTGTGACATTTGCAGGTTAAATTTTGCCAACATTGAAAAAAACCTAGATTTAGGTTACTATCCCGTTCATTTTTACATTAACTAATGGAGATTTTATGAGTAATGATTTTATAATGAAGGTTGGGGAATCCCTTATAGCAGGGGGACCTCCGGGAACTGCTGCAGAACCAGAGGTCGTGATTGGCCATTTAAATGGCCCATTTGGGACAGCTTTTGCCACCCTTATTGGAAACCAAATTAAAGGCCATACAAAAGTGTTAGCAATAATGAATACTGATGTAATGGTTAAACCAGCAACTTTGATGGTAAGCAAAGTTACAGTCAAAGATGATAAGTATACTAATATCCTAATGGGGACAGTCCAAGGAGCAATTGCTAATGGTGTTCTTGATTCAGTTAGGGAAGGGTACATCCCTAAAGATAAGGCAAATGAACTAGGAGTGATAGTATCGGTTTGGTTAAATCCAATTGTGACAAAGGAAAAAGATTTAGATCATAAAATTCTTTTTGATATTCATAGAAAAGCAACAACAAGCGCAATTAAAAAAGCAATGAATGACGAACCATCAATTGATTGGCT
>CAZNBI010000056.1:0-7534 GCA_964571065.1 uncultured Rhodobacterales bacterium | reverse complement strand
ACATACATAATTCTTACAGCTGAACCTTGTACAAGGTCTTCTGGACTATTGAAGAGAGCAAAATAAATTCCAAATGCAAAAAGTGTCACAACAGCTAATGATAGCCAAGGGAAAATAAAACTTGTTATTTTTACAAAACGTGAGGGGTTCGCAAAGTAGTCTATCATGGGAATAATATATTCATTTTTTGTCTATTTAGTATAATTAATTTATTCAACATAAATCTTAATTGCTTTCGAAGTGATCACAGGAACTATAGCAATTAAAAAGCTCAAAGCCATACATTGAAGATAAACAGTAGCTTCAGTAGGCAAATCATTCAAAGCAAAATTTGTAGTTGATATTCCAAAGATTAATATTGGTATTGTTAAAGGTATAATCAATAACATTACAATATAGTTTGATTTTTTTGCTCCTAAAACTAATCCAGCTCCAAGTATTCCTACAAAAGAAAAAGAAATAGTTCCAATAATCAAGCTTAGGCAAATTGTACCTATTACATTAATATTAATCTCTAGAAATAATGCAATTATTGGAAAAATAATTATCAACGGAAGGCCAACAGAAACCCAATAACAAAAAACTTTTACCAAAATAATCAGATATAATGGAAACCTTGATATAACAAGTTGTTCTAGTATACCTTCAGAAGCTTCTATTGAAAAAAATTTTTCAATTGACGCAATAAAAGTAACAAGAGCGCAAACCCAAATTATTGCTGGAGAGAATTCTTTTAGTAAACTACTGTTAGTTCCAATACTTATCGGGAATACGATTAATAAGCTTAAGTAGACACAAATAATAAAGATTGGGTCTTTAAGAGAGTTATTTTGAATTTTCAACTCATTTATTATAAGCCTTAACATATAACCTATTTAAATTTTATTTAAGTCAATTATGATGACATTTTCATTCAAGCTATAATCATTAACTTCATGAGAAGAAATTATTGAAATTCCATTTCTTTTTGAATGATTTTGAATCATGTTCATGAAAATTTTTTTATAATTTTTATCTACACTATTTAATGGTTCATCTAAAACCCACAATGGTTTTTCACAATTACTAAGAATAGACAATGCGACTCTTCTTTTTTGCCCATTTGAAAGTTCAGGTATTCTTATGTCATTTAATCCTAAAATTCCAAACTCATCATTTTTGTTTTTGAATTGTGTACGACTATTTTTTAGAAGTGATAAATAATTTATGTTTTCAAAAATTGATAAACCTGGGTGTAATGAATTAGAATGGCCTAAAAAATATACATCATTAGCAAAACTTTTTAAATTACTTTTTATTGAATTATTGTTCCAAAAGATGTCTCCACTATCAGGAATTGTAAGGCCACAAATGCATTTTAGCAGAGTTGTTTTGCCAATACCATTTGAACCAACAACAAGATATATTTTCCCATGTTTAAACTTTAAATTAAAATTAGAAAATAATTTTTTATAACCTTTGCTCAGTTCTACATTCTCTAAAGTGAGAGAGTTTTTAGAAAATTGAACTTCATTTTTTATTGAGTTCATTGTAAATTACATGTAATTGAAATTTTAAATTTCTTTTTTCTTAGAATGTTAATTTATCCATCCTTAGGAATTAATAATTAATACACTATATTTTATATTAATTAACAAACCAAAACAAATAATGAAGTTGTAAAAAAATGGAAACTAGATTTAAACAAAAGTGTCTCAAAGAACTAAAATTAAATTCAGGTAATTATTATTATTACAGTTTGAAAGAGCTGTCTGGCCAATTTCCTGATATTAACAGGCTTCCATTTTCACTGAAGGTTTTGTTAGAAAATCTAATAAGATATGAAGACAAGAGCAGCGTAAGCTCAGAAAATATTAGTTCATTAGCTCAAATGGCAACCAAAAAAAACAATGAAATGGAGATAGCATTTAGGCCAGCTCGAGTGCTAATGCAGGATTTTACAGGTGTTCCTGCCGTTGTGGATTTAGCCGCAATGAGAGATGCAATGGTTAAATTGGAAAATGACCCTAAAAAAATTAATCCATTATCACCAGTTGATTTAGTTATAGATCATTCAGTGATGGTTGATTTTTCAGGTGACCCAGATGCATTTAAGAAAAATGTAGAACTTGAATTCAATCGAAATAATGAAAGGTATAGTTTTTTGAAGTGGGGTTCAAAAGCTTTTAATAATTTTCGTGTAGTACCCCCAGGCACTGGTATATGTCATCAAGTAAACTTAGAATATCTTGCTAAAACAATATGGACTAATGATGAGGAGGGTAAAACTTTTGCCTTCCCAGATACATTAGTTGGGACAGATAGTCATACTACGATGGTTAATAGTTTAGCTGTTTTAGGCTGGGGTGTTGGTGGAATTGAAGCTGAGGCTGCGATGTTAGGACAGCCAATTTCAATGTTAGTCCCTGAAGTTGTCGGCTTTAAATTAACGGGTGAGTTGCAAGAGGGAATTACTGCGACAGATCTGGTTCTTAGAATTGTTGAAATATTGAGAGCAAAAGGGGTTGTTGGAAAATTTGTTGAATTTTTTGGTTCTGGTCTTAATAATTTAAGTTTAGCTGATAGATCGACTATTTCTAATATGGCTCCAGAATATGGAGCAACTTGTGGTTTTTTCCCTATTGATATTGAAACAATAAATTATCTTAAATTTACTGGAAGAGAAATAGAGACACTTGAGTTAGTTGAGGCTTATGCTAAAGCCCAAGGAATGTGGAGAGATATTAACACCAAAGACCCTATATTTTCATCAACTTTGGAATTAGACCTGACAGAAATCAAACCTTCCTTAGCAGGGCCAAAAAGACCACAGGATAGAGTTTTGGTTAGTGAATTGAAAGAAAATTTTATGCGGACCTTAGATGAGACCTCTAAAAGAAAAGAAATAAGAACATCAGAATTAAACTCAACTAAACTCTCTGATGGTGACATTGGGATCGCTGCAATAACAAGTTGTACAAATACATCGAACCCCGGAGTTTTAATTGCAGCAGGGCTACTAGCAAAAAAGGCATTTGAATTAGGGCTTAGAGTTAAACCTTGGGTGAAAACTTCATTAGCTCCTGGAAGTAAAGTAGTTACTGATTATCTTGATGGATCAGGACTGCAAAAATACTTGGATGATTTAGGATTTAATTTAGTTGGCTACGGATGTACTACTTGTATTGGAAATTCTGGTTCCTTAAGCCATAATATAACAAATTTAATAGAAACAAATGATTTATTAGTAACCTCAGTTTTATCAGGTAATAGAAATTTTGAAGGGAGAATAAGTCCCCATATTAAGGCAAATTACTTAGCTTCTCCTCCTCTTGTTGTTGCGTATGCAATAGTTGGTTCAGTTCTAATAAATCTGGACACAGATCCTCTAGGATATGATGAGAAGAATAATCCTATATACCTAAAAGATATTTGGCCTTCAAATAAAGAAGTTTCTGATGTTATTTCTGCCGTCATTACTCCAGAAATGTATAGGGAGCAATACTCTTCAGTTTTTGATGGGGGCAAAGATTGGGAAAATATTCAATCAGTAGATAACTTAACTTATAACTGGGACAGTACTTCTACTTATGTTCAAAATCCTCCATATTTTGAAAATATGAAAAATGAACCTGAAAAAATCAAAGACATATTAGGCGCTAGGGCTTTGGCTATTTTAGGAGATTCTATTACTACTGACCACATTAGTCCAGCTGGTTCTATTCTTAAACAAGCACCTGCAGGTAAATATTTATCAGACAGACAAGTTCGAGAAGATGATTATAATTCTTATGGTTCAAGAAGGGGTAATCATGAAGTTATGATGAGAGGCACGTTTGCTAACAATAGACTTACTAATGCCATGGTGCACGGAGTAAAAGGAGGCATTACAAAACATCAACCATCTCAAAATGAAATGAGTATTTATGATGCAGCTATGCTTTATTCTAAAAATGATACCCCATTAATAGTTTTTGGAGGAAAAGAATATGGTACTGGATCATCTCGAGATTGGGCTGCAAAAGGAACGAGGTTGTTAGGGGTTAAAGCTGTAATTGCTGAAAGCTTTGAGAGAATTCATCGCTCAAATCTAATTGGCATGGGAGTTCTTCCGTTACAATTTTTGAATAATTATTCTCATGAAAAATTGAAACTTATTGGTAATGAGCTTTTTGATATAATCGGTTTGGAAGATAATTTAGGTCCTAAAATAAATGTTTTGCTTAAGGTTCAAAGAGTAAATGGTGATACTGAAAATATAGATCTACTATGTAGAATAGATACAGATGGTGAGGCTGAATATTATCTAAATGGTGGAATATTACATTACGTATTAAGGCAGTTGGCCGCTTAATCAACTTAAAAATACATGTATAAAGAAAATTTAAGAGCCATTTTAGGTCCAACAAATACTGGAAAAACTTACTTTGCAATAGAAAGAATGCTTGCTCATGCCTCTGGAATAATGGGCTTTCCTCTAAGACTGCTTGCAAGAGAAAATTATGATAAAATATCAAAGACTTTAGGTAAAGATAAAGTAGCGTTGATTACAGGAGAAGAAAAAATAATTCCAAAAAATGCTTCTTACTTTTGTTGTACAGTTGAAGCAATGCCAATTGAAAAAAATGTAGAATTTATTGGTATAGACGAAGTTCAGATTTCAAGTGATTATGAGAGAGGTTATATTTTTACTGATAGAATTCTCCATTCTAGAGGCACGAAAGAAACGATTTTTCTTGGTGCTGATACCATAAAGTCCAAATTAAAATCTTTAGTTCCAAATGTTAGAATTGAAGGCAGGCCAAGAATGTCTGCTCTAAGTTATAGTGGAAGAAAAAAAGTTACAAGATTAAGAAATCGAAGTGCAATAGTAGCATTCTCAGCTGCTGATGTTTACACAATTGCTGATATTATAAGAAACCAATTGGGAGGAGCAGCGATCGTTATGGGTGCCTTATCACCTAGAACGAGAAATTCACAGGTTGAAATGTATGAGAATGGTGAAGTTGATTACTTGGTTGCCACTGACGCAATTGGCATGGGCTTAAATTTACAAATTCAACATGTTGCTTTTGCTTCAATTAAAAAATTTGATGGAACTTCTCAGAGATACCTTACTGACCCTGAAATTGCTCAAATTGCGGGTCGTGCAGGAAGATTTTTATCAGATGGAACATTTGGACTTACTGGAGATGCTGACGATATAAGTGAATTAACTATTGATTCAGTAGAAAATTCAAAATTTGAACAATTATCCAAAGTTTACTGGAGAAATTCAAATTTAGATTTCTCTTCAGTCAAAAATTTAATTAGGAGTTTAGAAATACCTCCAGATAATCCAAACTTAATTAGAAAAACTGATGCAGAAGATCATCAACATCTTCTTAATCTAAGTGAATTGAAACCTGTTCAGAGGTTAGCACAAGGTCCTGAAGAGATTAAAATGTTATGGGAAATAGCACAGGTTCCTGAATTTAATAAACAATTAACAAATGACCACGTTATATTACTTAGTAAAATATATGAGCAACTTATTTCAACAGGAAAACTACATGAGGACTTTGTATCAAGCCACATAAATAGATTAGATAAAGTTTCAAGAGATATAGATACTCTTATGCAAAGAATTGCATCAATTAGAACATGGACATATTTGAGTCATAAAAATAATTGGTTAGATGATACAATAAATTGGCAAAAAACCTCTTTAGCTATTGAAGACAAGCTATCAGATGCGTTAAATAATGAATTAACAAATAGATTTGTTGATAAGAGAATATCTTTGTTAGGGAAAAGTTTGAAGGAAAATAAAAAACTGTTAGTCGAAGTTAAATCAGATAGTAGTATATACATAGACAATCTTAAAGTTGGAGAATTAGATGGATTTGTTCTTAAACTTTTAGATGCGTCGGACCCATCTTCAAATTTATTTTTTAAAAATCTAAAAAAAGAATTAAATAAGGAAATAAAAGATCGTGTAAAAAAGTTTTATACTATTGATGATAATAATCTTTCTATTGATAATGAAGCAAAAATATACTGGGATACTTCACCAATTGGGTGGCTTACTCAGTCTGATGATCCATTAAAGCCAAATATTCAAATAATTAACAGTGATTTACTAATCCAAGATCAAATTTTTCTTATCACGGAAAGAATTAAAGTTTTTTTAGATAATTTAATTCAAAAGCATTTATCAGCATTAATTAATTTAAATACCGATGAAAAAAATAATTCTTCTCGAGGTATTATCTATCAAATTAAAGAAGGATTTGGTTCTACAAAAATAAAAAACATTATTAGATTGCATAAGGAATTACCGGAAGATGACAAGAAAAACTTAAATAAGTTAGGATTAAGGTTTGGAGTAGAATATCTCTATATACCTGATTTACTTAAACCTGGTGCAGTTAAATTAAGAGCATTATTATGGGGTATAGAGAATAATACTTTTTATAAGGATGCATTGCCTGAGGATGGAAGAGTTGCATACTCTCCAAGTGAGAAGGCTCCAAAAGATTGGTATAACATAATTGGCTATTCAAAGCTAGGTGATAGAGTTATGAGAGTTGATATGGTCGAGCGGCTTTTGGCATTGATTAGAATTGCTGCTAGAGATGGATCGTTTAAGATCACTGAAGAAATGCTCTCCATAGCTGGTGCATCTAAAGAGCAAATGTCAAAAGTTCTAATGGATTTAGATTTTGAATTATTAGATCAAGATAAAAATCAAGAAATAACTTTTGATACGGTTTTTAAAAAGAAAAAAAAGTTTATTTATAAAAATAAAACTAAAACCATAAAAAAAATAAAAAAAGATAAGATTTTAAAAAAAACGAAAACTAGTAAAAATACAACAAAAAATATTAAAATAAATCCAGAATCACCTTTTGCAGTGCTTTCGAATTTAAAACTGAAAAAATAAATTTTTCATGAATGACTATCAAAGAATAGATCAATGGCTTTGGCATGTAAGAATTTTTAAAACTAGGCTATTATCATCAAAATCTATCATGTCAGGAAATATAGAAATCGATCAATCAAAGATAAAAAAAAATCATGTGAATGTAAGAGTTGGAACTAAGATTAAAATTATAAAAAATAAATTGTCACAAGAAGTTGAGATATTGCAACTTACAAAAAGAAGAATCAGCCCGAAAGAGGTTGACAAATTTTATATTATGCATAGTTGTTCAGTTTCAACAACCTATATTAAAGCTCAAAATGACATGTTAAAAAATAAAACGCAAAGAATTGGAAAACTGAATAAAAAAGAGAGAAGAGAAATAAATAAATTTAAAGAAAAAAATAATTTTTAATGAGGAATTATGTTTGAAATATTTAAATCAACATTAAATAAAGTTAAGAATCATGAAGAAAAAATTGAAAAGGATGAAGTAAAAGCTCTGTCTTCCATTGTTTCTCTACTAGTTGAAGCAGCTTCAATCGATGGTCAAATTGGAGATGATGAAAAAAATAAAATTTTAAGTATATTGATAAATCAACTTAAATTAGATCCAATTAAAGCAAAAGAAATTCTTGATGAAACAATTTC
>CAZNBI010000055.1:2633-7548 GCA_964571065.1 uncultured Rhodobacterales bacterium | reverse complement strand
GAATGAAAGAAAATATGGATCAATTAAAGGGCTTGGTTAATTCTCAGCAAGTCTTGCTTAAACTAACGCAATCTAATATAAGCAGAGAGGATGCGTATCTAATTGTACAAGAAATTGCCATGCAAGTTTGGGATGGAAAGGGTTCATTTTTATCACTTTTGAAAGAGAATAAGCTCATAAAAGAAAAAATTAATCATAAAGAGTTAAGTGAAATTTTTGACGAAAAGTATCATACAAAACATGTTGAAACAATTTTTGAACGTGTTTTTACTTCTAACGATTAATTATGGAATTACGATTAAATACTCAAAACCCTAATTTTCACTTAATATGCGGTTCGTAATACTAAATTATTCAAATTTAGAATACGTTAAATCGATATGTGATAATCTTTTCAAAATTGCAAACAAAAGACCAACAGTAATAAACTATAATGATGATGAAATACCCAACTGTGATTTAATTATTTTACCAGATGAATTTTTGGGATTAGAAAAAATCATTAAGAAAGTTTCAATGTCCTCTGCAATAAAACAAGTCAAGAACCACATTGCACGCGGTGGAGCTGTATTAGGAATTAATTCAGGAGCAGAAGTTTTAATTACTGCCAGGCTAATAAATGCAGAGATTAGACGATTTACAAAATCAACAATTACAAAAAAGGTGAATTTAAAAATCCAAAACAAGACTATATCACCTTTTCTCTCAATGTATAGGGAAAGTGAAGTCATAGAGCTTAATTCAAAAAGTTTTGAAGACCAATTTATTTTAAAAACTGAACCATATAAAAAATTTAAAAATCAAGAACTAGTGGCATTTAATTATAATATTAACAATCAGCAAAAAATTAAAAATTCAACTATTACTGATGATAATAAAATTGCAGCAATTATGACTGAAAATGGAAAAGTACTGTGTAGTATTCCAGATCCAACAATCTTAGAAAAAGATGAAATTAAAAATGATTCAAAAATTTTCTTTGAGAATATTATCCAAACATTATCTTAAATAATTATAGTTTTAAGATATTGTAAAATTGAGTAAAAATGATTAAATAATATTGATTGGAGATAAACATGCCAATGATCGCATCAGAAATAGAAAAGTTAATTAAGGAAAGTTTACCTGATGCAATTGTAACTATTGAAGATTTGCGTGGAGATGGTGACCATTATTCTTGCCATGTTATTTCTAAAGAGTTTGAAGGCAAAACAAGAGTAAAGCAGCATCAAATGGTTTATGAATCATTACAAGGAAGAATGGGCAATGAACTCCATGCAATGGCCCTGCAGACTTCTGTACCAAAATAAGGAAAGTTATTATGGATGAAAATACAAAAAATGAAATTGAAAATGAAATTCAATCTAATGATGTAGTCTTGTATATGAAAGGAACCCCAGTATTTCCTCAATGTGGTTTTTCAGCTTCAACTGTTGGCGTTTTAAATCATTTAGGAATTAAGTTTAGTACAGTTAACGTACTTGAAAATGAAAATATCAGACAAGGTATTAAAGAATACGCTAATTGGCCAACCATACCACAACTTTACGTAAAAGGTGAGTTTGTAGGTGGATGTGATATCATAAGAGAAATGTATGAGAGTGGTGAATTAAATGAGTTAATATCCTCAAAAGGTATTGAAACTAATTAATTCTCACTATCTAGAATAATATTCCACAACTAAATTTGGTTCCATTTGCGTTGCGTATGGTACGTCTTCTAATAACGGTACACGCGTAATGGAGCCAGACATTTTTTTGTGATCAACATCACAATAATCTGGAACGTCTCTCTCTGGCGAACCAATAGCTTCAATAATCATTGGTATTTGGTGAGATTTTTCTTTTAAACTAACAACATCTCCCACTTTTACCATGGCTGAAGGAATATTGCATTTTTTGCCATTTAGTAAAATGTGACAGTGATTTACTAACTGTCTAGCTGCAAATACTGTTGGTGCTAACTTCAATCTGTAAACAATTGCGTCTAGTCTGCATTCAAGAATACCAATCAGATTCTGACCTGTATCACCTCTTCTTCTCTCTGCCTCAGCAAAATATTTTCTAAATTGCTTTTCACCAATATTGCCGTAATAGCCTTTGAGTTTTTGTTTTGCCATTAATTGCACACCAAAGTCTGTAGGCTTTTTTCTTCTTTGCCCATGTTGACCAGGAGCATAACTTCTCAAATTTACAGGTGATTTTGGTCTACCCCAGAGGTTAACACCAAGGCGTCGATCAATTTTATATTTTGCCGACTTACGTTTGTGTTCTGACTTAGGCGCCATTCTTTTCTCCAATCCAGTTTAAGTGGTTTTTGTTCTTGTTCCGGTATTTCAAATTAATGAAGGGTCCTATTAAGCACCACATTCCCAGAAGTGTTTGCTTTATATATTAAAAAGCCAATTTGTCAATAATATATTAACTTTTACCGTTAGTTGTAAGTTTTCTCTCAATAGCAGAAATGATACCATTAAGGGTTCCCAGTTCTTGCTGGCTTAAATTTGACCTAACGAACATAGATTTTAAATTATTCATAACAGATGGCTGCATCTCTTTTGTTGCAAAGAAGTTATTCATTTCTAAAAATTTTTCTAATCTTGAAAAGAAAAAATCTCTTTCACTTACAGATGAAATAGGTGTTTTATGATACAGTTTAGGATCAGATATATCTTTATACTCTTCTTCTGATAATGAACTTTTTAAGTGAATTTTTTTCCATTCCCACGACATTAAGAGAACAGCTTGCGCAAGGTTTAATGAAGAAAAATTTATTTCAGTAGGAACTTTTACTAAAGCATTTGAAACAGATATTTCGTCATTAGTTAGACCTGACTGCTCAGGCCCAAAAATAATGGCTGATTTTTCATTTTTCTCACTATAATAAAGTATTTTTTTTACAGCATGCTCTGGACCAAATTCAATTTTAGTAATGTCTCTATTTCTAGCTGTCAAAGATACAGTATAAGATACATCATGTAATGCTTCAGGAATACTTTCAAATACCTGAATATTTTCAAGTATACTGTCTGCACCTGCAGCCATAGACTTAGCGCCTTTATTTGGCCAACTTTCTCGAGGGTTAACGAGCCTGAGATCTGATAAACCAAAATTTTTCATAGCACGAGCAGTTGACCCGATATTTTCAGGTAACTGAGTTCTAACAAGTACAATTACTGGTTCTGGTAAATTAGATTTCAAAACAGTGTTTTTAATTTGCTGGTGCTTCAGGTGTTATACCTAAGGATAATAATCTCCAGGTGAGAGAGTCATAAAGCGCCATGACTGAAGCATCAATAATGTTCGTTGACAAACCAACTGATCTCCACCGATCACCGTTATCATCTTCACACTCAATTAATACCCTTGTTGTAGCCTCAGTGCCTGAACCACTATCAATAATTCTCACTTTATAGTCTACTAGGTTGACTGAATTTAAACTTGGATAAATTTTAATAAGTGCTTTTCTAAGAGCTGTGTCAACTGCATTAACCGGTCCATTACCTATTGCAACTTCATGGAACGACTGTCCTCCCACATTGAGAGTAACAGATGCTTCAGACTCAACTACTAAATCTCCATTCGCATTAAATCTTCTTTCATCCATGACACGAAACCTTCCAATTACAAAATAATCAGGAACCTTTTCAAGAGTTCTCCTAGCCATTAATTCAAAACTAGCTTCTGCAGTATCGTAAGAAAATCCTTTAAATTCATTTTCTTTTATATGCTCAATGAGTTTGTCTAACCGGCTGTCTTTCACATCAAATTTTAAGCCTACCTCTTTTAATCTTGCTATAATATTTGATTTTCCAGTTTGATCCGAAACTACGAAACTTCTATGATTACCAACAATTTCTGGTTCTACATGTTCATAAGACCTACTGTCTTTCTGAACACCTGACGCATGCAGTCCCCCTTTATGAGCGAAAGCTGCTTCTCCAACATATGGCTGTGTTAAATTTGGTGACCTATTTAATCTATCATCAATGAGCCTAGACAAGTGCTTAAGCTTATATAAATTTTCTTTTTTAATTCCAGTTTCATAATTTAATTTGAGCATTAAATTAGGAATTAAAGCTATTAAGTCAGCATTCCCACATCTCTCACCAAGACCGTTTATTGTGCCCTGTACGTGACGAACACCAGCTTCAATTGCGGCTAAACTGCACGCAACAGCAGTTCCTGAATCATTGTGACAGTGGATCCCCAATGGCACACCAGGAATGCTTTCATTAACTTCATTTATTATCTTAGTAATCTCATATGGTAGAGTGCCTCCATTGGTGTCACAAAGTACAACCCATTTAGCCCCAGCTTCAAAAGCAGAACTAACACATTCTAACGCAAATTTTTTATTATTTTTAAAGCCATCAAAAAAGTGCTCGCAATCAAATAGTGCTTGCTTGCCTCTTTTATTAATTTCATTGATAGACTCACTTATCATGTCAATATTTTCTTCGAGGGTAATATTTAGTGCTTTACTTACATGAAAGTCCCATGTTTTTCCCACCAGGCAAACAGAATCAGATTTACCACTTAGTACTGCATTTAAACCTGGATCATTAGCAGCACTTGTGTTTGGCCTTCTAGTCATTCCAAACGCGACAAAATTCGAAACTTTTAATTTTGGAGGAGAGCCAAATAATTTATCATCAGTTGGATTTGCACCTGGCCAACCACCCTCTATGTAATCAATTCCTAAATCATCTAAAGCTTCACTAATAGCAATTTTATCAGCAAAAGAAAAATCAACTCCTTTAGTTTGCCCGCCATCCCTAAGTGTTGTATCAAAAATGTAAATGCGTTCCATTTAGAAATCTCTATATATATAAATCAACAATGTAATACTATATTATTTATAATAATTGTACCTAAACTTTTTAATCAACTCGCCATTTCGTTCCTGAATTACT
>CAZNBI010000055.1:0-2533 GCA_964571065.1 uncultured Rhodobacterales bacterium | reverse complement strand
ACTGTTATATATCCATTATGCATCCAATACTTCGCCATAAATTCTGTATTAAAAGCACAACAGGATTGAGCAATTTCATTTTCATGATGAGGAAAAATCAAATCTAAACCACCAGCATGAATATCAAATTGTTTTCCTAAGTATTTTTCACTCATTGCACTGCACTCGATATGCCATCCTGGCCTACCAAATCCAAAATCTGAATGCCAACCTAGTTCTCCTGTTTTTGACGGTTTCCACAACACAAAATCAGCTGGCTCTTTTTTATAGTCACTAACTTCAACTCTTGCTCCATCTATCATTTCACTTAAATTCATACCTGAGAGTTTACCGTAACTCGGCATAGATGAGACAGAAAAGAGAACATGGCCATCTGATAAATAAGCATAACCGTTCTCTAATAAAACTTTGATCATTTTAAGCATTTCTTGAATATGTTCGGTAGCACGAGGCTCAAAATCTGGTTTTTTGACAAATAATGCATCGGCATCATCTGAAAAAGCCTTTATAGTTCTTTCGGTCAAGTTATTAATGCTTTCTTTATTTTGATTTGCCTGAACAATAATTTTGTCATCAACGTCTGTGATATTTCTTACATACGTAACCTTTGGGTAAATTAATTTAAGAAACCTCACTAGAACGTCAAAGATAATTAACGGCCTTGCGTTGCCAACATGAATATAATCATAAACCGTGGGCCCACAAGCATATATGCGAATGTCATTATCATCTAATGGTATGAATAATTCCGTTTTATTTGAATAAGTATTAAATAATTCAAAATCCATTACGATTTTTTTCCAGACATCCTTGAAAGGATTTTATCCTTCCCTATTAATGGGAGAAGATTGGAGAGTTCCGGGCCATACTCAAAACCAGTAATAGCTTTTCTAAGCGAAATAAAAAGATCTCTCCCTTTATAATCAGTGTTGCCAGAAATACTTTTACACCATGATCCCCAACTAGTGTTATCTAGATTATTTTCAGGGAAAAATTCTATGGCCTTTTCAATTAAATTTGAATTATCAATTATGGGATCAATTTCACCATAAACAACATCCCACCAAATTCTCGCTTCATTTAATTTATTTAAATTACCCGAAATTGTTCGCCAAAATTCCTCATTTATATCTAATCCTATTTCAGTCAGTCTACTTTTAGCATCCTTAAATTCAATGAATTGAATAGATTTTTTATTCATTATATACAAATCATTGGAATCAAATTTGGCTGTGTTCCTACTAAACTTAGACAAGTCAAAGTCTTTAATTAATTCATCAGTATTAATAAAAACTTTCATTGGATCAGAAGTTCCTATCTTGGCTAGTAGAGAAGACAGAGTGATACTCTCAAATCCTTCTTGTTTTAATTCACCTAAATTTAAGCTTCCTAGTCTTTTTGATAGTCCCTCACCCTCAGAGCCAGCAAGTAAAGATAAATGTCCTAGTTCTGGAACTTTTCCACCTAACGCTTTAAACAACTGTATTTGAGCAGATGAGTTTGTAACATGATCCTCACCTCTTATAATATGTGAAATATTATGATCAATATCGTCAACCACGGAAGCTAGGGTGTATATCGGCCTTCCATCCTCACGCATAATAACTGGATCAGATAATGACTTCATATCATAAGTACAGTTACCTCTCACCATATCAACCCATGATACTTCTTCATGAATTAACTTAAATCTCCAGTGAGGAAGCCTACCTTCTTTTTGAAATTTTTGGTGATCATTGTCTACTAAACTTAATCCTTGTCGATCATATACTGGAGGATTTCCTGACATTAATTGTGCTTTTCTTTTTAAAGATAGTTCTTCTTGAGTTTCATAACATCTATATGCTCGACCAATATCAAATAGATGTTGCAGTGCATCATTATAGTTTTTTAATCTAGATGATTGTCTGTCTGTTTTTTCCCAGAATATGCCCAGCCAGTTTAAATCCTCTTTTATACTTTTCTCGTATTCTGGTTTTGACCTTTCTTGATCTGTGTCATCAATTCTTAAGAGCATTTCACCATTTTTGGACTTGCAAAATAAATAATTTACGAGAGCAGTTCTTGCATTACCAACATGTAATTTTCCGGTGGGACTAGGAGCAAATCTTAATTTTACAGTCATAAATTTTTCCTAAAATTTATTTGTAAGGGGGTACATTCTGTCTCTTCCAAATGCTTTTTTACCAAGTTTTGGGCCTGGTGGCGCTTGAAATCTTTTATACTCAGAAATTCTTAACAACTTTAATACTTTTCTGACAACTTTTCTTTCAAAACCTTTTTGTATTATCTCCTCTTCGCTTTTCATTTCTTCTATATTTAGAGCTAATATTTCATCAAGTATTTTATAATCAGGTAAACTGTCACTGTCTTTTTGATTTTCCCTTAATTCGGCTGTAGGTGGCTTAACGATAATATTTGATGGTATTATATCAAGCTTTGGGCACTTAGATGACTGAGGTTTATTCTTATTCCTCCAATTACAAAGCCCAACAACATCTGTTTTCCAAACATCTTTCAGAGGTGCAAAACC
>CAZNBI010000054.1:4131-7576 GCA_964571065.1 uncultured Rhodobacterales bacterium | reverse complement strand
ATACCTCTTTAGGTAATAAAACTTTTTTTAGAACTTTGAGATATAAAAACACCAATTCCAACTATTAAGGCACCAACTAACTGATAGTTATTCCAGCTACCTCCAAAAAAAGAAAGAATAATCATAACATAGAAAGCGGTAGCATTCATATGAATAGATGCCAAACCTAGACCAATTTTCTTTATTCCTAGAAGCCAAAGAAATTGTGAAAATGCCATTCCTAAAAATGCATATACTGTTAATTGTAAGTATTCTTTCATGGATGCTTTTATAATAAAACTATCCGTAATTTTATCAGATATTATTAGTATTAAGAAAATTGCTGAAATAAATGTGAATGAACCAATCATACAAATAGCTGTTTGACCAAGCGTTGATAGATTAGGAAAATCAATTACATTGGCCCTTGATGCCCAAGCAAATAAAAAAACAGCAGTAACAGCAAGAATAGCACCCCAAGAAACTTTAATTAAATCTTGAGAACCTAATACTGCAATACAACCTCCTATTATAGAAATTAAAATACCTATTACTAATTCCTTGTTTAGGATTCTTTTATCTAATATGACCTCAAAAACAACTGATACTGCTGGAAATACTGCAATAATAATAGTTATTGTAACAGGATCTGAAAAAATTTGACCATACAATAAAAGAATACTTCCACAGCCAAAACCTAACCCTCCAACAAATATTCCCCATTTCCAATTTGCTTTTAATACAGCATCTAAACTATCAAAATAAATCCAAATAGGTACTAATATTAATACTACCAAAATATGTCTTAAGAAATTTAGCTGTACTGGATGCCATCCCTCGTTCAATAGAAATTCAACTGCAACAAAACCTGATGCAAAGAAAAACATTGAGAAAAAAAGTGCTAGATTTGATTTATAAATATAATTTTTCAAGATGATTTCTATTCATTTAAAATATAGTAATCAGCTAATTGATCTCTAAAATAAGTCAAGAAATTTGTTAACTAAACTTTTTAATGTTTATGTGATAATTTATTTAATTAATCTCAACTTGAAACTAAATTGAGATTAACTCTAAAATTAATGTAGTTTTTTAAGATACTAATTATTCAATTATGACAACCTCAATATTTTTTATCATCATGTTTGCTGCAGTTTTGCATGCAAGCTGGAATGCTATTCTAAAAAGAGGAGAGGATAAAAGACTTCAAATGACTGCCATTGCTGTTGGACACTTACCTTTTGCTCCAATTGCTATATATTTTGCTCCTTCTTTAGATTTAGCCTGTTGGCCTTATCTAGTATTAGGTGCTATTTTCCATCTTGGTTATCAATACTATTTAGTAGAGTCCTATAAAAAAGGTGATCTTTCTCAAGTCTATCCAATTGCAAGAGCCTCTGCACCATTATTAGTTACATGCATAAGTGCTTTATTTTTAAATGTTAACTTAATTTTTTCTGATTATTTAGGAATAGTAATCATAGCTTTAGGACTTATAGTAAGTAGCGGGATTTATAGATTAAAAATCCCTACTGGAGCCGTGGGAAGTGCACTAATTACTGGGCTATTCATATCTGCTTATTCTCTTTCTGACGGATACGGTGGAAGAATTGGAAATAGTCCTATCGCATTTTATGCTTGGCTTGCAATAATTAATGGTATTATTTGGGTAATTTATATATTAATCGCTTCTCCGTCTTCATTACCAAAATTAATTGGGCCAGCAAAAGGATCCCTAATAATTGGTGGATCCGCTTCATATTTAGCTTATTCCTTAATTATGTATGCATTTTCAAAAGCACCAATTGCAGTAGTAATGGCATTAAGGGAAACTTCTATTATCTTTGCGATATTATTAGGAGTTTTATTTCTAAATGAAAAAATCACCACGCCAAAATTATTCGGGACTGGATTAACTCTTATTGGAGTGGTAATTTTACGATTGGATATTTTATAAATTCATTTCAAAATTTTAGAAATTATTTATTAAATTGTACTTAAAATTAAAAATATAAAACCAGAAAGTATTGCTGCAGCAGGTACTGTAATAATCCAAGCTGCAATTATTGTAAGAAAATGTGAACGCCTAACTAATTTACGATAAACTCTCTTTTCTGATTTTGATTTGACTTGTTCTTTTTCTTTTAAGGCAATTATATCTACTCTACTTGAACTCAATCTCCAGTGGAATTCTCTAAAAAATCCAACCCCAAAAATAGAACCTAAAGCTATGTGAGTGGAACTTACAGGAAGAGCTAACCAAGAAGCAACTATTACGGTTATTGCTGCAGAAAGAGCCACACAATAGGCACGCAATGGATTAAGTTTTGTAATTTGCTCACCAACTCTTTTGATCAATTTTGGACCAAATAATAATAAACCAAAAGAAAGACCAAAGGCACCAATAGCCATTACCCATATAGGAATTGAAACCTTTGAAACAATTTCACCTTCATTAACAGTATGAACTATTGCTGCTAGTGGTCCAACGGCATTTGCAACATCGTTTGCACCATGTGCAAATGAGAGTAAAGCTGCAGCAAAAACTAAAGGAATCTTGAAAAGATCTCTTACCGATTTTTTGGTATTTTCCATTCCTTCAGATTGTTTTTTTATCAGCGGATAAACAATAAAATAACAAGAAATAAGTACTAATATACCAATTAAACCTGCAAATTGCATATCCATTCTGATAACTTTTTTTAATCCCTTTAAGCATAGGTAAGTAGAAAATGCTCCAGCCATAATTGCTATTAAAAGGGGAACCCATCTTCTTGCAGACTTAATTTTGTCTTTTTGGTCAGAAACCATGGTTTTTATAAACCACAAAAATAAAGCTGCAATTATTGCACCGAGAACAGGTGAAATTACCCAACTTGCTGCTATTTGACTCATCTTATACCAATTTACTGCTTCTGTTCCAGCTGCTATCAGGCCTGCTCCTAGAACCCCCCCTACTATAGAATGTGTAGTCGATACTGGTGCTCCAATCACGGTTGCAAGGTTAATCCAAATAGCTGCAGAGATTAAAGCTGCAAACATTGCCAAAACAAAAATTGAAGAATCTGAAATAAAACTTGGATCAATAATTCCTTTGGATATTGTTCCTATTACATCTCCACCAGCAATCAATGCTCCCGCACATTCAAAAACGGCAGCAATTAAAAGAGCTCCAAACATTGAAAGAGCTTTTGATCCCACAGCAGGACCAACATTATTTGCAACATCATTTGCACCAATGTTGAGAGCCATATATGCTCCTATAGCTGCAGCCGCCATAATAATTATACTTTTAGATTCAAAACCAAAAAAAATACTTACAGACAAACCTGTAAATATTATAAAAACTAAACCAAGTGATGGAGCCCAATACTGCTTCTTTGTCTCTATTTGAGCTTTCTCAAAAAAGGTTCTTGTTTTTAGATCTCTATCTAATGCCTTATTAATACGTGCTTTTTTAACCATA
>CAZNBI010000054.1:1651-4031 GCA_964571065.1 uncultured Rhodobacterales bacterium | reverse complement strand
CCTTTTTTATCTATGATGGTGATCCTAATCCAAGGACTTCCTTCACATCTTCCAAATGGAATTTCGTTTTTTTCGCTTTTATCACAAGTTATATATTTTGAAGCTGTACCATCTCCGCATATAACCAATCTTTCAATAGGAGAAGAAACTACTTTTACTAAACCTTTTTCCACTACAATGTCTTCAATTATGGGACCTTGTGAACAATAATAATTTCCAAGCTTTAAACTTTCTAAGATTTTAGTTGGTGAATTTTCGTCACATTTTACCATCACCCATGCACCAAAATAATCTCGAACTTTAAAGTGAGCGTCATCAGTCGCCATTATGTTTACTTTTCTTCCATTGTTTAATAGAGAATCCAAAATAGCAAAGCCATCACCTCTTTCTTGAAAAGCAGAACCATGGTTATAGCATTCTACAGCATGAGCATTTTTAATAGATAAAGCATCTTCTAAAGTAATTCCGGACCATTGGGGATGAGCTATAGTAACAAAAGCACCGGCATCAATACATCGCTGAGCGGCTTCATTAGCAGTTTCCATACCTTCTACAAAATTAAAATCCCAAACATTTGGGGGTGAGAAATCTAACGGAAGACCCACGGCTACCATATGCCATAACTCTCCATTTGACATAGATCCAGTATGTACTTCTGCACCTATTAAGGTGGTAAAACTTTCATCCCGATAATTTGAGGTGTCAACTATTGGATAATCATACTTACCTATCAAATGATCTGTAAGTGAAATAAAATCATATCCTGCAGTTTTATATCTAAAACAAACTTCTTGGGGATCCAATATTCCATCAGATTTGTTAGAATGGGTGTGTAAATTTCCTTTGTAAAAATTTCCACTTAAAGAAAAAAGATTAGGCCTCATAGTATAAATCCGATAAATATTTAAATGATTAAAAACTTTAATAAGATCTGATTAAAAGATTTAAATTATAATTACAATAAGATGTTACAATAACTTTTTTTATATGTGGTAGAGTTTAGATTTAAAAAAATGCAAAAAGATTTTTCATTTTCTAAAATATTTTTTGAGTTTTTTATCCTTGGTCTTTATTCCTTTGGAGGACCAACTGCACATATTGGTTTTTTTCAAGAGAACTTTGTTAAAAGAAAAAAATGGTTGTCTGAAAAAAAATTCATGGATTTGGTTTCTTTAAGTCAATTTCTGCCGGGCCCAAGTTCTAGTCAAGTTGGTTTCCTGATTGGTCTTCAGAAAGGTAGCTATTTGGGTGGTTTTGCAGCTTGGCTTGGTTTTACTATTCCATCAGCTTTTTTAATGATTTTAAGTGCTTTAATACTAGTAAGTTATACCAGTATGAACGGCATGAATGAAACTGAAAAGGTCCTTAATGGTTTTGCAAGCGTGGCAATACCGATAATTGCATTAGCCTTAATTAATATGGGTAAAAATTTTTGTTATGAAATAAAAAGATTACTAATATTTTTTATTTCATTCTTAACACTTTTAATTTGGGAATTTCCTTTTGAACAATTAATTGTAATAACTCTTGGTTTTGTTTTAGGAATTTTTTTTAACTTAAGAGATAAAATAACTAGAGATGCTCAACCTCATATTGAGAAAATAATAATTTCAAACAAAAATTTAAATCTTTTACTTTTAATATTTATTTTAGTTTCAATTTTCTTTTTAATTTTACTCCCTTTAATCAATGTATATTACAACATTTTATATCTCAAAGTCTTTAGTGGACTATATAAAAGTGGCTCACTGGTTTTTGGTGGTGGTCATGTTGTTTTGCCTTACTTAGAAAAAGAATTTGTTTTTAATAATCTAATCAGTAAAGAATTATTTAACGGTGGTTATGGATTAGCTCAGGCGTTGCCAGGACCTTTATTTACTTTTGCGTCATATATAGTAACGGTGATTGGAGCATCTAATGGGATATACCATGCTTTATTTTTGGGAATAGCTTCACTTATTTTTATTTTTTTTCCTGGTTTAATTATAGCTACTTTAGCAATCAATTATTGGGATAGATTAATAAAACTAAAATGGGTTTATAATGGGATACACGGTGTAAATGCAACAGTTGTTGGATTATTATTTTTAACTTTTTTTGATATATTGTTGAGTAATTATTTAGGAAATATAAATGGTATTTTACTCATTATCATTAGTACTTTACTGATAGCATTTTTAAAATTTCCATCATGGCTAAGTGTACTAATAATGGGTCCAATTGGTTATTTCATGTATAGCTTTTAAATCCAATTTTCTACAAAGGTTTCTTGTTCTTCAGTCTCTATAGCTCCAACTACGTTTTCTCTTACTTTTTTTATAGTATCTTTTTCTTTCATGGCTTTTAAAACTAAAGCAGCAATCATCCCAGATCGTCCTTT
>CAZNBI010000054.1:0-1551 GCA_964571065.1 uncultured Rhodobacterales bacterium | reverse complement strand
TAAGGTCTCCACAAGGTGGAGAGTCAAGTGGAGTTTAAAATGAATATTGGAGAAGCTGCAAAAAAATCAAATTTGCCAATAAAAACCGTCAGATTTTATTCTGATATTGGATTAATTAATCCTAAAACCAACGAAAATTCAAATTACCGAATTTTTACAAACCAAGATATTGAAAAACTATTATTTGTAGGAAAAGCTAGAAAGTTCAATTTTTCAATTGAGGAATGTAGAGAGCTTTTAAGCCTTTACGAAAATAGAACTAGATCGAGTAGTGAAGTTAAAAAATTAACACTAAAAAAAATAGATGAAATTGATCAAAAAATGTCAGAATTAAATTCCTTGAAGAAAGAACTTTCAAGGGTTGCCAAAAGTTGCAGTGGAGATCAAAGACCAGAATGCCCAATCATTGGATTTTTAGCTAATAATAAAAAAGACTAATTTTGAAATTACAAGCCTTCTAATACGACAAAAGTACCAACAGAATTTTCAAGTCTTATTTTTGCTACTTCTTCATATTCTGGGCTATTAAGCCATTCCTTTATTTTTCCTAGATTTGGAAATTTAACTAATACCAGTCTAGTTGGAGACCATAATTCATCTAAAACGACTTCCATATGACCACCTCTGGTCAAATACTCACCTCCAAATTTTTCTATAAGTGGCTTAGCCAAGTTTTTGTATTTTTCATAATTTTCATTATTCGTAATTTTTACATCAACCAAGATGTAAGCTGCTTTTTCATCTGACATTAAAATCTCCTCTTTCTCATGTTGCAAAATATATAATCTGATTATAACCTAAAAATGATGTTCAATTGTCAATTTTTTCAAAATTTTATTAATTCCAGATGATAGATTTAAGAAGCGATACTGTAACTAAGCCATCAAAAGAAATGCTCCGAGCTATGTATGAAGCGGAAGTTGGAGATGACGTATATGGAGAAGACCCTACTATTAATAAATTAGAAAGAGAATTCTCAGAACTTTTGGGCAAGGATCGATCTGTTTTTATGACAAGTGGAACTCAGAGTAATTTATCAGCAATTTTATCTCATTGTGGTAGAGGTGAAGAAATGATTGTTGGAAATGTTTACCATACTGCATTAGATGAGGCTGCTGGTGCTTCAGTACTAGGTGGTGTAGCTATAAGCACAATAGAAGTAGAGGATTGCTTATCTATAAAGCAAGGATCAATTAAGAGTGCTGTAAAACCAGATGATCCTCATTATCCTATTTCAAAACTTCTTTGTTTAGAGAATACCTCCAGAGGAAGAGTCATACCTATTGAAAATTTAAAAAGAAATCACGCTGAAGCCAAAGAAATGGATTTAAGTATACACTTAGACGGAGCCAGATTATTTAACGCTATTGAAGAATTAAAATGTGAACCCAAAGATATTGTAAAATATGCAGACAGTGTTTCAATTTGTTTTTCAAAGGGTTTAGGAGCACCTGCAGGATCTATACTATGTTTTCCAGAAAATATGGAACATAAAGTTCGTCGTCAGAGAAAGCTTTTAGGAGGAGCTTTAAGGCAAGTTGGAGTATTAGG
>CAZNBI010000053.1:6109-8219 GCA_964571065.1 uncultured Rhodobacterales bacterium | reverse complement strand
TTTAATTGTTGGTAGTGGTTTTACAGCAGCTACTTTGTGTTATCATTTATTAGAAGCAGGAATTCAACCAAATGTAATCAATATAGTAGGCCCTACTAAACTGGGCTACGGCAATGCTTTTAATTGTATGAATGATAACTATCGATTAAATGTTCGATCTGAGATTATGTGGATTGATCCAAACAATAAGCTTGAATTTACTAATTGGGCTAAAAAAAATATTATAGATGAAGAAGCTTGGCATGAAGCTGGAAATTTTTATAAGAGAAGTGACTTTGGTAGGTTTGTTCATTCGAAAATAAACAAGCTCATAGAAAAAGGTCAATTATTGCATAAAAAAGAAATTGTAAAAAAAATATACAAAGATAAATCTGGTACTTGGACTTCTTCTTTAGGTGACAATACGAAAATATTTTCTAAAAATATAATACTTGCTACAGGAAATCCAACACCTAAATGGCCTTTTGCTTTAGATAAATCAGCTATTACTCAAAATAAAAATCTTGTTGAAAATCCCTGGAACGGAAATTGGATAAAATTAATTCATAAAAATGATAATATTCTTTTAATAGGATCAGGGCTTACGTCCCTAGATTGTATAGCATCACTAAAATCAATTAATCATAAAGGTGAAATACATGTTGTTTCACCAAGTGGAAAGTTCCCTCCTGCAAATTCAAAATGGGAAAGAAAAAAAATCCCTATTTGGCCATATGAGAATAATAATAGAATTCTCCCATCCAATTTTTTAAATTTTATAAAAAACTATCTTCCATTAAAACCTGTAGAGAGTTCAGAGTGGCAATCAGCTTGGGAAGAATTAAGACAAAATATTAATGATAATTGGAAAAAATTGCCAGATAAAGGAAAATTATCCTTAAAAAAAAAATTAAACTCTACTTGGTCAAGATATAGGTATAGAGCGTCACCGCAATCAATTAGAGATTTAATAGAGTTTCAAAAAAATCAACAATTAATTATGCATAAAGGAAAAGCAAAAAATATTATTCAGAATAGAAACAAAATAATTTTAACAATAGGTGATAGAAAATCAATCAATGTAGACAAAATTATAAATTGCTCTGGTAAAGGTGAAGATAAACTCGCTAAACAGATTATTAAGTCTAAAATTGGTTTTTCAGATATTTTTAATGAAACTTTGGAAGTAGACGATAAATTTAGAGTTCTTAGAATTGGAGGGAAGCCTAACAAGGGCTTATATATGATTAGTCCAAACTTAACTTCGAAATTTGGTGATATTGTTGCAGCTAATTCACTGGCTACTCAGAGTATTCATTTAGCTTCGATATTATCTCACGGTTAAAAAGTTTTAATTAAAACATATTGGTAAATTTCTCTGTAATTCTTTTTCATTATGGAAATTTAGGTAATTTTTATTATATTTAAGTATTTGACTTTGGAATTACTTTAACTTTCTCTCCAACCTCAAACTTCATTAGATCCTCAGCTATAATGAGAGGTCCATTATAATATTTCTGTATGGTTTCCATAATTTCCATTGAAGTCATTGGAGGAAAGCCTGGTTTGCCAAGAAGAACCATATGAATTATAACAGCAAGCTTTGGTCGTGATGATGAAAAGATTTTTGCAGCCTCTTTTGGTGTAGTATGATGTTGAAGAATAGCATTAATATCATCAAGGTTTTTGATTTCATCTTTTGCAGCACCTAGGGAATGAAATAATAAATCAGAGTTTTTTGCAATTTCTGATACTCGAATATCATTTTTAGCATCTCCGCTTATAACAACAGTTCGCCCTGAATATTGAATTTTATAACCCCAATTAGGCTTAATTTTTTCACCATGATCTGTTTCAAAAGATGTCACGGTAAGGCCATCCTGATTAAACACCTGACCACATTTTAAAAATTCTTTAGTTTCTATTTCCACGCCTCTTAGAGGAAGCCCCTGATCAGAAGAACGAATTTTAATATCATCATTAAAAGCAAGTCGATGTCCTTCTATTAAACTATGTGTTCCTTCTGGACCTAAAACATTAAGTGGTGTAGACCTTGATCCACCTGCGGGTAACCATGAACTTAACCAGAAATCAGCGAAACCTACCGTATGATCAGAATGAAAATGAGTAA
>CAZNBI010000053.1:0-6009 GCA_964571065.1 uncultured Rhodobacterales bacterium | reverse complement strand
GAACTTAACCAGAAATCAGCGAAACCTACCGTATGATCAGAATGAAAAT
The DNA here is from genome assembly GCA_964571065.1 of uncultured Rhodobacterales bacterium. Lineage (GTDB taxonomy): Bacteria > Pseudomonadota > Alphaproteobacteria > Puniceispirillales. The sequence continues at coordinate 5,960 of CAZNBI010000053.1, read as the reverse complement.
GAGTAAAGAATATATGTGTGACTGAGGCTGGAGGTACATTTGCCTGTGCAAGTCTTGTAGCTACATTTCTTCCCGTGTCAAAAAGGAGTCGATAGCCTGCTGCTTCAATTAAAATACTTTGACTTGCACGTTTTGGGTTTAAAATTGGAGTGCCAGTTCCAAGTGTTGTCACAATAATGGATTTATTAACTGAATTATTCATCTTTCAAAGTTTCAGTAATGATTTTGCATTTTCATAACAAACCATTGACTTTTCGGCCACAGATAGATTTGCATTGTCAATCCACAAACCTGCATGTTCAGATTTTTCAAATGGATAATCAACAGAAAACATCACACGGTCAGTTCCAAGAGCGTCAATAGCGCAGCGCAATGGTTCATCAGAACAAACGCCTGCTGTTGTACACCAAAAATTTTTTTTAAAATATTCTGATGGTAATAGCTTTAATTTTTTTGAACCTTTATTGGAAATTGCCCATCTACTATTAAAACGCCATAATTGGTATGGAAGCGTTTCTCCCATGTGACCAAGGATTAATTTAGCATTTGGAAAGCGATCAAATATGCCGCTAAAAATTATACGGAGTGCATGAGATCCTGTTTCTACAGTCCAAGACCAGACAGGTCCCCACATTTCTGGATGACCTTGGTACATTGCTGGTATGTCAGCTGGATTATTTGGATGAATGTATATTGGAACGTTTAGATCTGATGCACGCTCCCAAAGCACTGAAAATCGATCATCATCAAGGTATGCTCCATTTGTAATACCATTTACCAATGCACCTGAGAAACCTAAATCGCGAGTTGTTCTTTCTAGCTCATCTGCAGCAGCTTTAGGATCCTGCATGGCAAGATGTGCAAATCCACCGTAACGTGATCTTTTATCTAATATTTTTTCGGCCAAATAATCATTTATGAATTTTGCCTTCTCAATGGCCTTATTTGTAAAATACTCAGCTTGAACTCCTGGGCCAGCAAGAGATAACACAGACTTTTCAACTCCTATACTGTCCATTTCATTGAGACGCCTCTCACCAAAATCTTCTAGTTTATTTCTAACTTTTCCAAAAAGCTCAGGACTAATATTAATTGCAGTATTAGACCAGTAGTCAACAAAGTCTGGATGCATAAAGTGCTCCTCAAGTGCAATTTTTTTCTCCATTAGCGTCTCCTTTGATTGGATTTAATCAACAATATTTCTATTTAAAACCAATTGCAAATAACTTTGATTAGTATAACAATAACTACAATAAATATTATATCTGGAGGAATTTAATGAAAAAAATTCAAAACGGTTTTTTTACGATTTTACTAATTTTGGGGTTAAGTTCAGTAACTGCAAACGCACAAGTGAATTTATCTGCTCATACAGCAAGCCCTGGTGGAGTTCCACATTTAACAATTATGCATTTATCTGACGTTCTTGGTGAAGCAGGAATTGCTAACTTGCAAGTTACAGAAGGTCAGACGCTTACAAATTCACTAATGACACTTGCTGAAGGAAAAATTGATATGTCAGCAATGCCAATAATTTTACCTTTTTTACTAGATAAAGGAAGAGGCCCTTTTGCAAAACAAGGGGATAAAGGAGCAGAATTAGCAGCAAATGTTAGAGCTCTTTATCCATACAATGCTGGTGGTTTTGGCTTGTTTGCTCTTGAAAGTGCAAACATTAATAGTTGGAAAGATATTAAGGGTAAAACAATTTTTAATGGCCCTCCAAGAGGAGCTGCTTTGGTTAATGCACGTCAAGCTATAGTTTTAGCGAGTGGTTATAAAGAAGGTGATGATTATAAAGGTGTTCAGGCTAATTGGGGTCAATTAGCAAATATTTTAGTTGATGGATCAGTTGATGGAGTTGTGGTTCCTCTCACTTTTCCTTCTGCAAGAGTTACAGTAATGCAGTCTGCAGGAAATGTAAGAATAATTTCTACACCTAAAGATATTTTTGAAAGTGAAGCTTATCAAAAGGTTTTTAACGCACCTGGCAATATCCCACTTCAAGTAAAATGGGAAGATATGGGTTATAGTGATGGTGTTTCAATGGTTTCTGAAGATGGAGTTTTTAGAGGACTAGGTACTGCATTTGTTGAGCTAGTTCATAAAGATATGAGTTTTGATCTTGCAAAAGCAATTACAGCTACTCATATAGCTACTCTAGATAAGTTAAAAGCTAAGTCTCCCTTTGCTCCTAACATTGGGCTTGCTCAAATGGATCCAAAGTTGGCTGGATTATGCGGGCCAAGTAAAGTGAAGTATCATGCAGGTGCTGTTGCAGCATGGGAAGAAGCTGGATACAAAGTAGCCGATTGCGCTAAGTAAAGGTTACGTAATGGCCAAGTTTTCAGCTTGGCCATTTTTATTTTCATAACTCAATTTATTTAAGCTAAATGAATTCTGTCAAAAATTCCCCAACACTAGAATTTGAGAAAAATAGTGATGTGGGATTAAAAATTGCAAAAGTAATTGCTTTTGTTCTTGTTTTAATAGGAATGCTTAATACAATTCCAGCTATTCCTGGTTTAGAACAGTTGATTTGGGATATTACTGGAAATAACAAAATTGTTTTCAGAAAATTTTCATACGAGTATTTTTTCCCTATAATTTTTTTCATGATGATGTTGGTGGTTTCACTAAACCACTCTTTTTGGAGGGAGTATAAGAATAGAGGCTTCATAACTAAAATTTTAAGTATTTTTATGGATGTTAGCCTAATATTTATGGCGGCTCTTATATCACTCTCATTTGTCATAGAAATTGATTCTATATGTTTAATTGATCAATTTACCGGCGAGAGAGCAGAGTTAATTGCTCAATCACTTCAGGCTGAAAAAGATTTTGCTGAGCTCATGGGATTGCCTGAACCTAGTACTGTTGATGACCCTACTTGTATCAATCATCTTGGGAATTGGATTTTTCTTGTGATGATATTTTCATTGATAATTTTTTTAATTTATAATGTTAAAGTTTGGGGTTTTCCTCTTGTGGCTGTTGCAATTCTTGTGACTGCCTATACTTTTTTAACTGTAATGATTTGGTATTTTTATGGTGCTGATGACATAAATAAATACTTAATTACAAAATTAGGTGGGGAACCAAGATTACTGTCTGATGGAAGGCCTGCTGTTAGAGAGATCTTAGTCAATAATGGGCAAGGTTTGCTTGGTAGGTTTATGAATATCCTTATAAATACAGTTTTCCCATATATTGTTTTGGGATCATTGTTTGGTGTTTCAGCTGGTGGAAAATCACTTATAAAAATAGCTTTTCTATGGACAAGGCACCTAAGAGGAGGTCCGGCCCATGCAGCCATAGTAAGTTCTGCAATGTTTGGAACAATATCAGGTGGCCCGATTGTGAATGTTTTATCAACTGGGGCGCTCACAATACCCATGATGCTTAGAAGAGGTTTTGCAAAAGTATTTTCAGGTGGAGTTGAGGCTGCAGCCTCCTCGGGAGGGCAAATAATGCCTCCTGTAATGGGTGTGGCTGCATTTATCTTATCTGCGATGACTGTTGTACCATATAGAGAAGTTATTATAGCTGCTGCTTTACCTGCTATTGCTTATTTTGGATGTTTGTTTCTTTCGGTTGTATTTCAGTCAAGAAAACAAAATATTACTCCTGTTGGCAAAATCACTGAGGAAATGATCTTAACAGGAGAAGATTATAAAAACTTAATAATGATTTTTGCTCCAATTTTATTAATTTTATTTATGTTAATTACTCCAAAAGAAACTGTTGGATGTGGAGTTTTAGGGAGTTTGTTTGGTGTTAATCAGGTAATTGAGAATGGTGTTTGCAGAGCATATGAATTACCATGGCTGTTTCAACTTTTCCAAAATTCTGCTGGTGATGCAGGTTCTGCTGGTTGGTGGGCAACAGCATTGCTTATGGTTTTATTTTTCTTAGATAAGAATATTAGGCTAAACCCATCAAAATTAGCTCATGCGTTATCGGATGCTGGCATACTTGTAAGCACACTTTATCTAATGTTTTTGGCAGTTTCTGTTATTGATTTTTGCCTTAATTTTACTGGACTATCAAACTTTATTGCCACAGATATCATTCATTTATTAAGAAACTATGATACTGGATTAACAGATAATGGATTCTTTCTATTTGTAGCACTTTTAGTAACGATGTTAATGGCTATCCTTCTAGGTATGGGTATGCCAAGTGTACCAGCCTACCTAAACGTTGCACTATTAATGGGTCCTATGCTTGTTGGATTAGGAATTGCCACTTTCACAGCTCATATGTTTATTTTTTATTTTGCTGTTGCTTCGGCTATTACTCCTCCAGTTGCAATAGCAGCATTTGCAGCTTCTTCTCTAACCAAAGCTGATCCAATGTCGACTGCTTTTTCAGCTGTAAAGTCTGGTATTGTAATGTTTATTATCCCATTCATTTTTGCTTTCTATCCTGAGCTTTTAGTTATAGATGCTGCAAAAATAGACCCAAATTCACCTACAGCTGATTATTTGCCGGGTTATGATGGTAATATCTATTTTTTATCTTTGCTGTGGCTGTTGGCTCGTCTATCATTATTTCTATACTTAATTTCAAGTTGTCTAGCTAAGTTTGACAAATACGAACTAAGCACTTTTGAAATAATAATAAGAATTATTTTGTCAGGAATGGTAATTTCAAGTTTAGAGTTTTATTACTCTATAGGTATCTTATTATCAATTATAATCATAATTTGGCATCATTTTATCTACAAAGGAAAATCTTAAAATTTTTTGAAAACATAAAATGAAAGAAAGCAGACCAAATATCCTTTTGATTATGACAGACAACCAGTCTGCTGATTTTTTAGGATGCTATGGAAATCATGAAGTCAAAACGCCTAATATTGATTTGCTATCAAAAGAGGGTATGAAATATACTTCTGCATATTGTACAAATGCAATGTGTTCTCCTTGTAGGGCATCTGTGTTAACTGGATTAATGCCAACCGCACACGGTATTCATAATTGGCTTGATGATAAACTTGAAGATCTCTGGCCAGAGGATTGGAATGCTATTGGTGAATTTGAAAGTTTTCCTCAAAAACTAAAAGATGCAGGTTATAACAATGCTTTAATAGGAAAATATCATTTAGGCAAAGCATGGAAAAGTCCTAAGGCATTTGACCATTGGGTTACTTTTCCTCATGGCCACACAAAAAGCTTTTATGATAATAAAATTATTGATAACGATGAAGTGTATAATCATCAGGGTCATTCAGTTGATTTTTTTACTTTAAAAACAATTGAATACTTAAATCAAATTAAAGATCATCAAAATCCATTTTTCTGCTTTGTGCCTTTTAATGGTCCTTATGGACATTGGCCCTCTATAAAAGGGAAGTCTACAAATAAATTTGCAAGCCTTTATGAACAATGTGAGCTCTCTACAGTTCCACGTGAAGGTATTAATAAAAGAGTAATTAAGAGATACTCATCAAGGCTACTAGAAAGTGGTGAAGACTTACCTGAGCAATTTTCTGGACCGTTATTATTACCAAATAATAAAGACAGTATTAGAAATTATTTTTCTCAAGCATCATTAATTGATGAAGGTATTGGCAAAATTCTGAGTGAGTTAAAAAGCTTAAATCTTTTTGACAACACTATAATTATTTATACTTCAGATCATGGTTTTTCACTTGGAAATCATGGGATTTGGGGCCATGGACTTGCTGCTTGGCCATCATCAATGCATAGGCCTAGTTTTAATATCCCATTAATTTTTTCTGGGCCAAAAATAAATAAAGGCATTTCAAAAGCTTTAGTTAGCCAAACTGATTTAGCAAATACCATATTGAGTATGGCAGGAGTTTCCAAACTTAAGTCTAAATTAGTGAATAGTATTAGTCTCAAATTTACAGATGAAGATTTAAATTCAAGAGACATGATTTTTATGGAGCAAGAGGAGACCAGAGCAGTAAGAACTCACGAATGGCTATATAT